>NC_022600.1:944958-1259944 GCF_000484535.1 Gloeobacter kilaueensis JS1 | reverse complement strand
GGATCGGTGACTCCGCCCGGCAACGGACGGGTGGGCAGGGGGAGAAGCGGAATCAGGCCGGAGCGGGTTTGAGAATGAGGAACGAGCCGGTGGGCCGGATGTTCGGCGGGCGGTGGCTCCGGCTCCCCTTGCACCCCAGGCGCGGCGGGTTCCTCCGGCGACGGCTGCAGGGAGTAGACGAATCCGGCAACAGCGACGGCGAGTACAGCGAAGAGGGCGATCCAGAGCGAATAGTTGCCAGGACGAAGAGGCTCCCCCCGGCTGATCAAGGGAGTAGGCAGCATGGCGATTGTGATGGTGGAATTTAGCGGTCAGATTTTGCGGGCGGCGGCGGTGCCGCCCCTTTGCCCAGAACGTAGGCGGTCAGATCAAATTCGGCTGTGAGGGGCTGGACAGGCGGGGTACCGGGAAGGGGCACCTGCACCTGGGCGGGGGTGCCGCTTTTATCTTCGGCGGCCTTGATGGTGACGTTTTCGATGCGCACCAGGGCTTCGAGCCGTTCGATGTCGCGCATCAGAGCGAGAATTTCGGCGAAACTGCCGTTTAAGCGGATTCTGGCGGAGTTGGCCTGGATATTGGCTGCACCGGCGGCTTCGGGGATGGCCCGCGTCGGGTTGGGCGTGAACTGGCGCAGCTCGGCCCGGTTCGCCCTCACCAGGCGCGTCGTATCGACCAGCAGCGAGGGCAACTTGTCGGCGGGCGGGATGAGTGAGGTGACTGCGGCGAGCAGTCGGGCGGAGCGGGCCCGTTCGGCGGTCAGCTTCGGTGCCTGTTCGAGTTCGATTTGTTTGCTTTTTTGTTCGAGATTTTTTTGATAGAGCTGGCTGTCGAGATCGGCGATCCGGTTGTACTGGGGAATGGTGATCTGTGCAGCGATGAGCCCGACGACGAGCATTCCTCCGAGGCCCACCAGCAGTGAGATCCCCCGACGATCCAGTTCGATGCCAAAAAGGCGGGTGGTGCTGCTCATCGGACCAGTTTCTCCTGCTGCACGCGGCGCAATTTTTCGAGCAGGCCCGCCGAGCCCGTCTGTTCGAGGGCTGTCATCAGTTCGCGCAGTTTGCGCGCATTTAACCGCACCTGCATCTTGTAGGCGACGGTGGCAGGCCGGGCGTCTTTGGCATCTTTTTTGTCGGCGTCCTCCAGCTGGGCGTCGGCGATAAAGGGAGAATCTTTGAGGGTGAGCTGAAAGGCTGCCACCTCCTCGAAGCGCAGCGCCTCGCCCTGAATATTGATCGTGTCGCCGGTCTTGGTGTGGCTCGATTCGAGCGACTCGATCCACAGGCCCTTCGGCACCCGGCGGCGCAGATCTTCGAGGACCGCCGACCAGGGACGCGAAAGATCAAATAGATCGACCACCGCTTCGACCCGCCGCCGCTCAGCCTCGATGTCGCTCTTGAGCTGCCGGACATCGGCCAGTTGCCGGTCCAGCAGGGTGATCTTGCCGTCCAGTTCTGCCAGAGTCGCTTCTTTAGAGCTGACCTGGGCGTTGATGATGAGACTGAGGGCCGCCACCACCGCCAGCGACACCAGCGGCACCGCCGCCGCGATAAGCAGCGGATCGATGCTGGCAATGCCTTCGGTGGCTGTGTTGAGGGCAGGGACATAGCCGTTGCTGGCAGCGGCCACAGCCGTGTCTTTTAAGAAGTTGATCTCCGGCACGAAGATCGCCGAGGGCTGCTTCTCTGGAAATTTGAGGCTCCGTGCCCCGAGCCCGAGGGCCGCCCCGACCCCCGCCCGGTACGGCTCACCCACGCTCTGGGCGGGTAGCGCCAGGGCGGAGAGCGGATCGACGCGGCTGACGGGCAACAATAGCCGCTGGCTGAGAAACTGATCGAGCCGGGGAATATCGGCCCCACTACCGGCCAGAAGCACCTGGGCGACGCGGGGAACCCCTTCGCCCTGGGCCTGGTAAAAATCGAGCGAGCGGCGGATCTCCTCGGCCAGATCGAGCAGCACCCGGCGCAGCGCCTCTTCCTGGGCGTACTGCCGTTCAGCGGCCCCGGCGGGTTTAAGCAGCTTCGAGCGCTCCAGCAACTGCCGCAACTCCCAGGTGCCGAGGCTGACCGTGCGCGAGAACTGACAGATGCCGCGAAACAGGATATTGATTTCGGTGCTGTCTGCCTGCAGCACGACCAGGGCCACCGCCTCCTCCGGCGAGAAGCGCTGCAACTCCCCCTGCAGGGCGCGGGTGAGGGCAAAGCTCGCGATATCGACCGCCGCCACTTCAAGCCCGGCGCGGCGAATCGCCTCGGTGTAGGAGTTGACGACGCTGTACTGGGCTGCCACCAGGAGAATTTCCTGGCGGCGCACACCGCCAGGATCGACGAACGCTTCGAGCGGCTGAAAATCGACGTAGGCTTCCTCGCGGGGATAGGGCAGGTACAGTTCCGCTTCCTGGTTGAGCACCACCGCCCGCAACTCGGCTCCCTGCAGGTCAGCGGGCAGATTAAAGAGGCGAATCACCGCCTCGCGGGCCGGAATGGCGGTCGCGACCGGGCGGGCTTTGAGCCTGGCAGTAGCCATCAGATCTTGAATCGTCGCGGCGACGGCTCGCGGATCTTCGACGCGGCCATCGACGATCGCCCCGGCTGGAGTTGCCGCCGACAATAGATGCCTGAGGCGCAGCCGCCCACCGCTGTTTTCGAGTTGAGCGATCGTCGTCTGCTCGGGGGTCACCTCGATCCCCAGTCCCTCGCGATTGCCAAACAATGATGCCAGTACGCTCGTCACAGTTCTTCCAGGCGCTCGTCGTCAAAATAAACTCAAGTAGCCCGTGAGCCAGCTTTGCCCAAACAATAGCCCACCCACCCCGCCCAGGGCGAGAAAAGGACCAAAAGGCAGCGGCTCGTCGCGCTTGAGGTGTCCGGTGGCCAGTCCTAAAATACCGCCCACCGCCCCCAGGCAAAACCCGACAAAAAGTGCTACCAGCAGGAGTTTCCAGCCCAGCCAGACGCCGATCATCGCCGCGAGCACCGCGTCGCCGCCGCCCATCGCCTCCTTGCCGAGCATTTTTTCTCCGAGGTAGCTCACTATATCGAACAGGCCAATGCCCAGGATGAGTCCGTAGAGCGCATCCACCAGACCGGGCGGCCCCGCAGGCCAGCTGCCGGTGGCCCAGATCGGGAAGAACGTCCGAAACCCGAGGCCCAGGACGATACCGGCACTCGTAAGTTCCCCCGGCAGTTCGAGCCGGTCGAGGTCGATCAGGCTCAAGGCCAGAAGCAGCGTCAAAAAGCTGCCCCAAAAGGCGGTCTGGACCATGCTCACAGGCGTAAAGCGCGCCCCCAGATGCCAGGCTAAAAGTCCAAAAAGTAGTGCCCCCAACGCTTCAACGATCGCATAGCGCACCGGGATCGCTGCCCCACAGCTGCGGCAACGGCCCCGCAGCCACAGCCAGCCCAGGACCGGTACGTTCTCAAGAGGCCGCAGCACCCTGCCGCACTGCGCGCAGTGGGAGGGCGGCCAGAGAAGAGACCTCCCCGCCGGGAGCCTGTCGGCCACCACATTGGCAAAGCTGCCCGCCGCCGCTCCAAGAATCGCCCAGTAACCGATCGCAAGCAAGAAAAACGGCCCCCGCATCGAATGCCACCAGCCTAGCGGCAAAGCTGGCGGGTATGCACAATTGCTGTCTGGCGGCGGTCCGGCGCTCGTGGGGAGTGGCTGCCCTCTGCCATTGTGATTGCGATCGAAGGAGGCAGAGGATTGGGCACAGAGCGGGCGTACTGGGTGGCCTGGCAGCAGATGCCGGGGGTAGGAAACGCAACGATCCGACGACTACTGGATCACTGCGGCACACTGCAGGCGGCCTGGGAAGCGGACGCAGGAGCGCTCGTGGAGGCAGGCTGTCAGGAGCGCAAACTGGAGGCGATCGTTGCCTTTCGCCGCCGCATCGAACCTGCGGCGCTGCTTGCCAGACTCGAAAAGCGCTGGCCCACCTTCTGGACACCGGCGGATTCGGACTATCCCCCTCTGCTGCGCGAGATTCCCGACCCGCCTGCGGTGCTTTTTTATCGGGGCCATCGCCCTGCTCCCCTGCCGCCTGCTGTCGCCGTCGTCGGCACCCGGCGACCGAGCGCCTACGGCCTGCACTGGGCGGAGGCGATTGCCGGTGCCCTTGCCCGCGCCGGTTTTCTGGTCGTCTCGGGGCTGGCGATGGGCATCGACGGGGCTGCCCACCGCGCCGCTCTGGCCGGAGGCGAGACGATGGCTGTTCTGGGCACGGGCTTAGAGCGCATCTATCCCTACGAGCACACCGAGCTGGCGGAGCGGATCGCCCGGCGGGGTCTGTTGCTGTGCGAGCAGCCCCCCGACGCCGAGTGCCCGAGCGGCTGTTTTGCCCGCCGCAACCGGATCATCGCCGGTCTGAGCCTGGCTACGATCGTTATCGAAGCTCCGGAGCGCTCTGGGGCACTCATCACAGCCAACCTGGCCTGCGACTACAACCGCGAGCTATTCGTGTTGCCGGGGCCGCTCGATTCTCTGCAGTCCCAGGGGGCTTTGAAGCTGATTGCCCAGGGAGCACGGGTGATCTGCAGCCTTGAGCAGTTGCTGGTCGATCTGGGCAGCCATCTCATCCGCACGACTCCGCCCGCCCCGGCGACGCCGCTATTGGACGAGGCGGAGCGGCGAATCTGGGAGTGCCTGGAGACTGCCAGCCTCAGCTTCGACGAACTGGCAGAGCGCACCGGGCTTGCAGGAGGAGAGCTGGCCAGTCTGCTTCTGGGCCTTGAACTGCGGGGGCTGCTCGCCCAAAAGGCCGGTTCGCGCTACAGCCGCGCCTGCTGGAATTAACTGCCGGCAATCGCAAAGGTGATCGAACTCCAGAAACTCTCCCAGTCGGTCGCGCCGCAGTCGCTTGTACAGGGGCGCATGTGGACCAGCCGCACGATCCAGGCACCGGGTTCATCGAGACGAAAAGTAGCCCGCCCCGCCCTGTCGGTGCGCGCTGCCAGCCGACGGTTGGGGCCAAAGGCGTTGATCTGCTGATCGACGAGGGGCTGGCCCGCGAAGCGGATGCGAACGCTCAGATTCTCACCGGACCGCAGCCGGGCCGGGTTCTGCTCGGGGACAATCTCGATCGTCTGGCCCAGCGTGCGCCCGGCAACGTCGTCGTTGAAGACCGTTCCCAGCTGGATAATCGACTTGATGCTGCGGGCGTAGCGCTCGCGGCCAGGGCTCTGGGCTTTGCCAAGTTTGCGGCGCAGTACCAGGATGTCGTTTAATCCTTCCTCGCTCAGGTACGCCTCAAATTCTTTGGGCTGGAGCACGATGTTCTGGGCATTGCGGTCGAGGCTGATGAGGTAGGTGCCGGGAGTATCGAGCCTCAGATCGACGAGGGGCAGCTGGCCGTCTTTGGCAGTAGCGCCAAGATCGCGCCCGCCGGTGGCTGAGCTGAGCTGAAAACGGGGTGTGCGGTCTTTTTGAAAGGGCCGCTCGTTCTCGATCTTAAAATCGTCGCCGTAGTAAAGATGCACCTTGATTGGCTCACCGGGGACAGCGGTCAGTTTCTCGGGCATGAGCCAGTAGTCGTGCGACCAGGCAGGAGCCGCCGTCAGTAGCCCGCCGGTGAGAACCAGGCAGGCGGCAACGCTTTTTGCTCTCGTCGCGTTTCGGATTCGCTGTCGGTTTTTAGAGATACCCATTGCGGAGTTGGAGAGACCCTGGTGGTTTTGACTGGACAAAGCATTTTCCCTCGCCCAGAATAACTGACGAAAGGCTGTTCTTCCACCTGGACGGCCAGACATGTACAATCAGGAAGATTTCTCATACAGCTCCTGACGCTGTTCTCGCTCAAAAAGTGTTGAGATACGGGCTTTCGAGTACAAAAAGCCTGATGCAAGTCAATAAAGAAATATGTCATTTTTAGTAAAATTCTAGCGCTTCCCCCATTCAGGTGTAGCAGTAGTCAGACAAATGCGCTTTGCTGTAAATGGAGGAGTGGGTCCAGTCCTATCGTTGCGTTCTGATAGAAGTCATGGACGTTTCTCGCTCCACCTCGTCTTTGCCGGCCCAGGATTCTGCCGCCCAGGCCACCTACGTCGCCGCTCTTGAGAAGACTCTGCGCCAGGAGCGGGCCGGACGGTTAAAGGCGGAGCGGGCCCTGCGTCGGACGCAGGCAGCCAATAGCGCCAAAGATCGTTTTCTATCGATTCTCTCCCACGAGTTGCGCACGACCCTCAATTCGATTCTGGGCTGGGTTGTGCTGTTGCGCGCCGAGCGCCTCGACCCATCGACCAGCGCCCGCGCCCTCGAAATCATCGAGCGCAACGCCGCTACTCAGAGCAAGCTGGTAAACGACCTGTCAGATATTTCCCGGATCATCCAGGGCAAGCTGCGGCTTGAGCTGCAGCCGGTTGCCCTCCAGGCAGTTGTCCGCTCCGCCCTCGACACGGTGATGCTCGCTGCCCAACAAAAGCGGATCGAACTGGTCTTACAGATCGCTGTGGACGAGGGCGTTCAGGTGCTGGCCGATCGCGAGCGGCTGGGCCAGGTGGTCTGGAACCTGCTCACCAACGCGATCAAGTTCACCCCCGAGGGTGGACGCATCGAGATCACTCTGCGCAGCCAGGGCTCTGAGATCGAACTTATCGTCTCTGACAGCGGCATCGGTATCGTCGCCGAGGCGCTGCCGCACCTGTTCGAGCTATTTCACCAGAGCGAGAGGGCTATTCACCACAACGGCAGTGGCCTCGGGCTGGGGCTTGCCATCGCCCGCGAGATCATCCACCTGCACGGCGGCCAGATTCGAGCCGAGAGCGCCGGAGCAGGCCAGGGAGCGACTTTTACTGTTCGTCTGCCCCTTGCTCAGTTGCCCAGGTAGTGCAGCTGGCGCACCAGGAGGCTCAAAAACAAACCGACATCGGTGACGACGCCGGTCGATTCGACCGAGCCGCGATCGGCGAGCTTGGTGACCACCGCCGGGTTGATATCGACGCAGACCATCTTTACACCGGCGGGGGTCATGTTGCCGACGCCGATCGAATGGAGCATCGAGGAGAGCATCAAGATCATCTCGGCTCCCTTGAGCAGGCGGGCGTAGTCGGCCTGGGCCTCGATGAGGTCCATCTCGGTGTCGGGCAGGGGTCCGTCGTCGCGGATCGAACCGGCGAGGGAGAAGGGCACACCGGCTCTGACGCACTCGTAGAAGATGCCCGAGCGGAGGACGCCCTGCTCGACGGCCTGGCGGATGCTGCCGCAGCCGCGAATCAGGTTGATCGTCTTGAGGTGGTGGCGGTGGCCGCCCTGGATGACGACGCCGCGCTGGAGATCGACGCCCAGGGAGGTGCCGTGGAACGCCTGTTCGATATCGTGGACGGCGATGGCGTTGCCGCCCAACAGCGCCTGGACGTAGCCTTCGCGAATCAGGGTAGCGAGATGAAGGCCGCCGCCGGTGTGGATGACGACTGGACCGGCCACTACCACCGCCTTGCCGCCCTGCTGGCGCAACCGCCTGAGCTGCCAGGCCACCTGCTCGACTACCAGTTCCACCCGCCTTTCGCTGGAGACGCCGCTCGCCATAAACGCAAATTCTTCGCGCTCGGAACGGTCGGGCCGCGCTTTTTGATGGCGGGTGCGGATGCCATCGACGCCGCAGACGACCTGATCGCCCACCCTGACATCGCGCAACAGGACGCAGCGGGCACTGGCAGTCTCAGGATCGACGACGATCGCCCCGTCCATGCGCTGGTTGGCGGCGAGCACCCACTGGCCGGCGATGCGCACCTCGGTCGGGTAGATGTTGGTGACATAAAAATCCTGCGGGGCAACGCCCTGCTGGTTCACCGGCTGCAGCTCCGCGTCCCTTTCGGCCTGCTCCGGCAGCGCTGCGCCCCGGTCGATGAGCTGGGTGAGCACGCTTTCTAAAGTATCGGTGCTGGGGGCGGTGATTCGCAGCCGGGTATAGGAAGTGTCCTGGCGGCGCAGACCGACCTTAAAATCTTCGATCTGGAAGCTCGCCCCGCCTTTTTGAATGAGGTCGATCACCTCGGTCATCAGGGCCGAATCGAGGAGGTGGCCCCTCAATTCGACCGTGCGCGCCGTCGTCTGCACCTGGGGCAGCTCGACGGTGCGCGGCTCAGTCAGGCGCAGCGTCAGGCACTTGGCCGCTCCACCGGCTTTGAGAAATTCGGTGAGGGGCGTCTGGCGGACGGCAAAGCCGCAGCTGTCGAGCCGGGCAGCGAGGCCCGCCGTCACCTGGTTGACGATCACCGTCCGGCCTACGTTGACGGCGTTGCAGGCAAAGTTGACCGCATCGGCTTCACCGACGACGATCCGCTTGTCGGGGTGGACCCGCGACTCGATGAGGCGGTTAGAAATCTCGTCGAAGGCGGGCGGGTAGTAGAGCAGGTAGCCGTCGGCGAGGGGGCAAAAGCAGGTGTCGAGGTGATAGAAGCGGCCATCGACCAGCCGCAGCGAGAGCACTTCGCTGTCGAGGTACTTGGCCAGGTACGGGTGCGATTCGAGGGAGGAGCGAAAACCGTAGCCCGCCCACAGCCAGCGCCCCTCGCGATCAAAAAGCGCATCTCCTGCCCCTTCAAAGGCGATCTTTTCGGGTAGCTCGCAGACGACGTAGCCCTGCTTCTCGAACCAGCTGCGAAAGTACGGCTCCTCGCCCTGGCGCTCAGGGTGAAAGAAGCGGCTGAGCACCACGTTGCGGTCGAGCACCAGCCCGGCGTTGGCCGTAAAGACCATGTCGGGCCAGCCCGGTGCCGGTTCGACCAGTTGCACTTGCGCCAGACTGGTGAGCAACTGGTAGAGTCCCTGCCACTGGCGCTCGGCCTGCTCGCGAGAGGAGCGATGGACATTTCCTTCCATCCAGGGATTGATGACGTAGTCCACCTCGTAGTGGGAGGGGGCGCACATCAAGTAGCGCAGTGCGGTGCTCATAAAACCTCGGCTAAGTTGGCCCGCCCATTCTAAGCCAGCCGGGCGGGCGAACCGGGCCACTGTTAAGTACGCGCAGCAATCCAGCCTGCGATGGGCTCGATCGCTTCCTCCGCCACCGCCAGATCCGATCGCAGGTTCTGCTCGGGCGAGCGCCAGCCCGCGAAGGGCACCAGCCAGTGATCGAGCCCGTCTAAGAGCAGGCGCTCGGCGTTGGGCAGCTTGCTTACGAGCCGCAGCGATTCGCCCGGCGGAAAGATCCAATCGGCGGTGCCCTGCACGACCAGAATTGGACAGCTAATCGCCTTCAAGCTCACCGGCAGCAGGGCGGGCCGCTCGCCGTACTCGGCCTGCAACTGGGCGAGGGCCACCAGTCGTTCGCCCGGAGGCAGATCCGCCAGCCGGGCGGCGGCTGCCTGCCGATAGCCCATCAATTCGCCCACCGGGCTCACCGGCGGCGCAATCAGCACCAGGCCAGCCGGCGGATCGTCCACCAGCCGGGTCGCAGCGACGAGCGCCAGGGTACAACCGGCACCGTGAGCGAGGAGCACCGGGCGGGTTCCCAGTTCCGGATAGCGAGAACACCGGGCAATGAGGGCGAGAAAATCTTCGAGGGCGGTCTGGGGACTTGCCAGTTCGCCGCTGCTTCTGCCGACGCCGCGCCCCTCGCTGCGCAGGGAGGCAATCCCCCGCTCCGCCAGCCCCTCCGCCAGCTGGCGCAGGGGGGCAAAGCCGACGTCGGTGTCGTTGCCGTCGCGGTCACTCAGCCCGCCCGCCGGTACGAACAACACCCCAGCGGCAACCGGCGCAGCGGGCACGAGCAACTCGCCGCGCACAACCGCATCGTCCAGTTCGACTTCGACTTCAAAGGCGTCAAAGGCCGTCAAAGCGCACACCCGTGAGACTTCGGTGACTTGACAGAGAGCAACGGAAGTTTCTATCCTAATAGTATCAACACGCTTTTTCCAACCACCTGCAGCCAGGGCCGACGCTCCGGCTTGCTTTGTTTTTTGGGAAAGCTTTTCTCGACTGGAGGCTCTTAGAAGATTGGTCATCAAAAAGCGCTCTGACCGTGGACAAGCGAACCTGCCCATGATCAACGAGCGAATCCGCTTTCCAAAGATTCGCGCCATCGACGCCGATGGCACCCAGCTTGGCATCATGCATCCGCGCGACGCTCTGCGCATCGCCGAGGAGCGCAACCTCGATCTGGTCGTCGTCAGCGAAGATGCCCAGCCACCCGTCTGCCGGATCATGGATTACGGCAAGTACAAGTTTGAACAAGAAAAACGCGCAAAAGAAGCGCGCAAAAAGCAGCACACCGCCGATGTCAAAGAAGTCAAAATGCGCTATACAATCGGCGAGCACGATTATCAGGTGCGCGTGCGCGACACGATTCGATTTCTCAAAGACGGCGACAAGGTCAAATGCACGATCATGTTTCGTGGCCGCGAGATCCAGCACGCCGAGCTGGCTAAAAACCTGCTGATGCAGCTGGCGAGCGATGTCAGTGAAATAGGCGAAGTGCAGCAGGAGCCCTCGGTCGAGGGCCGCAACATGATCATGATCCTGGCTGCCAAGCGTTAGCGCAGACAAAGCGCTCGATCCCCGACCAGTCGCAGACCGTGCGAATCTGGTCGTACTGCCCTGCTTTTTCGATCAGCTCGACGACCGCTGCGGCCTGTCCGGCCATCAGCTCGATGGCCACAAGCCCCCCTGGCCGCAGGTAACGCCTTGCTTTCGCCACCAGCAGCCGGATCGTCTCCAGCCCGTCCGCCCCGCCGTCGAGGGCAAGCCGTGGCTCGTGCAGCCGCACTTCGGGCATCAGCCGATCGACCTCGGCGCTCGGGATGTAGGGCGGATTGCTGATAAGGCAGTCGAAGGCGAGCAGGGGCAGGGGGCTAAACCAGTCGCCCTCCACCAGATGAATCCGTTCTGTCAGGCCGTAGGTGCGGATATTGGCATCGGCCACAGCCAGCGCCTGCTTTGAGATATCGGTGGCCCAGAGTGTCGCCGTCGGTAGAGCGCGGGCGACGGCGACGGCAATCGCCCCTGAGCCCGTGCCCAGGTCGGCCAGCAGGGGTTGTTCGAGCGATTGGCAAAAGGCAATGGCCAGATCGGCCAATAGTTCGGTCTCGGGGCGGGGAATAAGGACAGCCGGATTGACCTGCAGCTCCAGATCGCGCCAGTAGGCCCGGCCCGTCAGGTACTGGACCGGAACGCACTCGCTGAGCCGTCGCCGCCACAGCTTCGTCAGTTTGTCCTCAAAGGGCCCAAGCGCCTCCGGCCCCAACAGCCGCAAGCGCAGGCGGTCGAGGCCGCTTACCGCTTCGACCAGATAATCGACTTCAGCCGGATCGATTCCTCGCTCCTGCGCCTGGGTAAGCGCCTGGGCGTACCAGCTGCGAGCTTCACCGGCCACCGGCAGGTAACTTATTTGGGCGGAGTCGAGGGGGCCGGAGCGGAGGCTGGCGCTGGAGCTGGAGCCGGACCGGCCTGGGCCTTGGCATTTTTTTGGAGCGTCTGGACGTACTGGACCGCCTGCAGCGACGGTACAAAGGTGAGCTTGGTGAATTCGGCGTCGTTTTTGCCCTCGAGCATCGTCGAGACCACCGAATCGAGGGAAGCCACCTCGATATTCATCTGCTTGGCCAGTTCGGGCTTGGAACGCTTGATCTCGTTGACGTTGCGCTCGAGATCTTTTTGATCGAAGAACAGCGGCACGTACTGCTTGCCATCCTTTTCAAAGGTAACGAAGCCCTTGGCCTTGGTCTTGTCGTCGCTGCCCATCGCGTAGAAGACCGGGATGCCAGGAAAGCTCTTGATGTTGGCATCTGACTTTTTGGAGATCTCAAGGGCGTAATCGACGGTCTTGGGGTCCGTCAAAAACTGGAACGCGACTTTGTTGTCTTTTTTCTTTTGCTCGTCGCGGACGGCCTTGAAAGCCTGCCCAAGGCTGATGACTCCGATCTGTGAATTTTTGGCGGCCTGGGCGTTATTTTTTTGGAAATTGCCGTAGGCGTCCTGCACCGCCTTTTGATCGAGAAACAGTGGCAGGATGGAAGTGTCCTTCTTGTCTTTATCCTTGACAGTGATGATCAGCGGATTGCCCTTCGGATCGACGATCGTGAAGACCGGCACGCTGTCGAGTTTTTTGATGACATCTTCCTCGGGAAGGGCCTGAGCGGAGGTACAGACTGCGATTGCGCTCAGCAGACCGGTGAGGCTCAATGTCGCCAATCTCTGCACAAAAAGTCGTTGCATGTCACTCCAAAAAGGTACGGTGGTCAGTTGTCTAAATGCGTGGGTCTGTAGCCCTAGCCATCGTAGTGCAAGACCGCCCAGGTTGCCGAGGAGTTCCTCTATTTAGGCTTCTGCAGGGTTTTGGCGTATTCGAGGGCAGCCCGAGAGGGAATAAAAGTAATCTTCTCAGCATCCTTGTCGCTCTGCCCGCTGAGCATCGTGCCCACTACCGAATCGAGGGTGGCCACCTCGACACTCAGGTTGCCGGGCAGGTCGGAGCGGCCCTTGCGCAGCGCCGCCAGATTGCGCTGCAGGTCAACTTCTGAGAAGAACATCGGCAGAAACTCCTGGCCATTGCGCTTGAGGGTGAGAATGCCGCGCCGATCACCGCCGGTGAGAAAAAAGACCGGTACCCCCTGAAAATTTTTGAGGTTGGGATCTTTTTTCTTGGCGACCTGATAGGCGTACTGGATGCTGGCAGGACTGCTCAAAAATTGAAAGCGCACCTTGCTGTCTTTTTTTTCGCGCTCCTGTTTGATCGCCGTGTAGGCGCGCCCAAGGGCCGTCGAGGCGACCTGATAGACCTTGCCCTTGTCGGGGTTCTGGTCTTTGACCAGTTTTATCGCCTGCTGCGCCAGAGTGGAGTCGAGATAAAAATTTAAGATGCCGATGTCTTTTTGTTGTTTGGGAATGAGCAGCAGGGGCGAACCCTTGGCATCGATGATCGTAAAGACCGGGACCGCGTTGAGTTTGGCAACCAGTTGATCTTCGCTCAGGGCGAGGACGGGCAGGGCAGCAACCGAGAAGGTGAAGAGGGCAATCGACAGAACAAGCCAGACAGCCTGACGCCAACCGGGCGATGCTCCAGGAAATTTCATAGCCTACAGGAATAACACGGGGCTATATTAGCTCATCGCAGCAGTGGCAGTTGGAGAGAGGCGGCATGGATCTGTTGTTGGTTCGCCACGGCATCGCCGAGGAACATGGTACCCGTACCAACGATGCAGAGCGGGTTCTGACCGAAGAAGGCCGTCAGAAAACCCGCCGGGTGGCAAAGCGCTTGCGCGAGCTGGATGTGCAACTGGAGATTGTTCTGACCAGTCCGCTTATTCGCGCCCGTCAGACCGCTGAGATCTTGATCGAGGAGGGGCTGGCCAGTTTGCTGGAACTTTTTACACCCCTTTCTCCCGGCGGGGCTCTGGCTGACTTCAGGCAGTGGCTGGTGGCCCACCCGGCAGTGACGAGCGCAGCGATCGTGGGCCACCAGCCCGATCTGGGATTGTGGGCGGAGGCGCTCCTCTGGGGCAGTCCCCGGCGGGGCCTCGACATCAAAAAAGCGGGGGTGGTGCGCATCGCTATCGAACCGACTGCCCTCACAGGCAACCTGCTCTGGTTCATCCCGCCGCGAGTGCTCCTGTGAGCCGCGAGGTCGTACTCGCCCTCGATCTGGGCACCACGGGCATCCGTGCCCTGCTATTTGATCGTTCTGGCGCACTCGTCGCCGGCAGTTACCGCGAATTGCCCCAGATCTATCCGCTGCCCGGCTGGGTCGAGCACGATCCGCTCGTCATCTGGCAGCTCACCTGCGAGGTGATCGCCGAAGTCCACGCACCGGGCCAGTTTCACATTGCCGCCATTGGCCTCACCAACCAGCGCGAGACCTGTCTGCTCTGGGATGGCCCCACGGGTGAACCGATCGGCAACGCCATCGTCTGGCAGGACCGGCGCACCGCCCCTCTGTGTCAGAAGCTGGTGGCCGCAGGCTGGCAGGGACCGATCCAGCAGCGCACGGGCCTGGTAATCGACGCTTACTTTTCGGCCACCAAACTTGCCTGGCTGCTGGAGCACCACCGGCCTTCTATTAATACTCTCAAAGCCGGGACGATCGACAGCTGGATCGTCTGGAAACTCACTGGCGGGCAAGCGCACCTCACCGACACGAGCAACGCCGCGCGCACGATGCTCTTTAACCTCCAGACTCTAGATTGGGACGCGGAGCTGTTGGCGCTGCTCAATATTCCCGCCGAGATTTTGCCCACAATCAAGCCATCGATAGGTGTGCTCGCCCACACCGACCACGCCATCCTGGGCTACAGCGCCCCGATCGCGGGCATCCTGGGCGATCAGCAGGCGGCCCTCTTTGCCCACGGCTGCAACCGGCCTGGCCTGATGAAGTGTACCTACGGCACAGGCTCGTTTCTGGTCGCCTACACGGGCGATCGGCCCATCCTCTCGCGCCACCGCCTGCTGAGTACCGTTGCCTGGAGCGATACGCGCTCCACCGGCTACGCCCTAGAAGGAGCGATCTTTACTTCCGGTGCGTGCGTGCAGTGGCTGCGCGACAGCCTCGGGATCATCGAGACCGCCGACCAGACGGCTGCCCTCGCCGGCAGTATCCCGGATAACGGCGGCGTCTACTTCGTTCCAGCACTCAGTGGTCTGGGGGCACCCCACTGGGATATGGAGGCGCGGGGGCTCCTCATTGGTCTCACCCGTGGCAGCGGGCGGGCCCAGATCGTCCGGGCCGTGCTTGAGGCGATCGCCTTTCAGGTGCGCGAGGTGACAGACGCGCTTACCGCCGACACCGGTACTCCTCCGCAGCGGCTCAAAGTCGATGGCGGCGCGGTGCGCAACGACTTTTTGATGCAACTGCAGGCGGACGTGCTGGGTATTCCGGTCGAGCGGCCCGCCCTCATCGACACCACCGCCCAGGGAGCGGCCTTTGCCGCCGGACTGGGCACGGGCTTCTGGCCGGACTACGACCGGCTGGTAGCCGAGCGGCCCATCGACCGCACCTTCGTGCCGGGCGAGCACCAGCTTGCTACCCAGGCCACCTTCGCCATCTGGCAGCGGGCCGTCGAGCGCGCCAGGTACTGGGCATAAATCCGCCTGGGCGATAATGCTCCCATGCGCTACTTGCGAGTACTGCAACTGTTCTGGACGACGGCTCTGGCGGCGGAGGCAGAATATCGCGCCAACTTCGTTCTGGCGGCGATCAACAGCCTGGGCCAGCTCGCGGGCAGTTTGTTCGGTCTTTTTCTTTTTTATGGCAACGGCTACCGCTTCGCGGGCTGGCGCTGGGAGGAGGCGGTAGTCGTGCTCGGGCTTTTTACCGTCTTTCAGGGCTTCGGCACCACCTTCCTCAGTCCCAATCTCAACCGGATCGTCCAGCAGGTGCAGCAGGGCACCCTCGACTTCGTGCTGCTCAAGCCCATCAGCAGCCAGTTCTGGCTCTCGACGCGCTCGCTCTCGCCCTGGGGTCTGCCGGATCTGGGCTTTGGCCTGTTTCTTATCTTTTATGCCGGTGGCCGCCTTGGGATTGCCCCCGGCAACTACCTGCTCGCCCTTGTTCCCCTCGCCTTTGGCCTGGTCATCCTCTACAGCCTCTGGTTCATGCTCGGGGCGACGAGCATCTGGTTTGTCAAGATCTACAACGTCACCGAAGTGCTGAACGGCTTACTCGAAGCGGGCCGCTACCCGATGGTGGCCTACCCGTTCGCCTATCGCCTCTTCTTTACCTTCGTTATCCCGGTCGCCTTTCTCACCACCGTACCCGCCGAAGCCCTGCTGGGCCGAACGCAGATCGTCTGGCTCGCCGGAGCCGCCGCCCTCGCTGCTTTTCTATTTCTGGCGTCCGCTCTTTTCTGGCGCTTTGCCCTGCGCTTTTACACCAGCGCTTCGAGTTAACTTGAAGGTTGGTTTTTCTCTGAAAGCCTGCAATCAGATTTTAAGAGCAAGCGGGTGAAGAGATTCGAACTCTCGACATCTTCCTTGGCAAGGAAGCACTCTACCACTGAGTTACACCCGCAGAGCGCGAACTTCATTATGGCCAGAGGGCTCGGCGAGTGTCAACTCCTCGAAGCGCCGGGCCATTCGTCCTCCCACTCCCGCGTCAGCTTCTCCAGCAGCGCTTCTGCCTGCGGACCGTTCAGAAGCAGCAAGTCGGCGCTGTTGCGGTAGGTGCGGCCAAAGCTGTCCCACCAGAAGCGGTTGAGGATGACGCGGGCGCGCATCCGATGGCTGCTGTTGGTAAAGCCGCTGATCCGGTTGAGTTGTTCTCGGGAGATACGGGTCATAGGGACTAGTGGGCGAAACGGGGCATCAAATCGGCGGAACTCCAGATTCCGTAGTGGCCGCGTCTGTGCAGCTCGACCCCAGTTTTGAGATAACCGAAGGCGGGACCGCAGACGTTGGCCGCCATCGAGGTCTCGTCGCCAAGGACGAAACTGTGGGTGGAGATTTTGCCCTCGAAGGTGCGACCGGTGAGCTGGACATTGGTGCTGAGCGGTTTTTGGGGATTGCGCGTATCGACGACACCGCCTACCTGCACCCGCTCCCGCGCACAGATTCCGGCGCGCTCCAGCAGGATGTCGTCGGCGTGTTCCATATTTTCGAGCTTGAGCAGGCCGCCGGTGCTCTCAAGCAGTGCCGCCACCTCCGCATCGCTCATCGAGCGGGCTTGCTCGGTCGAATAGCCCTCTAGATGGGCAATGTCCTCGCGCACCGTCGAGCGATAGGCTTCCCAGTTGGCGATGCCGACGCCGAAGGTGATCCGCACGCTCAGGACTTCGACAAAGCTCTGGGCGGCGAGGGCTGCCGCCGCCGTCAGCAGGCCGGGCGTCGCTCCGCAGCCAGTAATGTAGGTGATGCCTGAGCGCTTGAAGGCATCTTCGAGGCTAAGCAGTTGCTCAACAGCGCTCGTGCGCTTGATCGCATCGACAAGTACGCCGCGCCAACCGCTGGCGATAAAACTTTGGGCGACGGAGGCCATGAAGGTGTTGGGCAGGTTGGGCAGTGCGAGAAAGTAACCGTCCACGGCGACATTCTGGGCGAGCAGCGCCTCGATGGGATCGGAGGTGAGCACACCGGCTGTCCCCAGATAGCCCACCGACCCGTGGATGCGCATCGCCTGTTCCAGCGCCACCGCGTCGAGTCCGTCGCCGCTGTGGGCGTAGCCTTTGCTATCAGCAACTGCCACCAGTTGCAACTCGCGCTTGTGGGCGAGCAGCCGCCCCGCTGCCTGCCCAAGCCCGCCGTAGCCCAATAGACCGACCCTGATTGCTACCATCGCCGCCGTTTGACCTGCGCCAAAATTATAAA
Organism: Gloeobacter kilaueensis JS1; assembly: GCF_000484535.1. Taxonomy (NCBI): domain Bacteria; kingdom Bacillati; phylum Cyanobacteriota; class Cyanophyceae; order Gloeobacterales; family Gloeobacteraceae; genus Gloeobacter; species Gloeobacter kilaueensis. The sequence continues at coordinate 1,242,715 of NC_022600.1, read as the reverse complement.
CGCCTCCCGGCGTTTGACTGCAACTCGCCCGCAGATTTCACCGATCCGGTTGCCAGCGCTCAAAAAGATCGTGATCGATATCGAGCTGATCGAGGGCGCGGCCAACCACAAAATCGACCAGATCCTCGATGCTCTGGGGGCGGTGATACCAGGCGGGAATCGCAGGCACGATCCGGGCTCCAGCCTCAGCAAGGGCAGTGAGGTTGCGCAGGTGGATGAGGCTAAAAGGCGTCTCGCGCGGCACCAGTACCAGAGAACGGCCTTCTTTTAGATGCACGTCCGCTGCCCGCTCCAGCAGGTCCGAACTGAGCCCGGCGGCCAGCTTGCCGACGGTGGCCATGCTGCAGGGGATGACGATCATGCCGCGTGTGCGGTAAGAACCGCTCGCGATCGAAGCGCCGACATCGGCCCAGGGGTGACAGCGCAACTTGCCCGCGAGCGCGCCGCACTGCTCGCGCCAGAAGCGCTCCTGCTCACTGGCCTCAGCGGGCATCGTCTGGCCCGTCTCCTCGCGCCAGACCATAAAACTGGCGCGGGAAGCCACCAGGTCCACCTCGTAGTCGGCAGCGAGCAAAAAACCCAGGGTGCGCACGGCATAGATGAGGCCGGAGGCACCGGCGACACCGACGACAATCGGGCGATTGGTGGAGGCGGGCAAGGACGATCACAGAAACTCTTCCTTCAGCCTAGGCGATCGGCAGTGGCCCGCCACTGCTCAAGTATTTTTACCTAATGCCCAAGCTGCTGTGCTGGAATTTTCGGGGTAAACTTCAGATGGCTGGAGGTATGCACTCCACCACGGGTTTTCATCTAGCAGGGACGCAATAATGACCATCAGAGTAGCAATCAACGGCTTCGGACGGATCGGGCGCAACTTTTTGCGCTGCTGGCTGGGTCGCAAGGAGTCGCATATCGAAGTCGTTGCCATCAACGACACCTCCGACCCACACACCAACGCCCACCTGCTCAAGTACGATTCGATGCTGGGCACCTTCGGCGGTGAGGTAAGTTCCGACGAGAACTCGCTCATCACCAACGGCCACACGATCAAGTGTTATTCCGATCGCAACCCCCTCAACCTGCCCTGGAAGGACTGGGGAATCGATCTGGTGATCGAATCGACGGGCGTGTTCACCAGCCGCGACGGTGCCTCCAAGCATCTGGCCGCCGGTGCCAAGAAGGTGTTGATTACTGCTCCAGGCAAAAACGACGACGGTACCTTCGTCTACGGCGTCAACCATCACCTCTACGAGCACGACAAGCACACGATCATCAGCAACGCCTCCTGCACGACCAACTGCCTTGCGCCGGTGGCCAAAGTTCTTCACGAGCAGTTCCGGATCGTCAAGGGAACGATGACGACCATCCACAGCTACACCGGCGATCAGCGCCTGCTCGATGCGAGCCACCGCGACCTGCGCCGCGCCCGTGCCGCTGCCCTCAGCATCGTGCCCACCAGCACCGGAGCTGCCAAGGCGATCGGCCTGGTGCTCCCTGAACTCAAAGGCAAGCTCGACGGCCTCGCCTTCCGGGTACCCACCCCCAACGTCTCGGTGGTCGATCTGGTGGTCGAAGTCGAAAAATCTACCCTGGTCGAACAGGTCAACCACGTCCTCAAAGAAGCGGCGGAGAACGAACTGAAGGGCGTACTCGCCGTCAGCGAAATTCCCCTCGTCTCGATCGACTACCGCTCGACGGACGTCTCCTCGATCGTCGATGCGGCCCTGACGATGGTGCTCAAAGACAACCTCGTCAAGGTAATTGCCTGGTACGACAACGAGTGGGGCTACTCCCAGCGCGTCGTCGATCTGGCGGAACTGGTCGGCGAGAAGTGGACGGCTTGATCGGCTCTGCCTCAGCCTAAAAAAAGCGGGTGCAGTCACACCCGCTTTTTGTTCAGGAGGTTTTTTGGGCGGGCACAATGTCTGGACAGAGGTAGCAGGCGGGTGGACCGAGCGCACCTGCCACCGGGACCGGGATGGGTTCGCGGCACTGCACGCAGTACTCGAGGTCGTACTCGGCGTGGATCAAATCAGCAAATGCGTAGTGATCGCCCTCGACGAACAGATGAAAAAATTCGCCGCTCTCTAAAAGTCGGTCGATAAAGTGATTGAATGGCTCGGAGTAGTTGCCGCGACGATCGTACACCCGCTCGGAGAAGGTGATGATCTTTCCTTTTTCGCTCACCAGGCAACGGCCCTTGTTGATGTAGTGGGCGATGTAGTGTTTGAGGTCATAGAAATTAGCCATGGGACGCACCCGCTGCTATTGATCTGTGCATAAAGGGAAGATAAATTCAGGTTAGGCCAAATTCGCCGAAATTCCCGGATCCTCAACAAAGTTAATCCTGATGTGCTGATTACTCATCGTTCGATATCATTCTTAGTAGAAGAGGTAACACAAAATTATTGACCGCACAGTGATCACTTTTTAAGTGTTGAGATAAGAATGCAACGGCTAATATTGGCAACAAATAATCAAGGAAAAATAAAAGAATTGCGCCATCTGTTCGCTGGGAGTGGCTGGCAGCTTGAAGCGGCCCCGCCGGGCTTTGCCGTCGAGGAGACCGGAGCGACGTTCGCTGAAAATGCCCGCCTCAAGGCGCTGGCCGCCGCCCAGATTACAGGCGAGTGGAGTGTGGCGGACGATTCGGGGCTTGTGGTGGAGGCGCTCGGGGGGGCACCGGGAGTCTACTCGGCCCGCTACGGCAAAGACGACGACGAGCGCATCGCCCGCCTGCTCACTGCCCTATCTGGGCAGAGTGACCGCGCCGCCCGCTTCGTCTGCGCCATTGCCCTCGCCCGACCGGGGGCGGCGCTTATCGAAGCCGAGGGGGTCTGCGAGGGCCAGATTCTCGAAGCGCCCCGTGGCACCGGCGGCTTTGGCTACGACCCGGTTTTCTGGGTGAGTGAGGCGAACAAGAGCTTCGCCGAACTCGACATCGCTGAAAAGGAGCGCTACAGCCATCGGGGCCGGGCGGTGCGCGCCCTGCTCGCCGCCCTCGCTACTAAGTAGGTGAGCGAGATTAAACCGTATGACATTTGACTGGATACCCTCGGCTGTCAAACCCCCACTCGAGGGATAAGTTGGTTTCCTATCGCTTCCACCAGTACTTGCTCCAGTGAAGGGGATTCCACTTATTACTGTAGTTAAAGATTTCCCCCGAATAGTTCTTGACATTTCTGATCTGCTACTCTAAATTGCGCAGATAGTAACCCTTTCAGCAAGCGCGTCATGAACGAAGCAAATTTCTTCGAGGGCGAGCAAGAGTATTCAGCTGCTGGTGCAGACGAAGAACAGTATGCCGCCGCCGATTTTGACGACGAGCAAGAAGACCCTGCCGATAACGAAGAAGAAGAGCAGCCCTATGCTGTGGCCGACGGCTATAGTGAGGCGCAGGCGGACCTGCAGGGCTATGACCAGAGCGAGCAATTCGATGGCGACGGTGGTCAGTCTGACTATGGCTTCGTAACAGATGCAGGGTACGGACAAGATCTAGGAGCATCCCAGGACGACGGAGCATCCGATTTTTCTTACGGCAACGCCTGGGATAACGACAGCTCTGCGCTCTTGGGACAGCCGGGTACAGACTTCGAGGCTAGTGCTGATAGCTACGGCTACATCAAGGACGGAGGCTACTACACCGCTGATCTGTTCGGCGAACGACAAGGTGCGGGCTTCGAGGATTTTTCGGACACCTATAGTCGCCAGGACGGCAATGATAATGGCATTGATTCGTCCGGTGAACAACAAAACACGAGCTTTGGGAGTGTCATTGACGGTTATAGCTACAACTACGACAATTCTGCTCTCTTCGATGGCCAGCAGAGCGTGGATTCGGGGAGTGGGGTTGACAATTATGGCTATGGCCAGCAGGAAGATAACAACGGTTATGCCAGCACCGCCTACACACCGGATGGCGAAGCGTCCTACAACTTGATGGGGTCGCAGGAGCTAACCGGCTATGGACAGAGTGACAACAGCGCCGATTACAGCGTGGCCAACAGTAGTTGGGGTGAGTGGAACGCCTTCCGAGACGGGCAAGGTGGGATAGCTGACGATTCCACTGGTACCAATCCAGCGTTAGATGAAACACCAGATATCCGAGACCCGAGCGTGAGCTATATCGGTGGAGCTGCTTCTGGAACAACTGAGCAAAGCAGCACTACTCCTTTTGCTGGTCAAATCGCTGGAAGACCGCCCGTTGGTCCAAATGGCTACCCTGATGATCAGACGTGCAAGACCCTGAACGAAATTGAGAAAAAATATCCACCATCGCCCCAGCAAAAACGTCGAGAACAAGAGAAAAGAGAGTGGGATCAAGTATTGATGCCAGGGGCTGGCGGCTTACTCGGAAGTGTTGCAGGTGGGGGTACAGGAGCGGCTGGGGGAACCTTAGCTGGGGGACCGCTCGGGGGAACAGTCGGAGGTCTGGCTGGTGGAGCTATTGGTGGTCTGGCAGGAGCACTTGCTGGAGAATCTGCCCGCCAAGATAAATGGTGGATCATTGATGCAAACGATTACTGCCGCCAGAATGGTACTCAAGCGCCTTGGACCAAACCTGAAAACCCTCAATCCCTGAAATAGTCATGACATCAAACCTGCTTAAGCCTGAATTCATTGGATGGGCAGTCGCAAATGGAGCATTCATTGCTGCCGCATCACAAGTAGCTTTTGCTTGGGCTGGTATTAAGTGGTACAGATCTATTTTTGTTGCTGCTCTTGTTGTAGCGGTGCTGGCAACGACCTGGAGTGTATCGTTAAATCCTATAGGCACAGCAATTGCTGTGGGGGCGTTTGTTGTTGTTCTGATACTCTCGTTGCCCTTATACAAATGGCTTGTCTCTACCGATGCTAAATGACTTTTCAATCTTGAACTTGGGTTCCGAAATAGCCATGACATCAAACCTGCTTAAGCCTGAATTCATTGGATGGGCAGTTGCTAACGGCGCTTTTATACTGGCTGCCTCTCAAATAGCTTGGGCACAGTCTGGTATCAGGTGGTACAAATCAGTCTTAATTATTGCCTTGATTGTGGGTGTCCTTGCTACTAGTTATAGTGTGATCTGCAACCCACTTGGCACTGCACTTGTGGTTGGTATAGCTACTGGAACTATAGTTCTGCTATGGCCCTTATATCGTCGATTGCTCTCAGCCCAGTGGTAATTCCCAGATCTTAATAAGTAGAGTGTATTCAGCGCCGCTTTTCTCTTATCGACTTACATAAAGATTTGCGGCAGTATATTCTGGTTCATCAAGGATTCGACAAATCATGTGTTTACAATCGTTGCTTAATAACTTTTTGCGTTGAAGATACTCATCGCCTTTTCAAAACCGTCCTTGAGGGCAGCCTCGACCGCCTCGACGCAGCCGTCGAGGATTGCCGGCAATTTTTCGCTCTGCTCGGGGCCAAATTTGCCCAGTACGTAGCCACTCATGTTCTCAGGGGGTGGATCAGTGCCGATGCCGATGCGCAGGCGGGCAAACTGGCTGGTGCCCAACTGTTCGATGAGCGACTTGATGCCGTTGTGGCCGGCGGCGGACCCTTCAAGCCGGAGCCGGATCTTGCCGAAGGGCAGGGCCACCTCGTCGTAGAGCACCAGGATCTGATCGGGGGCGATCCGAAAGTAATCGCTGAGCGTCCGCACCGCCTGACCGGAACTGTTCATGTAGGTGTTGGGCTTGAGGAGCAGGGCCTTTCCGGCAGGCCCCGCCCCCTCGGCTACCCATCCCTTGAAGCGGCTCTTTTCTGTCCAGCCCAGGTGCCAGCGGCGGGCCAGCGCATCGACGGCCATAAATCCGGCGTTGTGGCGGGTAAGGGCGTACTGGGGGCCGGGGTTGCCCAGCCCGACGAAAAGACGCAGTTCCATCAACCCTTTTTACGACACCGGCAGGTCGCTGCTAGTGGAGGTGGTCCGCTCCGGTGCTGTCGGAGTAAATTCGAGGGCAACCGAATTAAGGCAGTAGCGCAAGCCTGTGGGCCGGGGACCATCGGTAAAGACGTGGCCCAGGTGGGCGTCGCAGCGAGCACAGAGAATCTCAGTGCGGCGCATTCCGTGGCTGGTGTCGGTCTCGGTACGAACATTTTCAGCGCTCACCGGGGCGAAGAAGCTGGGCCAGCCCGTGCCGGAATCGAACTTGGCATCGGCGGTGAACAAAGGGAGCCCACAGCAGACGCAGGTGTAGATTCCCGGCTGCTTGTGATCGTAGAAGGCACCGCAGAAGGGCCGCTCTGTTCCCTTTTTGCGAGTGACGAGGTACTGTTCGCGGGTCAGCTGCTGCTGCCACTGTTCATCGGTCTTGACGACTTTTTCGATCATCTGAACCATCCGTGCTCTCTCTATCTGTACTACGTGCAGGTGCGGGGAAAAGATCGCTTCTTATCAGGTGCTTCTGGTCAGTTCCTGCACCTTTTGCTGGTACTCCGCCTCGGTGAGGCGGCCCGCCTTGAGGTCCGCTGCCAGGCTTTGCATCTGCGGTTCAAGCGCCTGCTTTCTTGCGGCGATCGCCTCGGCGTTCTGCTGGTAGGCGGCCTCGCCTGCCTTGCGCGCCAGCTTTAATTCTTCGCGCACGCTCGCCGCATCGAGGGTGCCGCCGCCTGCGAAGTACTTTTTGGCGACCTCTCCGGCGGCGTAGGTGGTGGCGAAGGTGGCCGCCCCGCCGAAGACGCTGCCCGCTCCTGGAATAAATTTGGCCAGGTTGCGCACGGCGATCGTCGCTCCGACCAGCCCGAGGTTGCCGACGATGAGGGCGCGCACCTCGCGGGTCTTCGGTTCGTTTGGATCGAAGCCGTAGATTCTGGCGATGTTGAGGACCATCAGCCCCTGCAGCACGACGATCAAAATATCGAAGGCGATCGAAAAACCGGGGACCGGAAAAGCGCCCAGCACCGCCGTCGTCGTCGCCTGGCTGAGGATGAGTTTTCGCACCTGCGCCTCGCGCTCCGCCGGGTCGCTCACGGCCTCGCCCGCAATAGCAGGCTCCGCCTGGACGGCTGCCAGGGCTCCGGCCACCGCCTGCACCTTGGTCTCGGGCAGGGCGTAGGCAGCGCGGATCTGATCGAGCAGCGCCTGCTCTTCGGGGCTGCACTCGCCGTCGATGTAGGCCATCGTGTAGGCCGAATCGTAGACGGCGGAGCGCGCCTCCGGGTGGGTCACCTGCTCCAGCAGCTCTTCTAGCGGGTTTTGCTCTGCGAGCAGGCCATCGACATCGACGTCGGGCAGTTCTACGCCTTTGAGCGCTTCTGCAAGCGCCTGGCGCTCCTCGTCTTTGAGCACGCCGTCCGCCCACACCATCCGAACCAGAATCCTGAGGCTGGCGAGAGCCTCCTGCTGGGTTACGCTCATCGGTCGATCTCCAAAATATCCATCGCTAGGGTGCCGTCCCGATTGTGGCATCCTCCCGGCTCCCCGTGCTGTGCGCCCGCAGACGAACCGCTGCGCCCCCCCGGCGCTACGAGCGGGGGCGAAACGCCTGGATCACCGCCGGATCGACTTCCAGGTACGGTCCGCCGATGAGGTCGATGCAGTAGGGCACTGCCGGAAAGACCGCCTCCAGGCACTCGCGGATCGACTTGGGTTTGCCGGGCAGGTTGATGATGAGCCCCCGGCCCCGCGTACCGGCGGTCTGCCTTGAAAGAATGGCGGTCGGAACGTACCGGAGCGAGACAGAGCGCATCAGTTCGCCAAAACCGGGCAGGAGCTTGTCACAGACTGCCTCGGTCGCCTCGGGGGTGACATCGCGGGGGGCAGGGCCGGTGCCGCCGGTGGTGACCACCAGACAGCAGCCCTCGCCATCGATGAGCTGAATGAGTTCGCGCTCGATCGTCGGTCGATCGTCGCTGATCAATCGATAGACCGGCTGCCATTCGCTTTTGAGATAGCGCTTTAACGTCTCGACAATCGCCGGGCCGGAAAGATCGTCGTAGACCCCGGCGCTCGCCCGGTCGGAGGCGGTGAGGACGCCGATCTTGATGGTACTCATGGGCTGAGAGAAGCGTCGCTGGAAGTGCGCCGCCAGATTCGGATCGTCGGGTCGTCGCCGGCCACGATCAGGCTCGTTCCGTCCGGGCTGAAGGCGAGGGCGTTGATCGGGCGGCCAGTGGGCTTAAAAGTCTGCTCCAGTTCCCCGGTGGGTAACCGCCAGAGCCGGACAGTCCGATCGTCGCTGCCGGTGGCGAGCAGTTTGCCGTCGGGGCTGATGGCGACGGCGTTGACGGCGCGCTCGTGCTCGGAGAGCGTGCGCAGCAATTTGCCGCTTGCGGGATCCCAGAGCCTGGCAGCGCCGTCGCTGCTACCGGTAGCAAGCAGGCTGCCGTCAAGACTGAAGGCGATGGCGCGCACCGCTCCGGCGTGGCCGCTCAACGTGCGCAATGGCTCATCACCGCCTGCTACCTCCCACAGCCGCAGGGTGCGATCGTCGCTGCCGGTGGCGAGCAGTTTGCCGTCGGGACTGAAGGCGAGGGCCCGCACCGCGTCGGTGTGGCCGCTCAACGTGCGCAGTAGCTCACCGCTCTCGGCGTTCCAGAGTTTGACGGTGCCATCGGCGCTGCCACCGGCGATCACCTGCTCGTCGGGGCTGACGGCGACGGCGAGCACTGCACCGGAGTAGCCGTTCAGGGTGCGCTGCAACTGGCCGCTCTCGCCGTCCCAGAGGCGGATGCTCCTGTCACTGCCGCCGCTTATCACGAGCGGACGGCTGCGGGCGAGGGCGACCGACCGCACCGAGTCGAGGTTGTCGCTCAGGCTCAAACCGGCGGTACCGTCGCCCAGATTCCAGAGCCGCACGGTGCGGTCGCTGCCGCCGCTGGCAAGTTTCGTGCCGTCGGCGCTTACCGCCAGGGCGCTCACCGGTTGGGTGTGCCCCTCCAGCCGCGAGGCGCTCTCAAAAAGCGGCAGGTTTTTATGGACTGCCGCTTTTTCGTTCTCGGGCCGATGGATCTCAAGGCGCTGCACCTGAATGCCGCTGTTGCCCTCGCTCACCGAGGCTGCAGCAGGCTTTGGCGCGGGTGGCTTCGGCGGAGCCTGGGAGCGGGACGACCAGAAAAGGGCCGCCCCACCGCCCACGACGACCGCCAGACCGAGGCCCGCCCCCAGCAGGAGCGCCAGTGAACCCGGCCCTGTAGTCGTCGTCGGCTCCGGTGGGTTCTGCACCCTGGCTTTCACCGCCGCCGCTTTAGGCGAAGTGGCCGTGGCGGCAAAAACCGTGTCGGCCCGCGCCGGTTCACCCGCTTCCACCTGCGGGCGCTGGTGCGTCGGTGCCACGAGCAGGTGCGTCGGTGCCACCAGCCCCGCCTGCAACCGTTCGCTCAGCTCCTGCATCGAGGCGGGCCGCTGGTCCGGATTTTTTGCAAGACAACTCATGATTGCCCTGGCAATTTCGGCAGGAACCGCCTCACCCAGCTTCAAGCTGCTCAGATCGGTGGGCTGATCGTGGTTGTGGGCCTGGTACCAGCCGGCAAAGGAGTTGGTCTGCGGCTGCAGCGGCAACTGGCCGGTGAGCATCTGGTAGAGCACGATGCCCAGCGAGTAGATGTCGGTGCGCCCGTCGAGGTCTTCGCCGCGCAACTGCTCGGGAGAAGCGTAGTCGCAGGTACCGATAAAGCCCATGTTGGTGCCGAGGGCGAGGCTGACGTCGCTCACCGCCTTGGCGATGCCAAAGTCAAGAATCTTGGTGAACTCGTTTCCTCTGCCCCGGTCCATGACAAAGATGTTGCTGGGCTTGATGTCGCGGTGGACGACGCCCATGATCTGTCTGCCGCCCAGGTGCGTGCGCACCGAGTGGGCGTATTGCAGACTTTCGCAGATCTGGACGGCGAGGCGGATGGTCCGCTCCAGCGAAAGCGGCCCCTCGTGGAGAATCACTTCTTTGAGACTGCGGCCCAGGGGCGGCGCTCCCAGGTACTCCATCACCAGGTAGGGCCGCTGATCGTCGATACCGAAGTCGCTCACCTGAATGATGCCGGGCTGGCTTGCCAATAGCGCACACAGCTGCGCTTCCTGCTCGAAGCGGCGGTGCAACTGCTCGAAGAGCTTGCCGTCGCCCACCAGATTCTGCAACAGCACCTTGATGGCGACAGACTTGTCCGCCAGCCGCGTATCGGCGGCCTCGTACACCTTGCCCATGCCGCCGCCATCGATAAAGCGCACCAGACGGTAGCGCCCGTCGATCAGTGAGCCTACAGAAAGCGGTTTGGGCGGCGATTCCATCGAGCGCACCTCGGGACGATCACTACTGTAGTCCGCCTGCTGAACAGCGACCGGTACTCTCATCCAAAATCGGCAGAACCCTAGGGATATTCGCGACCGTGGCTGGGAGCCTCTTGGGCGCACGGTACGATGAATCTAGCCGTTCGCGCACCGACTTGTGTTCACGGACCCCTTTGCCCCGCCCCCTTCGAGCGCCCGCGTCGTCTCGCCCCGGCCCTGGTTGAGCCTGGCGGTGATCGTCCTGGGCCTGCTGGCGGTGCGCTGGATTCTGGGCATCGGTCTGCTGCTTGTGATCTTTGGTCTGTTTCTCGGTTTTCAGACCGCCACGGTGCGCCTTGTCTTCGCCGCCGAAGCCTTCGAGGTCTGGCAGTACCGCCGCCGGGTGGTGAGCTTTCCTTACAAGGACTGGCTGAGCTGGAAGATTTTCTGGCCGGGGCTGCCGATTCTTTTTTACTTTCGCGAAGTCTACAGCCCCCACTTCATCCCGATGCTCTTCGACGAGCAGCAGTTGCGCCTGTACCTCGAACAATTCTTGCCCCAGACGGTGCGGCGATGAACTGGCCTCTCATCCTCGCTACCTGGCTGCTTGCCTACTTGATTGGCTCCTTTCCGGCGGGTTATCTGGCGGGCCGCCTCCTCAAGGGCATCGACATCCGCGAGCAGGGTTCCGGCTCAACCGGGGCGACCAACGTCCTGCGCACCCTCGGCAAAGGTCCGGCGATTGCCGTCCTCCTCATCGACGTATTGAAAGGACTGGTAGCGATCCTGATGGCCCGCGCCCTATTGGGCGACAACGGAAGCTGGGCCATCGTCGGAGCCGGACTTGCGGCCATCGTCGGTCACAGCTGGCCCATCTGGCTTGGCTTTCGCGGCGGCAAATCCGTAGCGGTGAGCATCGGCATCGTCTTTGGGCTGCAGTGGCAGGTGGGGCTGACCCTCTTTGCTATCTGGGGACTCTGCTTCGGGGCCACCCGGATCGTCTCCTTCGCCTCGATCGTCGCTGCCCTCGCCGCCCCGATTGGCTTTTACCTCTGGGGCACCTCATTGCCCTTTATTTTGTTCGGCCTGGCCGGCGGCCTCTCCGTCGTCTTCCGGCACCGCAGCAACATTGCCCGCCTGCTTAAGGGCACCGAGCCCAAAATCGGCAGCTCCTCTCCTGCCCGCTGAAATGATTCCCGCCCAGCACGCAGCCTCTTAGCGGAACTGCTGCAACAGCCAGCGGTTTACAGCTCCGTCATCCTCGCTCTGGCTGCGCCGCAGTGCTTCTTCTACCACCGACAAAAATAGGCCGCTCAATACCGCCGACACCTGAATTTGACGGCTACCTCCATCCGCAACGGCAAAGGCGACAATCGCTGCAGCTTCGACGTTCACTACCCAGTACTCTCGTACTCCGAGCCGCTCGTACAGCAGGCGCTTCTGGCCCAGATCATCGCTCAGGGTCGTGGAAGCCACTTCAATCACCAGCGCAGGAGGAGTGTACAGATTCAGATCGACAGGACTGTTGCTCCGAGGGATATCCGGCAATTCCGCACCGATATAAAACGCGAGATCCGGCTGGCATTCTTGTTCACCGGCTTTGCGGAAACTGCCGTTGGTCATAGATAAAAACGGCAGATCCTTCAAGGTTGCGTACAGGCTCACGACCGACGCCAGCACTGCGTTATCGCGTCCATGAGCAAATCCAATAGGCACCGTTTCAACCCTCATCCAACCGGCATCGTAGTAACACCTCGCCTGTTCCAATTCGGGGCGGTTCACTATCGCCAGAAATCCTTCCCAGGAAGCTGGTATCCAGCTCTCTGTGATCAAATTTGGGGGTGTCGGCAGAATATTGACCATCGGTGTCTATCTCCCGGCAAAATCAGGCAGGTTCAGAAAGAATATTCTGCAGTTCGCCTGCCACTGGAGCTTCCTGAAGCCCATCAAATTGCGGATGGAGAGTAACTTCAAAGTATCAGTACTCCAGCAATGAGTACATTATGCTGGCGTCCGGGCGTTCCTGTAATGGCTATGGTCCAATTCGACCCACGCCTGTACCAGCAAGGTCCATCGAGTCTCAGCGCTCTGTACACTTATGGAGCGAACATCGCTTGCAGTACGTCCAAAACCTTCAGCATCGTGTCAGAACACCTGGAGCGGCAAGGATCTCAACATAGTCGGTGAGACCCGCCTCTTCTAGCAAGGGTCTGGGCAACCGAACGCCGCGCGAGTTTCCGATCTTGATCAGCTTTGTTCTCATACGTGCCCCTTCCACTTAAACGTACTTACAGCGTAGCTACGGTACTCCGCTGCGGTTCCACTGTATTGCCGCCGTTCCTGGAATTGAGCCGTGTCCGATGGGCTCAGTCAGGATAGGAGCGGCGCATCAGCCGGGGCCAGACAAATAAAAAGTAAATCATCCAGACGAGGACAGGGGCGGAGATGAGGATCCACCAGAAGGAGAGGCCCAATCCCCAATAGGTGATGCCAATCCAGCCACAGCCGGTGAGGAGAATCGACCACGGCTGGCACCACCAGGGTTTGTGTCGCCAGGGGCTGCTGGTCATGGTTTTTGGGTGTAGCGCTGCAGTTGCTCGGGCGGCAGGACGGAGTTGAGTTTGCCGCTCCGGTAGCCTTCGAGGTCGAGGGTGACGAGCTTGTAGCCAAAAGACTGGAAGGCGCGCACCAGTTCGGCGAGGTCGATGCGCAGGACGAATTCTTTGATGCGCTCGGGGGCAAGTTCGATGCGGGCGGTGTCGCCGGAGGAGCGGACCCGAAAGTCCCGCTCGCCCAGGCGGCGCATAAAGCGCTCGGCGGCAGCGAGGCGCAAGAGTTTTTCGCGGTCGATAGATTCGCCGTAGGGAAAGCGCGAGGCGAGGCAGGGCATGGCCGGTTTGTCCCAGGTGGAAAGACCCAATCGGCGGCTCAGTGCGCGCACGTCGAGCTTGCTGAAGCCCGCTTCGATGAGAGGCGAGCGGACGCCTTTTTCGCGGGCGGCCTGAAAGCCGGGGCGGTAGTCGCCCAGATCGTCGAGGTTCGCTCCGTCGAGGACGGTCTCGATGCCCCAACTCTGGGCGAGGGGAACCAGTTTGCCGTGCAGTTCGCTCTTGCAAAAGTAGCAGCGATTCGCCGGGTTGGCGCTGTAATTCGGATCGTCCAGTTCGGCAGTTTCGATAATCTCGTGGCGGATGCCGATGGCGACGGCCTGGCGGACGGCGTCTTCGAGGTCTTCGGCCATCAGAGCGGGGGAGGCGGCGGTCACGGCGAGGGCGCGATCGCCCAGCGCGTCGAAGGCGACCTTGGCCACCAGGGTGCTATCGACGCCGCCGGAGTAGGCGACCAGTACGCGCTCAAAGCCAGTAAGGAGCGCCATGAGTCGGGCGTGCTTGTCGATCATGCAATGGCGGTGGGGAGGTTGGCGAGGCGCTTGAGCGGTTCGAGCAGGCTGAGGGGAAGGCGGAGCATGTTGAGGCTGACGCCATCTTTGTTGTCGCCGTGAAAGTCACTGCCGCCGGTAGCGATGAGGCTCCACTCGCGGCAGAGGACCTCGAGGCGGGCACTCTGGCGGGGGGTGTGCTCGCAGTGGTAGACTTCGAGACCCTGCAGCCCGGCGGCGACGAGGACAGGAAGTACGGCCTCGACATTGCCGCCGCGAAAGAGCATCGGGTGCGCCCAGACGGTGACAGCGCCGCACTCCCGCAGCCGCTCGATACCCTCGGCAGCGCTCAGGTGCTCGTAGGGAACGTAGGCGGGTTTGCCCTCGCCGATCCAGCGCTGAAAGGCTTGCTGTTCGTCTTTGATATAACCGGCTTCCTTGAGGGCGCGGGCGATGTGAAAGCGGCCCGGCGTCGAGGCGCGGGGCATCTCGATGGGATAGCCCAGATCCGCAAGGCGCTCGACGGTGCTGCGCGCCCGGCGCACGCGGGCGGCGTGGCGCTCCTCAAGAAAAGGAGTCAGTTTCGCTTGATCCGGATAAAAACCGAGGACGTGCAGGGAACAGCCGTTGTGCAGAGTGCTCAGTTCGACCCCCGGCACCAGTTCGAGGCCGTACTGCGCGCAGGCAAGACGCGCCTCGTCCCAACCTGTGAGGGTGTCGTGATCGGTAATTGCAAGGGCCTGAATACCGGCTCCCGCCGCCGCCGCCACCAGTTCGCCCGGCGTCAGCGTGCCGTCAGAACAGGTGGTGTGACAGTGCAGTTCGATCATGCGGCACAGCCAGGGAGCGACACCACCACGCTAACAGATGCGCTTTAAGCCGGAGAAGCAGCGGCTACGAAAGTCGAAAAATCTGTTCAGAAAAACCTTCTATAATTTAAGATTCGAGAGACCACTCTGCTCGGGAGGTTGGAAACCCTTGAACGGCGGGACGCAGCGCAGGAACGTCTTCATTACCGGGGCTAGCGGTTGTGTGGGCCAGTACCTGCTCGATATCCTGGTCGAAGACGATCGATACAACCTGTTTTTGCTTCTAAGAGATCCGCTCAAGCTCAAAAGCAGCATCCGCCACCATCCCCGCGTCACGATTATCCAGGCGAATCTGGCGGACCGCTCGCTCTACCAGCCGTTTCTCGACGAAGCTGACTTTCTCATTCACATGGCCACCTCCTGGGGCGGCGCTGAGATCACCTATCAGGTCAACGTCGTCCAGAGTCTGGCGCTCATGAATGCCGTCAACCGCGAGCGCTGCCGCAAGATTCTTTATTTTTCGACCAGCAGTATCCTCGACGGCGATCACAAGCCCCTCGAATTTGCCCGGCAAGAAGGCACCGACTACGTGCGCTCCAAATTTATCTGTCATGAGCGGCTGAGCGAGCTGGACGTTTACGAGCGGATCACGACGCTCTTTCCGGCGCTCATCCTGGCGGCGGGCAAGGACAAGCCCGTCTCCCACGTCTCCTCCGGCATTCCTAAATTGACGCGCTGGCTGGGAGTGGCCCGATTTTTTAAGACAGATGCGAGCTTTCACTTTATCCACGCCCACGATATTGCCCTGGTGACGCACTACCTGCTCGATCACGACACGGAGAGCAAAGAACTCGTCCTGGGCAATCCGGCGATCACCTTCAACGAATGTGTCGAGCAGTTCTGCGCCTTTTTTGGTAAGCGCGTACCGGTGCGCTTCGAGTTGACCCTGGGCCTGGCAGAGTGGATCATCAAAATCTTCCAAATCCAGATGAGTCCCTGGGATTACTACTACTTCAAGCAGCGCCACTTCCGCTACAACGCGATCAATCCCGCCACCTTTGGCCTCAATACGCCCTTCAGCACCCTGGCCGGTATCCTGGCGGAATAGGCGCGCCCGCAAGCAGCGCCTAAGCTGAAAAAAACTACCGACTGCGATGCCCTACGTCACCATCGACGGCACCGAACACTTTTATACCCTGGAGGGCACCGCCCGGTCCGGCCAGGTACCGAGGGTCTTCGTACATGGCTGGTGTGGCTCCTCGCGCTACTGGGAGCCGCTCATTGCCGACAGTGCCAATAGAACCCTCTGCCTGAGCTACGACCTGCGCGGTTTTGGCCGCTCGCGCCTCACCGCCACCGCCTCGCGCGACTTTTCTTTAGAAGCCTACAGCCGCGAACTCCTGGCCCTCATCGATCATCTCGGTTTCGAGCGCATCGACCTCAATGCCCACTCGATGGGTGCGTCGATCGGCCTTGCCTTTGCCAATTTGTTCCCCGAGCGCGTGCGCCGCCTTATCCTCACCTGCACCGGCGTCTTCGAGTACGAGATGCTGCTGTTTGAGACGTTTTATCTGGCAAGCAACATCGTCATCGCCCTGCGCCCAGCCTGGATCGTGCATCTTCCTCCAATCCGCACCGCCTTTCAGCGCCGCTTTGTCCATAAACTGCTCGAAGATCGTTGGGCGCGCTTGTTTCTCGAAGATTATGTCGTCGCCAGCAGTGCTGCTGCCAGGGGAACGCTCTACAGCTCGATCGGCAAACACGCCACCTACCAGATGCCGGACGCCTTTCGCCAGTTGCAGGTACCGACACTGCTGATTAGCGGCGAGCGCGATCAGATTATTCCGGCGACAGGCGCGCGGCGGGCGAGCGAGCTGAATCCCCAGCTGCGGCTGGAAGTGATCCCGGCCACCGGCCACTTTCCAATGCTCGAAGCCCAGCGCGACTACCAGCAGATTGTCGAGCGCTTCTTGACAGAAACAGACGAATCCCCACCTGGGTAGGGGAGATTGAGTATGATGGGAACGAGCCTTTCAAAGGTGTGTGCTGTGGAACTTTCCGCTAAAAGTGAATATGCATTGCTCGCGATGTTGCAACTGGCCCTGGGCCACAACAAGGGTGAGCCGATGCAGATCAAAGAAATTGCCCAGTGCCAGTGCATTCCCGACCGCTACCTCGAGCAGCTGCTCGCTGACCTGCGCCGCCACGGCCTGGTCAAGTCGCAGCGCGGCGCGCGGGGCGGTTACCTGCTCGCCCGCGAGCCTTTTGCGATCAACCTGCTTGAAATTGTCCAGTGCATCGAAGGGCAGGAAGAAAGGGAAGTGCCGAGTAACTGCACGATCGAGGCGGCGCTGGTGCGCGATGTCTGGGCCGAATCGCGCCAGGCTGCCGAGCAGGTGCTCAAAAACTATTCGCTGCAAAAGCTCTGCGAACTGCACGACCGCCGCCAGAGCACCGTCATGTACTACATCTAAATTGCCATGAACATTGCCCACGACATTACCGAACTGATTGGCCGCACGCCGCTGGTGCAACTCAACCGCATCCCGGCTTCCGAAGGGGCGCTTGCCCGGATCGTCGTCAAGCTCGAAAGCGCCAATCCCGCCTCCTCGGTCAAAGACCGCATCGGTGTCTCGATGATCGATGAGGCCGAAAAGCAGGGTCTGATTCTGCCCGGCAAGACCACCCTGGTCGAACCCACCTCCGGCAACACCGGCATTGCCCTCGCGATGGTGGCGGCGGCGCGGGGCTACCGGCTCATCCTGGCCATGCCCGAGACGATGAGCAGTGAGCGCCGGGCCCTGCTGCGCGCCTACGGTGCCCAGCTCGAACTCACCCCCGGCTCCGAGGGAATGCGCGGGGCGATCCGCCGCGCCGAGCAGATTGTCCGCGAGATACCGGGCGCTTTTATGCCCCAGCAGTTCCGCAACCCGGCCAACCCCAAGATCCACCGCGAGACGACCGCCGAAGAACTCTGGCGCGACACCGATGGTCAGATGGACATCTTTATTGCCGGGGTCGGCACGGGCGGCACGATTACGGGCGTCGGCGAAGTCTGGAAGGCGCGCAAGCCCGGCGTGCAGATCATCGCCGTCGAACCCGCCGGTAGCCCGGTGCTCTCGGGCGGCAATCCGGGAATGCACCTGATTCAGGGCATCGGGGCGGGCTTCGTGCCCGAGGTGCTGCGCCGGGATGTGATCGATGAAGTGATCGCTGTTCCCGACGACAAGTCGATCGAGTACAGCCGCCGCCTCGCCAAAGAAGAAGGACTGCTCTCGGGCATCTCCACCGGAGCGGCCCTCTGGGCAGCGCTGCAGGTGGCAAAGCGGCCCGAGAACACCGGCAAGCTCATCGTCTTCATCCAGCCCAGTTTCGGCGAGCGCTACTTGAGCACGGTGCTCTTCCAGAACGAAGGCCAGTCCCCTGCCACTGCCGCCCGCACCTGACATCTCAGGGCCGGGTGATATCGACGCGGCGCTCGTAAAGCTTCTTAAGGGTCGCAATGTCGCGGGCTGAGGGTCCAGTGGCACCGTGGACGCTCGGATACATCAGATCGTCGATGCTGTCGCTGTGGCCATACATCCCCAGGGCGTGGCCGAATTCGTGGGCAGCGACTGCCCCAAACAGTTTTAACCGCCCCTCGGGCCGCAGTCTGAGCGGGTAGTACAGGTTGATGTTGACGAGGGGAGCGGCCATACGGCTGCCGAAGGCGCGGGGGTCGAAACTGCTCAGAGCGTAGTCGGTGTATCCGGCGATCCCTCTGAGCAAAAAGTAAGAGTAGACGACGGTAATATCGGCGTCGGTCGATTGATTCACCCGCTCAAAGCGCACGGTGCCATCGCTCAACTCTTCCCAGGTTTTGACGGCCCGCCAGGTGGCCTCGTCGTACTCGGGACTCGGAGCAGCGGCTATATAGACTTTGATCGGCTGGCGATCGAAGCGGACCGTCACCTGCCGGGTCGCCGTTCCGGACTTGCCAAATAGATACAGAACGTTGTCGAGGTAATCCGCTCCCTGGGCCGGTGCCGGGGCGGGTTCTTGAGCAAAAAGTCCCACCAGGCGGTTGGAGTAGTCCGGCAGCGCCAGACCGTAGATCGTCGCGTGGTGGCGGTAGTAGGCGAGCTGATCCTCCCCGATCGAGGCACCCGCTTCGTCGATGAGGGCCTGATAGGCGCTCGCCAGCAGCAGCAGGCTATTGGATACTTTGGCCTGCAGGTGAACGGCGCGCTCAAGATCTCCGATTGCCGGCGGAACGTTGTCGAGGTTGAGCAATTTTTCGGCCCGCCGCTCGTAGCTCCAGCCCAGAGCTTCGCGGGCGTTGCGCGAGGGAAAGTTTGCCAGCGAGAGCTTGAAAGTGTCGATCGCTTTATTCCAATCTTGCCGGGATGCCGCTGCGACGCCCTCGTTGTACAGTTCGAGTCCGCGCTTCGCCGTCGGTTGGGCGACTGCAGCACCCACATCCTCAGCGGGAGCGGGCAATTTCAAAACCCGCTCCGGCGGATCGGGCTGGAAGCTGAGGGGCTGCTTGATCGAGACGCCGACGACCTGGCCGCCGTAGAGCAACGAGGCAAAGGCAGCCTTGACGGAACCGCTGCGATCCAGGAGCACTTCCCGCGCCGGTAAGACCTCCGATTCGGCGCTGATCGGTGTTTTGGCTTTGCCGATTGTTTCGAGGACCAGCCGGTGACCGAAGGGCGGGGTGGTGACCATCTTGCCGGCCACGACTGTTCCGGAGCGCACCAGGGGGACGCCGTTGCGATCGAGCACGTCGTCGAGAATCTTGCCGGTGACGGCGATGGTGTCTCCCTGGCGTATATCTTTGATGTTCTGGATGTCCAGGCGCACCGGTAAAACAGTTCCGGCCTTGAGGCGCAGGGGCGCACTCTGCCAGTCCGGCGGGTGTCTGGTAATCGCGATCGCCGTGCCATCTGTTTTTGCCTGCCAGGCGCGCTCACTGTCGGCGGTCTCGACCTGAACCTGCAGGTTGCGGACATCGCCGGATCGGACCTGCTCGAAGAGCTTCGTACTCGCTGCCTTCAGCACCTCTTCGCCGGGCTGCGCTCCAACGACAACCGCGAGCGTTCCCTGCTGGAGGTCTGCCCCGAGCACGTTGCCCCAGCCAAAGACCTGCTCGGCTTTGAGCAGGTTGGAGGGCGGCAGCGCTTCGAGTTTTGTCAGCTTTGCTGGGATAGGCTCCGGTTGCAGAACCGGAAGATGCACTTCTACGCCGCACAGTTGCAGGGGCAGGTCAAATTCAGCGTCGTTGCGCTCGATGCGGACAGTGATCGTCTCGTGGGGTTTGTGGGTTACGAGAATGGTACGGATGTCGCTGCCTGCTTTGACGGGCTGACCTGCCAGGGCAACGATCCGATCGTTTGGCCTGAGCTTTGCCTGCTCAGCGGACGGACAGGTGGCACCGCTCACGTAGACTTTTTCGGGCTTGCCATCCTGGGCAGGAATCCGGCTGGTCTCTACTCCCAAAAACACATTTCGCGGCTGGACAGTGGCAGCGGGTGTGGCTCCCGGTGCCAGGGTCAGCTCCACCTGCGCCTGCAGCACCTCCGACTCCTCCGGCAGGGGATTAAAAGGAACGGCGCTGCGCACGGCATCGGCTGCCGCCTTGTCCACCTCGGTGTCGCCGGAGGAAGTGGTCAAGCTCAAACCCCGGATCAGACCGGCGCGGTTGATCCGCACTTCCAGGACGACTGGCTTTTGCTGGTTGGTGGGCGCTTTCCACTGGGTGGCCACCCTCGCTCGAAAGCTCGAAAGCCAGCCGTCGAGACTACTTTGAGCGGCAACGGGAAGCGTGGATAGGGCAAGCGAAAATACCAGAGCGAGAAGATAACGCATGGAAGGCGGCTGAAAAATGTCCGCCTCTAATCATGCCCTACGAGCGGTAATTTATGAAGGGGGTTGCACCTGCAGGGCCAGTCAGTTATAGTGTTGGAGAACTTTACACTCACCAGATAGGGAGAGGGAGGTGGTGCCGATGAGTATACCTGATAGTAGCCTGAATCTTCGGACCGCAAACAGTCGGCTGTGCGCCGGAGCTGCTGCTCTCTAGAGAGTTTCCTTCCGGCAGTCAAGACTGCGGAATATCCAGATTCGCCGGGACGCCCCTGCAGACCTCTTCTGCAGGGGCGACTGGTTTTCAGGTTCAATTGCTGCCTGATTGCTGCAGAATGCGTTCGAGCACGCGGTTATCGACCGCCTCCTTGGCAAGTCGGATGGCGCTGAGGATGCCCTCGGCCTTTGAGGAACCGTGGGCGATGATGCAGACGCCGTTGATGCCCAAAAGCAAGCCACCGCCGTAGGCGGCGTAGTCCATGCGCTGCTTGACCTGGCGCAGGTTGTCCTGCATGACGGCGGTGCCGATTTTGCCGGTAAAGCCACGGGGTAGTTCTTCTTTGAGAATCTGGAGTGCCACCAGGCCCACCCCTTCGGCAAATTTGAGCAGGATATTGCCCACGAAGCCATCGCAGACGACGACATCGAACTGGCCAGTCATCACATCGCGCCCCTCGCAGTTCCCGGCAAAGGGGATGTTCGGATTCTTGTGAATCAATTCGTAGGCTTCTGCTACCGTCTCGTTGCCCTTGCCGCGCTCCTCGCCAATATTGAGCAGGCCCACCTGCGGTCTTTCGACCCCGAGGGCGTAGCGGCTGTAGAGCGCACCCATCAGGGCAAACTGTTCGAGAAAGCGCGCCCGGCAATCGGTGTTCGCCCCGGCATCAAGGAGCAGCACCCGCTTGCCCAGCTTCAAAGTCGGTAACAGCGCCCCGATCGCAGGCCGGTCGATGCCTCCCAGGCGGCCAATCTGCAGCAGGGCCGCCGCCATCGCCGCTCCGGTGTTACCGGCAGCCACCGCCGCATCGGCTTTGCCCTGTTTGACCAGATCCATCGTGATCACGATCGAGGATTTGCGCTTGCGGCGCACGGCAGTCGGTTCCTCGTCCATGCGCACCTGCTCGGGGGCGTCGATGATCTCGACGAGTTGGGCGGCGTTGAGCTTTCTCAGTTCGCGCGCCACCGCCTGGGCGTCGCCTACCAGGACAATCTCCACTCCCAACTGCGCACGCGCCAGCAAGGCACCGGCGACGATCTCCTGCGGGGCGTAATCTCCGCCCATCGCATCAACTGCGATGCGCATGGTTCCGTCCCATCCGCTCACTCCCCCTGCTCAACTATTTGAGGTTTGACGCTCGTGGTTCCGTAAACCACTGTAACGGAATGAACCGCGTTTCGCTCTTGCTCGAAAAGTTGGCGATCATTTGTCATTTTCCCGAGCCCTCTGGATATACTGTGCAGTAGGGCACAAGCTTGGACCGCTGGTTCTGCCGGCGACGATCCTCCTGAGGCTAAACGAATGAGTAAGCACCAGCCTGCACCTCCCTGCATCGTCGATGTCGGGCTCGTTGTCAACAAACAAGACATGATTCGAGTCCTCGAAGATCTGGGCAGGGTCAGCTACATGGACATCCAGGACGGTCAGGTCCGCCGCTGCGGTGAAGCCTACATCATGGAAGTCTTCAGCGATCCCGCCGGTGCCACGATGATCGCCAACCGCACCATCTACCTCAACGTCAACAGCTTCGACTGTCTCAGGCTCGACTGGCCCAGCGACGAGCGCCCCCAGTTCAACTTGATTCAAGAAGGGCGCATCGTCCGGCTCATCCCGGCTACCGACCCGCTCGAAGAGCGCGACAGCGAGGAGCCGACCCACACGATTCGCCATCGCCTCAATACCGGCCTGCGCTCGGTCGTCGAGGAAGTCCTGCTCGAATCCTCGCGCCTGAGCGAGGACTGGGACGACGACGACGACGATCTTGACGGCTAGTTTATTTAGTTTTCACATCGAACACCGCCTGGGAGCGGCGCGAGCCGCTACCTTCCAGACGCTTCACGGGCCTGTGACTACCCCCTGCTTTATGCCGGTGGGCACCCAGGCGACGGTAAAGACCCTCACCCCCGCCCAACTGGTCGAGGCCGGTGCCCAGATGATTCTGGCCAACACCTACCACCTCAGCCTGCAGCCAGGAGCTGAGATCGTCGCTGAGGCGGGCGGCCTGCACCACTTCATGCAGTGGCCCGGCCCGATCCTCACCGACTCAGGGGGATTTCAGGTCTTCAGCCTGAGCAGCCTGCGGACGATCGACGATGACGGGGTAACCTTTCGCGAACCCAGAAGCGGCAGCCTGGTGCGCTTTACCCCCGAGTACGCGATGGCCGTTCAGAACGCCCTCGGGGCGGACGTGGCGATGGCCTTCGACGAGTGCCCGCCCTATCCGGCTGAGCGATCGGCAGTCGAGCGGGCAGTGACGCGCACATTGCACTGGTTCGAGCGCTGCCTGGCGGCCCACCGCCGCAGCGATCAGGCTCTCTTTGGCATCGTTCAAGGAGGCGTCTGGCCCGATCTGCGCGCCCACTGCGCCGAAGTACTCGCATCAGCCGACCTGCCCGGCTACGCCATCGGCGGGGTGAGCGTCGGTGAACCAGGGATGCTCATCGAAAAGGTCGTGCGCGTCACCGCCCCGCTGCTGCCGGAGCACAAACCGCGCTATTTGATGGGCGTAGGTACTTTCCGCGAGCTTGCCCAGGCGGCGGCGGTGGGCGTCGATCTGTTTGATTGCGTCATGCCCACCCGCGTCGCCCGCCACGGCAGCGCCCTACTTATAAATGCCACCGGCGATCGGCGCATCAACCTCAAAAACGCCCAGTTCCGCCGCGACTTTGCACCCCTCGATACCCACTGTCCCTGCTACACCTGCCGCCACTTCAGCCGCGCCTATTTGAGCCATCTGGTGCGCAGCGGCGAGATTCTCGCCATGACCCTGCTTTCGATTCACAACATTGCCACCCTCAGCCGCTTCAGCGCCGAACTGCGCGCCGCTATCATCGACGGCTCGTTTACCCAACGCTTCGCCGCCTACCTGCAGCCCGAAGCGGAAGTAGAGCGAGGTTAAACAGAAACAATGAATCTTATAAGCATAAACTATATATGCTCAAACGAGTATCGAAGCTTGAAAACTCAGTAAGATGGGGTGGGATAAGTGCAACCCTGCCGGGAAGTAGTTCCATACTGCTTCCCTCTCTACTTGCAAAACCGAATCGTCCGCCCGTCGTCTTTCTGTGTCCGATTTTTCCCAAACCGGGGTGATGGTTCATCCCAATCGACCCGCAGGGTCGCTACATTGGAATTGAAAGCCTGACATTGGAGCGCGAAAGATGGCAGGACAGGGAAGTGCGGGTAACGTCCTCGCTGCGGCACTGAGCTTTTTTATACCGGGCCTGGGCCAGCTTACCCAGGGTCGTCTTTTGACCGCCTTCTTGCATCTTGTGCTGGGCGGCCTGCTCTGGGTGGTAAGCTTCGGTACCCTGGGCTGGATCATGCACATCTGGTCGTGCTACAGCGCCGCCGTCTGGAACCGGGGCAGTTGAGCTACCGCCAATGGGTACTCTTTCAGTTACGCAGCCCCAAGCCTTTCTCCTCACCGGCACGACCTGGGAGAACTATCAATCCCTGCTCGCGATCGTCGGTGAGCGACCGATCCGTGTCACCTACGACCGGGGAAATCTGGAGCTGGTGAGCCCGTCATTCAACCACGAGCGTCTCAAAAAGCGCCTCGCTCGCATCGTCGCTGCGCTCACCGAAGAGCTGGATCTGGCCCTGGTTGCAGCCGGTTCGACGACGCTCAAACGCCAGGATCTCGATCGGGGGCTGCAACCGGACGAATGTTTTTACATTCAAAGCGCAGAGGCGGTGGCAGGAAAAACGCAGGTCAGTCTCCCTGACGAGCCCGCCCCCGATCTCGTCATCGAGATCGATGTCACGAGTAGTTCTCTCGATCGTCTGGGCGTCTACGCTGCGATGGGTGTTCCGGAGGTCTGGCGCTACCGGAACGGTTCGCTGATTGCCTATTGTCTTGATCCTGCAAAGATTGCTTATCAAGAAATAGAATACAGTGCAGCATTTTCTTTTTTGAATCTATCGGAACTTGCTCAATTTCTTCAGCAACATAGCGAAGAAAACGACACCGCACTTGTCAAAGCTTTTCGATTCTGGCTACGTGAGCGGCTCTTGCCCTGACGCTTGAATTTCGAGCATCCCTCCGGTATTCAGCAGTTGATCCCTTTGCTTGAACACCTGTGAGACC
The DNA here is from genome assembly GCF_000484535.1 of Gloeobacter kilaueensis JS1. Classification (NCBI taxonomy): domain Bacteria; kingdom Bacillati; phylum Cyanobacteriota; class Cyanophyceae; order Gloeobacterales; family Gloeobacteraceae; genus Gloeobacter; species Gloeobacter kilaueensis. The sequence continues at coordinate 1,218,186 of NC_022600.1, read as the reverse complement.
CTGGCTACACCGCGTTCAACCTGCTGCAGTGTCCTTATCTGGAAAGCTACGGCGGCGGGTACCAACCTGCTTCAAGCCAGTTGCGCCGTACAGTTAGAGCTTCGGTACGATTCATCTTTAAGGCTGCGACAGTAGCCCGGCCCGTCGGTGTTCTTCCCACGATCGTCGCTTTGTCCTCTAACTTCCACTCGAAATGCTCTGACCAGACCTGCTCGACCGGGTGAAATAAGCGCTCTGTGTTTTCGGTCTGTGGATCTTTTTCATCTATTTTTGCTGCTTTTGAGAGGTTGCACCAGCTGCAGGATAAGCAGAGGTTGCCCAGATCATCCGGCCCTCCCTTACTGACAGGCACGATATGCTCTATGTGCATTGTTGCATAAACGTATCGCTCTTCAGCTTTACAGTAAGCGCAGCGGTTTTTGTCCCGCGCTCGCACTTGGGCCTCTACAGATGAAGAAATCTTAGCCCTACCCACACTCAGTTCGGCTGCTGAAGTTCGCGCCTTTTCAGTTCTGCCAGGGCTTCGGACTTGCGGATCGTTCCCTGGGTGTAGAGTCTGTGCAACTTCTGTAGTACCTGCTTCTCGCTTTGGGTAAGTGTTTCTTCTGCCTGTTTCGTCAACAGAATATGTAACCACCTTTGCTGAGCAGCAGGCATTTTGCTCTTTGCCAGTTTTTGAAGCTCTTGTTCGCTAAGTTTTTTTACAGGGCCAAGCGGCAATCCAGACGGTACAGCGGACGAAGATGACCAGTTACCGTCGCGATACTTGAGTACCACAGCAGCCAGTTCTAAGCCGCGCCTGGGGAGACGTCGGAGGTGCAAGGCACTGTTTTTTTGTCCGTCAATCTCCTCGCATTCCGTCGTTGCGCTTTCGGATGGATCGCGTACCTTCTTTCCCCTAAGTGACATTTCTGCACTCTAAATACTGCTGTACCTTCAGTGTACTTGTTGACACAGAGGGAGCATTCAGAAAGCCGATGGGCAGAAAGGGGCCTCATCGGTTCTGACTCTCCAGTATTGCCTCCGGCTCGTCGGTTTCGCCGTGGAAGTAGTCGTAGACCTGCCGGGCGAGGCGCGGTCCGATACCGGGGGTTTTCGCAATCTGCTCGAAGCTTGCCTGCTCCAGTACCGGCACCGAGCGGAAGGTGTCGAGCAAGATCTTGCGCTTGGCGGGGCCGACGCCGGGAATGTCGTCGAGGCTGGAGTGGGTCATCCGCTTGCCGCGCTGGTCGCGGTGGAAGGTGATGGCAAAGCGGTGGGCCTCGTCGCGGATGCGCTGCAGCAGGTGCAGAGCCGGGTTGCCCTCGTCGAGCAAGATGGGCTCTGAGCGGCCCGGCAAAAAGATTTCTTCGAGGCGCTTGGCAAGGCCGATAGTTGGGATGTCGCTGTAGGACTGTTCTTCCATGACGGCGCGGGCAGCGGAGAGCTGGCCTTTGCCGCCGTCGATCACGACCAGGTCCGGCAGGTCTGTTTCAGGTTCACTCTCGGCGCGGGCAAACCGGCGGGCGATCACCTCGGCCATCGAAGCAAAGTCGTCGGGACGGCCCGCCTGGATGCGCGGGTCGCGGATCTTGTAGTGGCGGTAGTGCTGCTTGGCAGCCACACCGTCGATAAAGACCACCCGCGAGGCCACCGTGTCGGTGCCCTGGATGTGGGAGATGTCGTAGCATTCCATCCGTCGGGGCACGCTCGGCAGCTCCAGCGCCTCCGCTAGGGCCAGAAGTCCTTTTTCCTGGCGGCGGGAGAAGCGCACCAGCCGCTGCAGTTCCGCCTCGGCATTCTTGGCGACCATCTCGACGAGTTCTGCTTTGATCTGGCGCTGGGGAGCAGCAATCTCGACTTTGCGGCCTTTTTTTGGGGTGAGCCAGGCGCTCAAGATCTCAGGTTCCGGCAGCGGATGTTGGGTGAGGATTTCGAGGGGAATCTCTTCGGCGGTCGAGGTGCGGTAGTGCTCTTCGAGGACGCGCTGGAGGATCCGGCCCGGTTCCTCGCCGGTGGCTGCAGTAAAGCCCAGCCGACCGATCAGCTTGCCCGAGCGCACCTGAAATAGCTGAATCGAGACGAGGGATTCGTCGGAGGCCAGGGCAATCGCGTCGCGGGAGACGGAGCTGTCGGGGACGGTAATTTTTTGGTGGGCACCGAGTTGTTCGAGCCCGTGGATGCGGTCGCGCAGGCGGGCGGCGTGCTCGAAGTTGAGCGCCACTGCTGCCGCCTGCATCTGTTCTTCGAGTTGGGCGATGAGTTCCGATGTTCGCCCCTGCAGGATCATCTGGATCTGGCGGATCGTGGCGCGGTACTCGGCGGCGGAGATGAGCCGCTGGCAGATGCCTGGACAACGGCCCATCTCGTGGTTGATGCAGGGCCGGTCCTTAAAGACGGGGCTGTTGCGCTGGCGGAGCGGAAAGAGTTTTTTGAGCAGACTGAGGGTAGTGTGCAGGGCACCGGCGTCGGTGTAGGGGCCAAAGTAGCGGTCTTCCGGGTTACCGGAGCCGCGACGGCGGGTGACAAACAGGCGCGGATACTCCTCCGACCAGGTGATGCACAGGTAGGGATACTGCTTGTCGTCCTTGAGCAGAACGTTGTAGCGCGGCCTGTAGGACTTGATCAAGTTGTCTTCGAGGACGAGCGCTTCGGCTTCGGTATCGGTGAGAATCAGCTCGTAGTCGAAGACCTTGCCCACCATGATCGCAATGCGCGGCGAGTGCTCGTGTCCAGGCTGAAAGTAAGAGCGCACCCGATTTTTGAGGTTTTTAGCCTTGCCCACGTAGAGCACCTCGCCCGCTTCGTCGCGCATCAAGTAGACGCCGGGCGAGGCGGGCAACTCCGCCAGGCGTTCTTTTAAGCGTTCGGTGTCGGCGACGAGGGGGGGCATAGGCTAGACCGGACGCTCGTAGCGGGCCTCGACTACCATATGAACGTTGCCGCGCGGATTAAAGTCGCCCTTGATCGCGGCGCGCAGGGGGCTGCTTGCCTCCACAAAGTCGTCGAGGATGACGTGGACGGCCTCCTCGTGGGAGATATAGCGGTCGCGGAAGTTGTTGATGTAGAGCTTGAGGGATTTCAGCTCGACCACCTTTTCGTTGGGAACGTAGGTGAGGTAGATCGTCGCAAAGTCGGGATAGCCCGAGAACGGGCACTTGCAGGTAAATTCCGGCAGGGTGATATGAATGTCGTAGGCGCGGCCTGGGCGGGGGTTGGGGAAGGTGATGAGCCTGCCCTCCTCGATCGCCCGTTCACCGTACTTGACCGCCTCGGCTGTGCCCGAGGCCACCGGCAGATCGCTCATAAATCCGTGATTCCTAAGAGGTAGTAAAGGACCGTCGAAAGCTTTGCCAGTCCAGCTTCTATTGTACTGGGACGCACTGGTAGCTGGTTTTGATACCCCCAGGCAGCACCGCCTTTTCTGCGTCGCGCTGTTTCGGCCCAATAGGGGTACGGGCAACTGTAACTTCCCCAACTTTTTAAAGGGATGAGGGTTTTTCGAATTTAAGGTCCGCCGACCACGGAGTGGGTGCGGGTGTTGTAGGTGGCACCCCGGCTTGTGGCGTTGCTTTCTGCCAGCACATCGACGGCAAGGTTGACAAAGGCTGCTGCCTTGAGGGTGCCGCTGCCGCTATCTTCGAGGCTGACGTAGGGGGAAAGATCCTTGTAGGTGAGGGCTTTGCCGTCCAGCACGATCGTGGCAGCTTCACTGCCGCTCTGGGCGGTGTTGCGCTTGAACTGCAAATTGTCAGGAGAAGTGGAGGTGCGCTCCAGTTGACCGCTGAAGGCGACCAGAAAACCAGTGTAGGAAGGGTAGTCGTAGAGCGCCCGAAAAATCGACTGCTGAATTGCGCCGCGACTGTCGGTGTTCTGGGCGTCGATCAGGCCAAGACTCGATTTGATGTAGGGAGAAGCGCTGCCGGTGGGCGCGCTGTAGGCGTCCGGGGCGTAGAGGACGGTGTGGGCAAACTGTTGGGCGTCGCTCGGATAGTCGCCCTGGATCGTAAGTGCGCCAGAATTGGCGGAGCCGTCGCCTGGATAGCTCACCGCCACCGCCGTCGCCGGTCGGGTGGAGAGGTTGGGCAACTTAGAAGACAGATCGAACTGCCAGCCCTCGGTGAGCCGGTCTAAGCGCAGGTGGGTGTAGTAGAGCGGCCTGCCGCTGTCGCGGCGCAGGACGGTGCTTCCGGTTTGCTGGATAAAATCGACCGAGCCCGTGCCTACGACTTCAGCGCTTGTGCCCGTAACGGCGATGCCCGTCTGCTCCTCGATGCCGATGGCGAGAATACCGGTGGCGTTGTTGTCCTGGACGGCTTTGCCGAGCAGGCCCAATAGGCGGCCCAGACGGCCCCGTTTGGTGAAGTGGGTGTCGATGAGCGCGTTGGCAACAAAGCCCAAAAAGTCGGTGTGAATGCCGCTGCCGCCGTCGGAGGCGTCGTTGAGGTAGGGCGTCTTCGCGTCGGTGAGCACATCGAGCGAGATCAGATCCTGGCCACCGGCGAAACTGTACTGGGGCAGGCTCATCGCCCCGGCGCTGGTGCCACCGATCGCCCCGCCTCTCGTAACCACAACCGTGCGGATCGAAGATTCGAGCAGCGTACCGTTCCAGGCGTCGTAGTAGACGCCCTGATCGCCGCCTTTGATGAAGACTACATCTGCGTCCTGGAGCGGAGCAACGATGGCAGCGTTGTTGGCGTCGGCGAGCGAGGCGACTTTGACATTGGTAGCTGAGCTTGCCCCAAGCCAGACGAAGTAATCGGGCAAAAAGCTATCCTCGTCCGCCGTCGAGAGGATCACGACCTTGATGCGGCCATCGCCTGTGACATCGCCGTTTTGCACCAGCTTGCGATAGAGGCGGTAAGACCAGGAACCGGTGTCGCCAACGTCGCCCTCCGCACCGCCGCCAGCAGCGACGATCACCCCCGCTGCTGCTGCCTGCACCCATACCAGCATCAACGGCAACCAGAGCCAGCTCAGCGCCCGGTTTATAACAATCTTGACCATCTCAACCCCCTGTAAACGGACGAAACCATACAGCACCCAGGTATTTGCCAAATAGTACAGGCGCTACATTTGCAACCAAACGCTACCGAAATTCAAGATCTGTAGACTTTGGCGGTACATCTGCCCACAAAGGTTCATAAGGGCTGATTACAATGGATCAGCGATCAGGAGAGCACGATGAGCAAGGGCTTTGGACCGATGGGCCAGTTTCAGGAGGCGCTCAAGCGCGTCAAGCAGATTCAAGAAAATAGCGCCAAACTCCAGGACGAACTGGCAGCCCTGAGCGTCGAGGGTGTAGCCGGTGGTGGCCTCGTCAAGGTAGTCCTGAGCGGCAACCAGGCACCGACCGCCGTCACGATCGATCCCCAACTTCTGTCCGAAAGCAAAGAAGTCGTCGAAGATCTGCTCCTGACCGCCTACAAGGACGCCTACAACAAGTCCACCGAGCTGATGCAAGAAAAAGTCAAAGACCTGACCGGCGGCATGAGCATTCCTGGCCTCGGCTTCTAGCTTTATCCTCCAGATACTTATGTACACCCGGCCTCTGGCCAGATTGATCGAAGAGTTGCAGCATCTGCCGGGCATCGGCCCCAAGACCGCCCAGCGGCTCGCTTTTCATCTGCTCAAGCGCCCCCGTCCCGAGGCGCGACAACTGGCGCAGGCAATTGTCGAGGCGACCGAGCAGATCGGTGTCTGCAGCCGCTGCTTCAACCTCTCCGCCGAAGATCCCTGCAGTCTCTGCAGCCAGACGGGCCGCCAGTTCGAGCAGATCTGTGTCGTCGCCGAACCGCGCGATCTGGTGGCAATCGAGCGCACCCGCGAGTACAAGGGCCTCTACCATGTGCTGGGCGGCCTGATCAACCCGATGGAAGGCATCGGGCCAGAGCAGTTGCGCATCAAAGAATTGTTCAACCGCGTCGGCACCGAAGAAATAAAAGAAGTCATTCTTGCAATCAATCCGAGTGTCGAGGGCGAGATGACCACGCTTTTTTTGGGCAAAAATCTGAAGGTGCTGGGGGCGCGGGTGACGCGCATCGCCTTTGGCCTGCCGGTGGGTGGCGATCTCGAGTATGCCGACGAGATGACTTTAGCCCGCGCCCTCGAAGGGCGGCGCGAAATCTGATTTCCCCCCTCTGCAAGTGAAATAGCACCGCCAGAAAGAGGTCCACATCTATACTCGGCGCAACAGGATCCGCTCATGGGTGCTTAAAGCCCGCTCGATCGGGCCTACCCAACACTGGAGCGGATCCTCAGTGAGGAGAGGGGCAGAATGCGCAGGTACTGGATCGTCGGATCCCTGGTCGGGGTCGTTCTGGTGTGGCAGGTCTGGGTACCGCTTACCAGAATGTTTTTGCAAAACATGTCCACCGCACCGGCTGGTGGAGGGGTCAAAAATTATCGCGGGGCGCAACTGGCCTACCAGGATCTGCGCGGCATCGATCTTGCAGGAGCCGACCTGCGGGGGGCCAACCTCGAGGGCGCAAAGTTAACCAGCACCCTTCTAAGGGGAGCCAACTTTCAGGGAGCGAATCTGGCCGGGGCCGACCTGCGCGCTGCATCTCTTGAGGACGCCGACCTGCGCGGCGCAAATTTGACCGGGGCCAATCTGGCGAGCGCGGATCTGGAGGATGCCAACCTGGGAGGAGCCCAACTGCAGGCGGCCAACCTGCAGGCGGCAGATCTTGCAGGAGCCGACCTGCGCGGGGCGGGCCTCGAAGGGGCCGACCTGCGGGGCCAGAACATCGAGCAGCTGCAGATCGATCCTGCCGGGCTGCGCGTCGCAAGGCTGAGATAGAGGCCCGCCCCGCAACCGGCAGTTATGCTGGAGCTGTCTTGTGTCGAAGGCAGTCATGGCGCGCATCGTAATCGTCGGCGGCGGATTTGCGGGGTTGTTTACCGCTCTCACTCTTGAGCAGTACTCCTTCGGGGGAGAGCGGCCAGAGATTTTGCTTATCGATCGCTCCGAGCACTTCGTCTTTGCACCGCTCCTTTATGAGCTGGTCTCCGGTGAGCTGAAGAGCTGGGAGGTGGCTCCCCGCTTCGACGAACTGCTCGAAAATACGGGTATCCGTTTCTTGCAGCAGGAAGTGGTGGGCTTCGATCTGGCGGGCGGTAAGGTCAAACTGGCGGGCGGCACCGCAGAAGCCTACGACCGGCTCGTGATCGCCGCCGGGGGCCAGACACCGGTGGAGATCGTGCCGGGAGCAAAAGAACACGCTCTGCCCTTTCGTACCCTGGCCGACGCCCAGGCGCTGATTGCCCGGCTCAAAGCCGCCCTCGAAGCGGGAGCTGACCCATTGCGCGTTGCGCTGGTTGGTGCTGGGGCGAGCGGCGTTGAACTCGCCTGCAAGCTGGCCGATACTCTGCAGACAAAGGGCACGATCGTGCTCTTCGACCGCGAAAAAGAGATCCTGGGCGAGTTTTCGGCAGCGGAGCGCAAGCTGGTGCGCGCTGAACTGGAGGAGCGCTCGGTGCGCCTGCGCCTTGGGACAAAAATTTTGCGCGTCGGGGCGGATGGCCTCGAAATCGACGCCGGGTCCGGCAGCGAATGGATTCCAGCCGAAGTGGTGCTCTGGACCGTCGGTACCGGCGTGCCGTCTTTGATTGGTGAGCTGGAGGTTGCGAAGGGAGCGGGCGGGCGCGTCGCGATTCAGCCGACGCTGCAACTGGTGGACTATCCGGAGGTATTCGCCCTGGGCGATCTGGCCTTTGCGGCGGACGATTCTGGCAAGTTTCTCGGTGCGAGCGCGCAACTCGCTTTTCAGCAGGCAGGTTTTTGCGCCTGGAACCTCTGGGCAAGCCTCAACAACCGGCCTTTGCTTGCCTTTCGCTACGCCCCGCTGGGCCAGCTTCTGGGCCTGGGCATCGACAGCGGCGTTGCCTCCTTGTTGGGCAGGCCCCTCAGCGGCCCCCTCGCTTACTTGGTCCGCAGGCTCGTCTACCTCTACCGGATGCCCACCGCCGAGCACCGATTGAAAGTCGCCCTCAACTGGGCGAGTCAGCCGGTGCTGCGCTGGCTTTCAGGCAGCGGCGCTTCCCGCTAGCGCGCCTCAGCCGTCTCGGTGCGCGCCGCCTGGATCGCTTCAGCCGGCTGTCGATTCTGCAGGGCGCTCAGCAGCGCAGAACCATCGGGTGCGCCCAGGCCCGTGCAGGCATCCCAGCCTGGCCCAGCCTGGTAGCCGCCGTTGTCGCCCAGGGTGATGCTGCGCAACTGCTGGCTGAGCTGCTGGTACAGAAGCGGGTTGAGGTAGCCGACCGGTGTGCCTAGCTGCTGGTTGATCAAGGCGATAAGACCCGCCCAGAGGGGGGCGACGGCGCTGGTGCCGCCAAAGACGAGCATCTGGCCGTCCACGCGGATCTGGTAGCCTGTCGCCGGGTCTGCGTCACCGGCAATGTCGGGCAGCCCGCGCCCGATGTGATGGTCCGGGTTGATCGATGCAGGCAGGATGCCTGTCTGGCTCTGCCAGACGGGTATCTCGAAAACATCGCTCACCCCGCCGCCGGTAGCGCCGCCCTCGCCGTCGTTCCAGACGATTTCTTTGAGCAGTGTGCCGTTTTGCGATTCGAGCCGCGTCCCACCGCAGGCGACAGCAAAGGGGCTGGAGGCGGGGAAATCGACATGGGCCAGACCGTCTTCCACCCCGTCGCTCGAACCCCGGTCACCGGCGGCGCAGAAGACCGTGACGCCGAGGGCAGCGGCGGCCTGAAAAGCCTGGTCCATCGCCTGCATCGCCTGGAGGGTCCAGGCCGACTCCGGGGCACCCCAGCTGATCGAGAGCACCGAGGGTGCGTGGCGGGTGTCGTGGATGGCCGCCGTCACCGCATCGAGGAAGCCGCGATCGGTATTTGGAGCAAAGTAAACGACGATCCGGGCACCGGGAGCGACCGCACCAGCCACCTCGATATCGAGCAGCACCTCACCGTCGGCGCTGTCCGGTGAGCCTACCGGGGCGTTGTGTCCGCCGTCCACCGATACGCCCACGACTTTTGGTTTGGGGATACCCAGTTGCTGAAAGTAAGCTCTTAGATCGCGGCTCCTGTAACCGCCACCCAGTTCGATCATCGCGATCGACTGGCCCTGGCCGTTGCCCCCGGTCGGAAAGTTGTAGAGGCGGGCCAGCTCGGTCGGCGTGTAGGAGGCAGTCACCTGCAACGGTTGGCTGCGCCGCAGGCGAGGCTGGGCCTGGGGCCGGTCGTCAAGACCAAAGACACCCTGGATGATCGAGGCCAGTTTGGCTGGAACGAACACCGGTCCGCTGCGGCCCCGGTAGGTGACACCTGAGTGCTCGAAGCGATCGAGCTGAACATCGAAGGCCGCCGCCATAGCGGCAGCCGTACCGGCCAGCACCACCAGCCTGCGGGCGGCATCGACCTCGACGACGCTCAGATCGTGCTCGTGGGCGAACGCCTCGACGCGGGCCAGATCGTCCGGGTGGGCAGCCTGGGAGGCGACGTACTGCTCGCGGCTCAAGGCTCCGCCAGTTGGAACGGTGCTCCTCGGCTTGAGATAGATGCTGACCTCGACCCGTTCACCCGGATCGACCGCGCCGAGGGCGCGCGCACCGGCAATCGGCATCCGCTCGCTGCGGGGAAGGGGAACTTTTTCAAAATGGGACTCCATCGTCTTCTCCTTGTCTAACTGACATAGACCACCGGTACGCCGATGTAGTTGGCGCTGCCGTCGGCAAAGTTCAGCTCCGCAAAGGAGCCACCGCCGCGCGCGTAGACGTAGAACGACGCGGAGACCAGCAGGTAGGCCGTGTCGGTGCCGCCAAGCAGATCCGAGTAGTAGATCGTGCGCCAGCCGTCGAAGCGGTCGTTGACGTTGATGTTCTGGCTGTCGATCGCCAGCACGTTTGTGCAGGATTGCGCCTTCCAGTTGTACTGATAACCCTGGGTGCATAGATCCATGCGGATCGCCGCTTCTTTGGAGGAGAAGAAGCCGTCGTCGGCGTAGACGATGTAGAACCCGTGGTAGGGCACGTAGACCGTGTAGTTAAAGAAGCGCGAGTCGTTGGGCTGGAAGGCGAACCACCAGTCGAGATACACCGTGAAGGAGGCGGCACCGGTACCGAAGATGCCGCTGCCCGCCCCGGAGGCGGTGTCGAAGAGCGTGAAATTGCCGGGGTTGTAGCCCTGCCAGTAGACATTGCCATCCGAACCGTGCAGGGTCGCGTAGTAGGGGGTCAAAGACCAGGCAGTGCGCGGCAACACCCGTCCGTAGTCGAGAATCGGGTTTTCCCTCGGAGCCTCGGTCGGCAGGCGGGTGGCGGCGAGCCGGGCCTTTATCTCCTTGATCTGGTGTGAAGCCCTTTCGGCTTCTTTGACCGCCGCGTGCTCGATCTTTTCAAACATTTGAATATTTGCCTCGCCCATCTGCTCTTTGAGTGCCCGCAGTTGGCTCTGGCCCCTGGCTTCGAGGTCTTTGAGCTGTTCGGCCTGCCGCCGCTGGAGAGATTCCACTTCCTTGCGGCGCTGGAGGACGAGTTCCTCCAGGATTCTATCAGCTGAACCCGGCAACACCGTCGGTGACGTCATCGGTGATTGTGTCATCATTTTTTCTCCTATAAAGTCAACCAGCCGCTCATAAGCGACAGGCGCAAAGCCACTGACAAGCTACAGACAGATCCTGTAGCAGCAGCGCGAAAAATGCAGCCCCGCCGTTTCTAACCGGCAGAAAATCCAGTCGTTCTGTTCAGTCAGTAACTGTCAAGCCTGAAAATGGGCAGACAGACTATCAAAAATGAAATGGGCAGCAGTAGCCATCGATTGGGTGAGTTGCCCGCAGCAACATAACGCTTATCTACCAGGCAGAGGGAATCGGCGATGACAACGCCAGATCATCCGCTGCAGGCCCAGGATTCTATCAGAGTCAGACGGGCTCGACTGCTCAATTTCGGAGAACACGTACATGATGCACGCGCTATCCTGCCTGTCAACAAGCTCTCACATTCTGTTACAGATGATACGTTCCTGTCCCGCTACGGCTTGCACAGGTTCGGCACCTGGGTGCAGGGCAGGCCGTACATCGGGTAATTGGCCACCTGCTCTGCTGTCTGCGGATCGTTGGCGTACTCGGGGCTGAGACAATGACCCGGATCGATCTTGGTGATGATATCGCGGTCGCGGGGATTGCCGACGGTGATCGATACTGGCGTGCAGTAGGACGTGCGCGATTTCCAGGTGTAGTGCCGGGCGGTGGGGCCGTCCGCCTGACTGAAGACGACATCGCCCGACATGTTTTGCTCCTGAACCATCTTGACCGTGAGCACCGTGGTCGGTGTGCCGAGAGCCTTGAAGATCTTTTTGAGATTTTCGCGGTTGCCGGGAACATCGGCGTAGTTCACGTACCGCAGGCGGGCAGCGTTGAGCTTACCCACCAGGACCGGATCGCCGTCCTCCCACTTGTGATAGTCGGCGGCCATGACCGGCAGGCAAAACAGTCCACAGACGACCAGTAATTTACCAAAAAAAGTATTTTTCATGAAGAGCTATTTCCTGAGCAATTGTCCTCGGAAAATAGGCCAGACAGTGAGTGTCAAAAACAGCGTCACTATCAAGCAAGCTATGGTTCCATAGGGTTGTAGCCAGAGGCCAAGAACAACAGTAGCAGTCAAACCGGCAGCATAAAGCAATAACCTTTGCTTACCTTGAGGCAGACGAGTAGACTCGAAAGCGATCCCAAGTATACAGCCTGGAATAATTCCCGATAGGAGTGCAGTAACGAGTTCACGCATCGCTCTGTTCATTCGCGCTTTCTTGTGTACACAGGCCGGAGGATGAGTGCTGTCACAGTTGCTGCTATAAAGCAGGCACTCGCACCATAAGGCTCTCTCCATAAACCGACACCAAGCGTACTAATCAGCAAAAGGCCATATGACACAACCTTAAGTCTATTCTTGACCTCAGCTGCGGATTCCAGAGCCAAGCCAACTACGGAACCTGTAATGAGCGCGGTAATGAGCACTGAAACAAAAACTTCACTCATATATTCTATACGTGACTAAGTGGGCAGAGCCTGGTATGGGTGCTGCACTACCTCTTGAACCATATAAGTCGATAGAGAGGCCACAAAAGTATTAGGAGTAGACCGAGCCCAATGACAAACACAGTAGTCCCTAAGTAATCGACCCACATGGCGTAGGCCATTGATGCAATGATCGCAATAATAGCAACTCCCGCTTTTTTCTGGCTCCAGCTTAAACCCTCTTTCTGGCGAGCGAACTCAATTGCACAGCTGACCATACTGGCTCCCAAAATTGCTCTTACAACGATTACCGGCAGCATCTCAATAGTACTCATATCTTTTCTCCATGATTAAGATGCAGGCTTATTTGAATTCGTCGGCTGTTGGGACTCTGGTGTCTTTGTCCAAGGTGCTTGTTGACCGTTGTGTTCACGGCAGTAGTTGCGTGCATCCTCTTCACGCTGACCCTTCAAAACAGCTTCCAAACCAAGTAATCCTCCAATTACACCGCCACCTATTCCACCTAAGCTACCAGCTAAGCCACCAACAATGGTTCCCAGTGCGCCACCGACTCCTGTACCAAAAGTCTGTTCAATGGGCTTGTTATCTTCGGCATTCCTTTTCGTGATTGCGGGAGTTGGATGGGCTTTCTCTTCCTTGCTTAATTGCTTACATTCCTGCTCGGAAGGATAGTTGTAGAGCTGCTTTTCTGGGACACCTTCGACACCAGCTTCAGGGTGCCCAGGTACTCGATAACCACCACGACGCGGATCCCATTGGCGTGGTGGTAGCTCCGGTGGACTTGGTGGACCTGCAGGAGCGACAGGAGGGCTCGGCAGATTTGGATTAATACCGATAGACCTTATCTCTGGATCATTGGGAAGTGGAAGATTTGCATAATCTTCATCTAATGATGCAGGTTGCTCCGGCTGTTCAGTGCTTCCGTCCTTCTGTTCAGCGGTACTATCGCCAAACATTTTTAAGTCGAGCGCTTCTCCGAGATCTTGCTCTCTAGCATTTATCTGCTCCCAACTGTTTTCAAAGAAGCCTCTGGCCATATCGTTAAGATCAGGGTTCTGACCGTAGAGAGCAAAATTGTCATATGCATCGGTGCTGTTGCTCTGACCATCCGTAGCAGCAATAAAAGCCTCGTAGTCATTTGGGTCAGGGTTTACGAAACTCTGACCAGAATCATTCTGACCGTCACCGGTTCCAAAGTCGTACTGACTGTAAGCTGTATTAGAAAAGTTTTCCTGTGGTTGAGCAAAGTTGGAGGTATCTTGGCCCCAATTACTGCCATCTCCAGCTTCGCTATACGAGTAACCCTCGAATTGCTGAGCGAAGTTAGAACTGTCTTGATCCCAATTTTTACTGTCATCCGACCCAGCGTAGGAGTAACCATCAAACGAAGAGGCAGCAGCTCCATCACCGAAATTACTGTCATCCCAGTTTGAAATATCCTGATAGCTTGAGCCCTCTTCTTGCCCATCGAAATCAAAATTAGATGTCCCAGCGTCTTGAGTAGAATCAGTCAGGTTCTGGGAATCAGGATCGTAATTGCTCCCGTCGTTAAAATAGCTCTCGCTGTCATCCGCTGCCCCATCGAATGAATAGCCAGTTGTCTCCCCATAGGTAGGTTGCTCGTCACCGGCAGCAGAGGTGCCAGGATCGGCATAGCTCTCTTCGCCGTACTGCTGCTCTTCATTCTCAAGCTCGGACGGCTCCTCGACCTGCTCATCCTCCCCACCGGAGTAGCCGTATTCCCCTCCAGAACCAAAGTACTCCTGCTCTTCGTCCATGAGGCACCTCGAAGGTTAGTGCAAGCGAACAGCCGTGGAAGGGGTGCTATGCGTGAATATAGGGACGCTTCTCAATGTAGCCAAGCATGGGAGAAAGTGCAACTCAGTCAGCCTGTTTCCCCTGATTGGTGGATGGCCCTCTTCAGGCCAGTCCTTTGGGTGCCTCAATCGGCGCAAACAAGATCAACAACTTTCTTCTAGTACTCTGAGACTTTTCAACGAGAGCACGGCGTTTCAGGTCAGGAAAGAGCAACTTAAGAAAGCGCAGCGGGATGAATGGGCGGTGGGCGCAGGTAGAGGGGTTCTACCTGCTGCCAGTGAGGGCGTTCGCCTGCCTCGTAGCGGTGGTGGGCCAGTTCGCTCAGGGCGGCGATGGGAGGATCGGTGCTCTGTTCGCCGTCTACGAGCAGACAACCCGCAGGCAGGTTCGAGCGCCAGGCGGGCCAGTCGGCTGCCAGGACCAGCCCGGCGGGGCGCAGGATCGAAATTTCCGCACCCCGGCGCTCGAAGAGGGCAGCGTAGAAGTCGCCCCGGCGGGCATCGAGCCGGACGGCAATTGGACTGCTGGTGTCCTGGGCAGCGGCGAGGGCAATCAGCGCGTCGATGCCAAAAAGGGGAATGGCCAGGGTCTGGGCGAGGGTGCGCGCCGTCATCACCCCCAACCGGGTAGAAGTGAAGCTGCCGGGGCCAATGCAGACGGCGATCCAGACTAGATCCCGCCAGCGGTAAGGCGGCAGAAATTGCTCCAGCCTGAGCTGCAGGGTCTCGGAGAGGGCACGGCCTTCGTTTAAGGTGAGGATGCGCGGCTTATCGGCTATCTGGAGGCCGAGGCCCAGAATGTCGGTGCTGGTGTGCAGGGCAAGACCGGGGGCCATCTTCTAGGCTTCGAGCAGATCCGGCTGTTCGCGGACGATCATCTCGTAGAGCGGCTGAAAGCAGAACCAGCCAGCCTGGGCGGTGCCAATTTGATCGTGGGCGAGGCGCGCCTGCAGCGGATCGATCGAGATGGGCTTGCCCGCTGCCTCGGCCAACAGTTGCGCCTGGCAGGAGCGGTCCATGGTGATGAACCACCAGGCCGCCTCATCGACGCTTTTGCCGACGGTGAGCAGGCCGTGGTTGCGCAGGATCACCGCCTTGTGGCGACCGAGGGCGCGGGCGATGCGCTCGCCTTCGGCTGGATCGAGGACGACACCCGTGTAGTCAGCAAAGAGGCCGTGATCTTCGAAGAAGGCGCAGGCATCCTGGGTGAGCGGGTCGAGCAGACGACCGAGGCTGGACCAGCTCTTGCCAAAAAGCGAGTGGGAGTGGGCGGAGGCAACGACATCGGGCCGGGCGGCGTGGATCTGCGAGTGGATGGCGAAGGCGGCAGCGTTGACGGGCCGATCGCCGGCGACAATCTCACCGGAGGAGTTGACCAGCAGCAGGTCGCGCACGCGGATATGGCCGAAGTAGACACCAAACGGGTTGACCCAGAAATGGTCGTGCCGCTCCGGGTCGCGCACGGTGATATGACCGGCGATGCCCTCGTCGAAGCCGTAGCGGGCAAACAGGCGAAAGGCAGCGGCGAGGCGCTCTTTGAGGTGGCGGCGCTCGGCTTGCGGGTCGCTAAAACCGGGCATCTCGGGAATGCCGGGAGGGAGGCGGGGCACTGTCTGCATGGCAGGTGAGGCGGATAGGAGCAAAGCTGACGGGCATTTTGCTCTCGGGTTCCTACAATTGTGTCACGGCTGGCGGCTGTCCCCCGCAAAGAACTGTTGCACTGTGGAGCCCTGGGAACTGGATTTTTATCGCTGTCCGCTGGTCGGGGCTGCCGGTCAGCGGCTGTGGGAATTGCTGGTCTGCACCGCCAGCGGGCGGATGCTCCTCTCGCGCTTTTGTGAGGCGAAGGAGGCGACGACGGACTGGCTTACGGCCCAACTGGCCGCACTGGTGACCCGCGAGGGCGGGCCGCCGCTCGAAATCGGCAGCTTTCGCACCGCCACTTACAACCTCGCTCTACCGGCCTGCCGCGAACTGGGCATTCCGCTTCGCCATAGTCGCCGGACAATCGCGGTGCTGCGCCAGCGGGCCGAGCGCGAGCGGAATATTTATCCCCAGAGGCCGGACTACCGCCCTCTGCCTGCCGCCGTTGCTCTGCAAAAGGCCGTTCCCGAGCCTTTTCCCGATGAACTGCTCGCCGATAGCTGGGGCTTCAGCGCCCTGCCGGGCAGCGAGATTGCCCAGTTGCACCAGCTGCCCATCTCCTACCTCGAAGCGCCGCTCATTGCCATTGATGCACCGGTGCCGGGAGTGTTCCTGTTCTCGGCGACTCGGGCACGGGCGATCGCCGGTTGGCTGAGCGTCCATGAACCGGTCAGCCTGCAGTACACCCGCTCGCAGATCGACGGCATTGTGCTGGAGACGGGCTTAGACGAGCGCTGGATTCTTGCCACCTTCAATGACCCCGAGATGCGCCGGCGCGGCGAACAGTTTCAAGAACGCCTCCAGCAAAGCACCGGGCTGCACTTTCTGGCCGTGCGGCCCGAGCAGAGCGGCCACGAAATCACCGGCTTCTGGCTGTTGCAGACGCCCCTGTGACGGGCAAATTTCTGAAACATCTTAACTTTTGTAAAGTTCTTGCTGTCATAGCGGCAGCGGCCTGTAGGATGGGCGGCATCGCAAGTTAGCCGCGTCCCGATGAAGGGATCACCAATGGACGATAGCAAACACAAGGTCACGCTCTATCTGCATCCTGAACTGCACCACCAGCTCAAGATCACGGCTGCCATCAAGCAGGAGCCGATGTCCGTCATCGCCGAACGGGTTTTGCAGTTTTTTCTGGCGCACCCGGAGGTGATCGAGGCCAGCCACGGTCACGCCCACCGCGTCTATCAGTGTCCAGAGTGTCACACTTCGCTGGTGTTGCGCTCCGACGCTCTTGAAACCCTGCCCCGCACCAAGGCCGTCCTTCCGGATCCGCCTGTGGGTGAGGGCACGGCAAAGGAGCGCGAAGAGTATTCTTTGGTGCGCTAATCTCTCTCGGCCAGGTGGTAAATCGCCATGCACGAACTCGAAGTTCTCATCCAGGCCCACTACCCGCTTATTTATCTGTTGACCCCCGAGGAAGAACGGGCGGAACAGGCCATCGCTGCGATTTCCCAACTGCGGCCACCGCGCAAGATTTTTTTGTGGACCGTGACCCACGGCATCGTCGAGTACGGCAGACCCCGCACCCTCACCCAGCACAACACCGTCTCACCGGAGGCGGCGATCGAGTGGGTGGCCCGCCAGCGCGAGCCGGGCATCTTTATCTTCAAAGACCTGCATGCCTTCATCGAATCCGCTGCCGTCACCCGCTGGCTGCGCGATGCGATTGCAGGCTTTAAGGGAATGAACAAGACGATTATCTTGATGTCGCCGGTGCAGCGCATCCCGGTCGAACTCGAGAAGGATGTCGTCGTCGTCGAGTTTCCGTTGCCGGACATGACCGAGTTGGACGAGGTGCTCAACAGCCACCTCAAGAGCAACGGCAATTTTACCCGCAACCGCCGTCTCAGCACCGAGGGGCGCGAGAAGTTACTCAAAGCGGCCCTGGGGCTCACCAAGGACGAGGCCGACAAAGTCTACCGCAAGGCGGAAGTCGTCGCTGGGCGGCTGACCGAAGCTGAAGTAGAAGTCGTGCTCTCTGAGAAAAAGCAGATCATCAAGCGCAACGGCATTCTCGAATACCTCGAAGTCGATGACACCATCGATTCGGTGGGCGGCCTGGCCGAATTGAAGCGCTGGCTCTCCCAGCGCGCCGACGCTTTTACCGAGCGCGCCCGCCAGTACGGATTGCCCCAGCCCAAGGGAATGCTCATCCTGGGCGTACCCGGCTGCGGCAAGTCGCTGATTGCCAAGACGACGGCCCGGCTCTGGGGGTTGCCGCTTCTGCGGCTCGACATCGGTCGCGTCTATGACGGCTCGATGGTGGGCCGATCGGAGGCCAACCTGCGCAACGCCCTACGCGTCGCCGAATCGATTTCGCCGGTGATCCTCTTTATCGACGAAGTAGACAAGGCGTTTGCTGGGGCGGGCGGCTCCGCCGACTCCGACGGCGGCACCTCGATGCGCATCTTCGGTTCCTTTCTTACCTGGATGCAGGAGAAGACCTCGCCGGTCTTCGTCATGGCCACCGCCAACCGGGTCGAGCGCCTGCCCAGCGAATTTTTGCGCAAGGGCCGCTTCGATGAGATCTTCTTCGTCGATCTGCCCAACTTCGACGAGCGCAAAGAAATCTTCCGCATCCACCTTGGCAAGCGGCGCGAGGACATCGCCCGCTTCGACATCGAATCGCTCGCCGGAGCCTGCGAAGGCTACTCCGGCGCAGAGATCGAGCAGGGGTTGGTGGCTGCTATGTACGACGCCTTCGCTCAGGATCGCGAATTTACCCAGTTCGATATCCTGGCGGCGCTTAAATCGACGTTGCCGCTCTCGCGCACTGCGACCGAGCAGGTAACTGCCCTCAGAGAATGGGCCAGGCACAGGGCACGCCCGGCTGCAGCCATGGTCGCTGAATACCAGCGCATGGAGTTTTGATCTGCCCAACGGTACTGATTCAGGAGGTGGTCATCCCAGTCGTCAGCTCAACATACTCGTTACCGGCATCCGGTCGGTCCACATCAACGCTTAATCGTTAATTCCTTCAGGAGGAAACATCCATGTCTCACTTCAGCACTCTCCGCACCAAGATCACCGATTCCGAGATTCTCAAGTCCTCGCTGCGCGACCTCGGCATCACCGTCAAGACCACCGCCGATGTACGCGGCTATAACGGACAGCGCGTCCGCGCCGACATCGTCGCCACCCTCGACGGCGAGTACGACCTGGGCTGGTCGCGCAACTCCGATGGTTCTTTTGATCTCATCGCCGATCTCTGGGGCGTCGCTAAAAAGCACAACCAGACCGAGCTGATCAACTCGATCAACCAGAAGTACGCCGTCAACAAGACGCTTGCCGAAGTCAAGCGCACCGGCCATACCGTGGTTGCTCAGAGCGTCGGCACCGATGGGTCTTACCGGCTGACGATTGGCCGCTAATTCTTTCTCAATCGCGTTCCCAAAGCGGGCTTACTAGCCCGCTTTTTTGATTACAAAAAACGGGTGGCAATATCCGAGCTTCTGGCAGAAGAAGCGCCGAACTGGCGTCTGGCCATCTGATTTTCGGCGGCCAGGGTTTCAAGCGCCCGCACCAGTTCGTCTTTGCCGGCTTGCGAATGCACGAGGGGTGTCTTGGACCCCCAGGCCAGCTTCGGCTCCAGGGAGACATCGAACCCTTCGCCGCCGCTGTCCGCTTCGACGTAGACGACCTCGGCAAAGAGGCTGCGGGCGTGCAGTTGCTTGCTGCCTTTGACTACCTTGAGCACCGCCCGAAAAGTCAGAGTCTCGCCGGTGGTGAGGGTGAGCGGGCTGCAATCTTCGACTTTGAAGGGCACATCGATAAAAAGCGCCTCACCAAAATTCTCCAGCACCGAGACGATCGTCTTGCGGTGCTTTTCGTAGAGCTTCGCCCGCTTCAAGTAGAGGGCGCGCCGGGCTTCGAGCACCTCCGGCGCTTCGGACGGTTGGTCAAACGGGGCGCGGCCCTGGTGGGCGAGCCGCTTTTGCTTGAGGTTGGAGAACATATCTGCTTATTTGTATAACTTGGGAAATTGTTCGCGCAACAGGGCCAGCTTCGGCAGGTCGTTGATCACCACGTAGGGATAGTTCGGGTGGTGGGCGATAAAGTCCTGGTGGTACGCCTCCGCCGGGTAGAACCCGCCCAGCGGTGCCACCTGGGTGACGATCGGCGCTGAAAAAGCGCGGGCTTTTGTGAGCTGGTCGATGTAGGCGAGGGCCACCCGCTTTTGCTGCGGGTCACCAAAAAAGATCGCCGAGCGGTACTGTGTACCGGTGTCCGGTCCCTGACGGTTGAGCTGGGTCGGATCGTGGGCGACAAAGAAGAAAATCTTCAGAAGCTGGCCGTAGGAGATCTGGGCCGGGTCGTAGGTAATCTTGACCGATTCGGCGTGGCCGGAGTTGCCCTCGCTCACCGTTTCGTAACGGGCGCTGGCCGCATCGCCGCCTGCGAAGCCGGAGACGACATCGCTCACACCCTTGAGGTGCTCAAAAACTGCCTCGACGCCCCAGAAGCAGCCACCGGCAAACACGGCGGTCTGCTTGCCCTTGAGACTGGTTGCTGGAATATCGCTTTGGGGCTCGGTGATCACCGGGGCGGCAGCCGCACGGCAGGCAAGCACGGCGGCGCTCAGGCCCAGGACAGAAAGGGCGCGGGCGAGCGGGCGAAAAATGATCAACATTGTCTTTTTAGCGAGAGTAGTTGACTGCTATACGCAGCTTACCTGCCGGCGGATCGATCGCGCTGTGCGCAGAGGACAGAGACGAACGATCGCTCTCGCTAAAATGGGCCCAGGTACAGTCTGGAAGGAGCGGCCCCCATGGCAGGCTTGCGCTTCGAGGACGGCAGCACCACCCGCGATCCAGCACGAATAGCAGATGCCCTGCGAACGGTCGGCGTTCAGCTCGCCTACCGACCGATCAACCCGGCGGCCAGCGCCCTTGCCTCCCGCATTGAGCTGGAGGAGGACGAAAAGGCCCAGCTTCTGGCCAGCCTCGAGCACGACTTTGCACTCGCTTCCCCCCAGCAGGATCTGATCGTCCTGCAGCCACAGACGGCCAACCTGGACGCCCTCACCGCCAGATTCGAGAGCTGCCACACCCACAGCGACGACGAGGTGCGCTACATCGTCGATGGCGAGGGCTGCTTTGGTTTTGTCCGCCCGGACGGCGTTCAGTTCGAGCTGACCGTCGAGGCGGGGGACTACATTGCTGTTCCAGCCGGGACCGAGCACTGGTTTCGGCTCACTGCCCAAAAACGGATCAAGGCGGTTCGCTACTTCAGTGGCACCGCCGGTTGGGTGCCTGTCTACACGCAGACGCCGGTGCGCCTGGGCCGATGATGGTGGCTGTCGATTATTGTCTGTTGCTGGTAGACACTGGACGATGAGTAGTGAAGCCGCCCATCTGCGCGACGAGCTGGCCGCCCTCGCCCGCCAGTTTTACGCCGCAGGCTGGATGGTCGGTACAGCGGGCAATCTTTCTGCTCGAATCACCGACGACAGCTTCTGGATTACCGCCAGCGGCAAAGCGAAGGGCAGGCTTGATCGGCAGGACTTTCTGCGCCTCGATTTAGAAGGCACGGTGCTGGAGCGCTTTTATCTTGAGGATCGGCCCTCGGCGGAGACGGCCATCCACCGAACGCTCTACCGGTGCTTTGCTGCAGCCCGCGCCTGCCTCCACGTCCATTCGGTGAGCAACAATCTCGTCTCTGGGCTGGCCCGAGCAGGTACGCTGCACCTGCCGCCGCTCGAAATGCTCAAGGGGCTGGCCGTTGCCCCAGCAGAGGCTCGACTACCGGTCTTTGCCAACCACGACGACGTTAACCGCATCGCCGTCGAAATCAAAGAACGCTTCGCTGCCCAGCCACCCGCTATCCCGGCGCTTCTTATCGCCGAGCACGGCCTCACAGTCTGGGGAAACTCGATCGCAGCAGCGGCGACGCACCTCGAATTGCTGGAATTTATCTTTCAGTATCAGCTTGCCGCCAGGGGCGCGGGCCTCGACATTCCCGAAAGTCCCTTAAGTTGATAGGTAACTGGCTTTAGCGGCAGCCTGAACGAGGTCAGCGCCTGAAAGCCAAATTATAGTACGGTAAATTGGTCAAATTACTGTACTTTCTCTGTTCGGCGTGTTAGCCTGTCAGTAACACAGCTTCAGTTCAACTTCTCCCGTCCGTCTGTCGCACGCTGGGGTTCTGGGTTCCCCACCACTGCAAGGCGGGCGGGTCTTACTATTTAGAACGAACAAAAAGAGCCCGGCATCGGGCTCTGGAATTTCCTGTGCGGTAAGAGGAGGGTTTATCAGTGCAGCGCGAAGCCGAGTTGGGCGAGGGCGGCCCGCAGCCGGTCGCGGCCCGATTAAAGAAGCAGGACCGGCGATGCGCCGGGCGGAATGATGGCTCCAATCGTCGGCGACGGCCATCTGTTGCTGCTGGTAGAAAGCTCTCATCGTCTGGTCGTACTCCTCGATCGCCGGCTCCTGGCTTTCGAGGGGGGCGTAGGTCTCGCGCTGGAGCACGGCCCGAGCCGGCAGGCGTGGCTTGGTCGCAGCGGGCCGGGCCGGGTCCGGGTAGCCCAGGCAGAGGCCAAAGACAGCAAAGACGCCCGGCGGCAACTGCAGTTCAGCAGCCACCTCCTCCGGTCGATTGCGCATTGCGCCGATATAGACTGTGCCCAGGCCCAGCGATTCGGCAGCGACGACGGCATTCTGGGCGGCGAGCGCCGCATCGACCACCGCCATCACAAACATCTCAAGATAATCGAGTCCAGCTTCCGGCAGACCGAGGCGCTGGGCTGTATGCCGCAGCCGGGCCAGATCCGCAAGCCAGACGAGAAACAGCGGGCACTGGCGGATGTGGGCCTGGTTGGCGGCCAGCACCGAGAGACGTTCCTTGCGAGCCGGGTCGGTGACGGCGACGACGCTCCAGGTCTGGAGATTGGAGGAAGTGGCCGCCGATTGGGCAGCGGCGATGAGAACGTCGAGGGTGCCTTCTGGGAGCGGATCCGGCAGGTAGGCGCGCACCGAGCGGTGGGAGAGCAGGTCCAATAGCTGGCTGTTCCAGGGAAATTCAGCCGCAAGTGCGCCCAGTTTTTTGCCGTAGCGCTCCTGCAGGCGCTTTTCTGCCTCGTTCATCGTGCCCTTGCTGGTACGGTTTTTTAGATTACGCTTCTGGGAGCGGCACTCCCCATGGTGAGCAAGCGTTCGCGGGCTGCAGCCAGGGTAGCACTGGTCTTGCTGAAGCAGAAGCGCACGAAGCGGCGGCCCTCCACCGGATTTGAAAAGAAGCTCGATCCTGGCACCACCGCCACGCCCACCTCCTCGATGAGGTAGCGGGTAAAGGCCAGATCGCCCCCTGGCTCGCTCCCCGCGATATCAGCGAAGACATAGTAAGCGCCCTGGGGTGCAAAGTAAGGCAGGCCCACCTCTTCGAGGGTACCAAGCAGGGCGTCGCGCTTGAGGGCGTACTGCTGGGCCAGTTCTTTGTAATAAGAAGGCGGCAGTTGCATCGCGACGACGCCCGCCCGCTGCAGCGGGGCGGGAGCGCCGACAGTCAGAAAATCGTGGACCTTGCGGATGGCAGCTGTGAGGGGCGGACTGGCCAGGATGTAGCCCACCCGCCAGCCGGTGACGCTGTAGGTCTTAGACAGGCCGTTGATCGTGATCGTCCGCTCGGCCATACCCGGCAACGTCGCCAGTGCAACGTGGGTGTGGCCGTCGTAGAGAATATGTTCGTAGATCTCGTCGGTAAAGGCGAGCACGTCCCACTGCCGGCACAGACCGGCGATGAGCGACAGCTCCGCAGCGTCGAAAACCTTGCCGGTCGGGTTGTGGGGGGTGTTGACGATGATCGCCCGCGTGCGGGTATTAAAAGCCCGGCGCAGCTCCGCTTCGTCGAAGCGCCAGTCCGGCGGATAAAGGCGGACGTAGCGCGGTATCGCCCCGGCCAGGATTGCATCCGGCCCATAATTTTCGTAAAAAGGCTCAAAGACGATCACCTCGTCGCCCGGATCGACCGTGGCCAGCATCACCGCCGCCATCGCCTCCGTCGAGCCGCAAGTAACCGTAATCTGCGTCTGGGGATCGACTGCGAGGCCCAGGTACCACTGCACCTTGCGGGCGATCGCCTCGCGAAAAAGCTGGTCGCCCCAGGTGATGGCGTACTGGTTGATGTCGGCTTCGACTGCCTCGCAGGCCGCCCGCTTCAATTCGATCGGGCAGGCAAAATCCGGAAAGCCCTGGGCAAGGTTGATTGCACCGTGGCGCGCCGCCAGCCTGCTCATCTCGCGGATCACCGACTCGGTAAACTGATCAGCCTTTGAGGACGTCTTTTTTTTCTGGCCAGAAGTCATAGATTGCCCTGCAGCAACAAGAACAACGGTAGCCTCATCAGGATACCGTACATGCCAGTTTGTATCTGTGCTGACCAAAGCGGTGTGGTCTGGACGACCAGGGAGTGGACCGACCCGTGCTACGATATGCCCACCAATCGAGCACCTCCGATGAGCCAGGACAGCGGCCGGCAGTTGCTGCGGCTGGACAGCCTCGCTCCTGAGCACGAAGCCTTGATCTTGATGTACTGCCGGAAGTGGTGGCAGTTCGCTTTAAGTTGCAAGTCGCTCGATCGCAAAGAAGCGACAGCGGCAATCCGCGCTGCCTACGCCCTGGCGGAGCTGCCGGAGCCTGCAATTCATTTTTGTGCCAGTCCCCACGCGGCCACCCAGACCGCAATCTTTCGCTCCAGCATCAGTCCCCAGGCGGGATTGCTCTGGCAGCGGCTGAGCTGGGCGCTCGGCGACGCACTGGGCCAGCAGCTGCGCCGTCGATTCAGCCGTGGGCCGCGCCATCATCTGGAGGAAGTGCTCAAAAAACACCTGGCCAACTGCCTGTGGCGCAGCCTCGAAAACCAGCTCGTTGCTGCCCTCGAAGAGCAGGTCCAGAGTCTTTCGATCAACAGCATCTCGCCCACTGGCTGGGCAGCTCTGTGCTGCTACTTCGATTTTTGCTTCAGCGTGCTCGAATGCCCGCACCACCGGGCCACCTGGGCGGCCTTTCGCCAGGTGGTGCAGCACTGCGGCTGGGTCTTTCCTTACCGTCGGGTCTGCCTGGTGAGCGAGCGGCCCGTGCAGCTGCACTTCGACGCCCACGAGCGGTTGCACGCCGAGGGCAAACCCGCCGTTCAGTTTGGCGATGGCTGGAGCCTGTATTCCTGGCACGGCTTTACCCTGCCTGACGCCTATGGCCGCATCCCTCCCTGCGACTGGCAACCGCACTGGCTATTAGAAGAGGACGACCTGCGCCTCCGCCAGGTTCTTCTCGAAGGCATCGGCTACGAGCGGATCTACGGGCGGCTTCCTTCTGAAACGATCGATAGCTGGGGCGATTATCATCTGGTGCGCCTCGACAACATCGACAGCGACGCGATCCACCTGCTTGCCACCAGCCGGTCAGATCCGAACCTCCCGCAGGTCCGGCGCGTGCCCCCCGACTTTCACACAGCCCAGGCCGCCGCCCGCTGGGTTGATCGCCCTTCGCGTCCTGGCTAGTCGCTCAGTCCTGCGCCTTTAAGACCGTCTCCAACTGCTGCCGATCGACCAGCCCGCCCGTCGCCCCGAGGCCGCTCACCGCCACGGCTCCCCAGGCATTCGCCCAGCGCACCGCTTCGATAAGGGAGTGTCCTTCTACCAGCGCCCCCAGAAACCCGGCGCAAAAAGCGTCCCCGGCCCCGGTCGTATCGATGACCCGTCCACCCGGTACCGGTGCCGCCGGCAGGTACACTTCGATTTGCGGCGCATAGCAGTAAGCGCCCTCCGCCCCGAGCTTGAGCACGACCGTGCGCGAGCCGTGCCCCACGAACCAGCGGGCGATCTTTTCTGGCACCCGCTCGCCGCTGATGGCCTGGGCTTCTACCAGGCTCGGCAACAGATAATCGATTGCGCCGAGGGCCGGCAGCAGCACTTCCCAGTTGCCGTCGCTGCTCCAGACCGTATCCAGACTGGTAACGACCCCCGATTTGCGTGCCAGCCGGAGCACAGCCGCCAGATCCACCCCCAGCAACCGCCGCAGCGAATAGTTGCCACCGATGTGCAGGTGGCTGAAGCGCGACCAGTCCAGGTAAGAAAAATCCACCGGAGCGATCGCGTTCCCGCCCCCCCGCGTGCGCAAAAAAGCGCGCTCCCCCGAAGAATCAAGCAACACCACCGCACTTTTGGTCGCTACCAGCCGAGATTGCCAAAAGTACTCCAGTCCGACTCCTGCCCCCCGAAGCTGGGCTCTCAGAAAATCGCCCGCCCCGTCCGCCCCGAGCACTGCCATAAACTGAACCGGCACCCCGAGCCGTGCCAGGGCAATTGCCGTATTGACCCCACAACCGCCCGCCGCCAGAGCGATTGTCTCCACCAGCGCACTGCTGCCTGGCTCAGGCATCGTCTCAGGCACACTCACCAGCACATCGACGACCGCCGCACCTGTACAAAGGATGGTCATTGCAGGCTACTGTTCAACCATGACAAACCCTTCAGCCCCTGATTCAAAGCGATTTGGCCCTGCAAGATTTTTCAGTTCGACGCCTGCAGCGATGCCGGGTAGGCGTCATCCAAGACTACCGGGAAAGCCACCGACTCACCAGCGAACACCCGATGGACAAGCTTGTAAATTGGCCCTTTGATTCCTTCGGCAAACAAGAAGGTCTGCTCGAAATCCGGCTCGCCGTGGAAGACGTGCAGGGTGTGACCACTGAGTTCCACCGCTTCGACCTCGAAGCGAAAGGAACGACTACACTGTTCAGGCTGATGACCCAAAAGCCCCTCAACTTTGAGATCAGCACTCAAAGTATGTGCGCCAGGCTCTGAATGGATCGACAAGACTTGCACCCGCATCTTATGCCCTCCAGAAAATTGCCTGCTCTGTCCAATAGTCTAGAAAATCACGGCGGCTCATGGTGTAGGTAGTGCCTGGTGGCCAGGGGTCACGAACGCACACAGCCCCTGTTTGCTCTAGCCCGTCCACTACGACCATATGCCCGATGCGCTCCCCAGGGGTCCATAACATTGCTGCCCAAGCTCCCGTTGCACACAGAATCTCGAAGACTGCCTGTGGCGTCAATCCCGTGCCGACAGCCCACCCTCCCGTCCATTGCCCGGAGGCAGAAGCCAACTGCTGCATGGTTTGGGCCAGGCTCGTCGGCCAGACTGGTACCCCACAAACCGATCCGATTGCTTGCTGATCAACGTGCAATATGCCCCGCTTGCGCAACAACATCTCGGCACAGGCTGGTCCGCAGTGCAGAGCATCGACCTGACGGACAACCGAGACATCAACTCGCTCGTTCTGGCGAGGCCAGTTTCCTCCTGCGCCCCCCCAGCAACTCTCCCCCATACCCCACCTCTGACAGATAAAGGGCTTTAGCCCGCCGCAAGCCACGGGACTTTAGTCCCCGTGGTGAGGCGCTTCCAGGTTTTAGCCGTTGATTTTGGTGTTACAATACTAATATGATTAAAACCTTCCAATACCGTCTTTACCCCACCAAGTCTCAGGCCAAATCCCTGGTCGCTACGCTAGAGACGTGCCGCAGGTTCTACAACCTCTGTCTGG
This sequence comes from Gloeobacter kilaueensis JS1, assembly GCF_000484535.1. Taxonomy (NCBI): domain Bacteria; kingdom Bacillati; phylum Cyanobacteriota; class Cyanophyceae; order Gloeobacterales; family Gloeobacteraceae; genus Gloeobacter; species Gloeobacter kilaueensis. Next base: position 1,191,208 of record NC_022600.1, on the reverse strand, counting down.
AAGAACGCAAGATGGCCTATCAACTACAAGGCCAGACAATTACCAAGGTTCAGCAATTGCGTCGGGTCAAACAATACCGCAAATCTCATGCTTTCGCTGCAAAGGTTCACAGCCACGTTTTGCAAGTGGTGGTCGCAGACATCGACAAGGCTTTCGGTGCTTTCTTCCGCAGAGCAAAAGCTGGTGAGACTCCCGGATACCCTCGATTCAAAGGGCGCAATCGCTTCCGCTCTTTTGGCCTCAAAGAATTGGGCAATGGGTTCAAGCTCGATGGTCGTCGTCTGAAACTGTTTGGGGTAGGGCGGCTAGCCGTTCGTTGGCATCGCCCGCTTGTGGGTACCATCAAGACCCTCCGCATCGCCTACAAAGCCGGACAGTGGTTTGGGTCGTTTGCTTGCGAAGTCCAGACTGCTCAGGTAGCTGCTACCGGCAAAGAGGTGGGCGTGGACCTGGGCATCAACAGCTTGATTGCTACCAGCGATGGCCAGCACGAGGAGAATCCTCGCTGGTACCGAAGTGAACAATCCAAACTGCGAGTGCTCCAGCGTTCGGTGGCTCGCAAACTTAAAGGTGGCACGGGTCGCAAGAAGGCTGTGCTGGCGCTCCAGAAACAGCACGCCCGGATTGTGGGCCGCCGTAAAGACTTCCTCGATAAGCTGGCGTACCGCTTGATAAGCAGGTACGACCGGATTGCCCTGGAGGATTTGCGCATCACGAACATGGTGCGCAACCGACATCTCAGTAAGAGCATCCTGGATGCGGGTTGGGGCTACTTCACCCAACGACTCGCGCATTCGGCTGCAAGTGCCAATCGCGTAGTCAGTCTGGTCAGCCCGGCCTACACGTCCAAGACCTGCTCCTGCTGCGGTGCAGTGTTCGAGCATTTAACTCTTGCCCAGCGGTGGGTGGAGTGCAGTTGTGGACTGTCGATGGACCGCGATGAGAACGCTGCTCGGAATATTTTGAGGCTTGGCCAGAGCCTTTGGGCGTCAAGCTCGACAATGGTCGGGTTTGCCCAAGAAGCTGTCGCCCTTTAGGGCGTGCAGAGTGTCACTCCACGTTCTGTCTCCCTGCATCCAGAAGATTTCCAGTTTTTCCTGCCCAAAAATTCGCACCTGCAAAACTGAGAAGCTGCAACTTATCCCAAGGAGCACGTTTTTGTTTTACCGCCGCAGGCGGCAAGTATTGACCCCACAACCGCCCGCCGCCAGAGCGATCGTCTCCACCAGCGCACTGCTGCCTGGCTCAGGTATCGTCTCAGGCACACTCACCAGCACATCGACGACCGCCGCACCGGTACACAAAATCGTCATCGCAAGCTGCCTTAATCCTCTGTCGGTGTACCACCTATCATCGTTGCCGGTTGTTTTGCCGCTTGCTCGCTCCTGGCAGCCTACAATAGGGAACATGATTCGTGCCCATGTGAACAAGGATGGTCGATTGGAGCTACCTCCTGGTCACAGTATTGGTGACCTGCTGGATAAAGATGTGCTGATACTGGTAGCTCCAGCTGCCGGGGATGAATGAGATCCCACCATTAACGCCGAGAAGGTGAAATAGAGCTTATAGAAGGCAAAGCAGTGGAAGCCTGGCGGGCAGGCTCAGGCAAATCTTTCTTGTTCTAGAGTTGATCTGACACGAGTTATTCAGGTGATGAATTCTGAAACTGATCACCATTTGCCCCTACACAGGTGGGACGTAACGCCTCAGCAGGCAATCGAACTGCAGAAGCAACTGGCTTCCCAGGTGGTGCGGGAAGGCAAGTTAGTAGACGTTCATCGGATAGCGGGGGTGGATGTGAGCTTTAATCCCCGCCTGCCGGAAAGTCCAGTTCACGCAGTGGTCGTGGTGCTGGAATATCCGAGTCTGGATGTCGGCGAGCGGCGCTCGGTGAGCGAGGTGGTCAATTTTCCGTATGTTCCGGGCTTGCTCAGTTTTCGAGAAGCGCCGCCTATCTTAAAGGCCATCGCCCAGCTCGAGAAGCGACCGGATCTGCTGCTTGTCGATGGCCAGGGTTACGCCCATCCGCGCCATCTGGGCATCGCTTCCCATCTGGGTTTGCTGTTGGATCTGCCTGCGATCGGCTGTGCCAAGTCGATTCTGGTCGGTCATCCGGCTGGGAATTTGGGGGAGCAGGCGGGCTCAAAGACGGATCTGCTCTGGAAGAATCGGGTGATTGGCCAGGTCGTGCGCACGCGGGACCGGGTGCAGCCGCTCTACGTCTCGGTGGGTCACCGCCTAGACCTTGAAAGTGCCGTCGATTGGGTGCTGCGCTGTGGGCGGGGCTATAGGCTGCCGGAACCAACCCGGCAGGCGCATCTATTCAGCAATCAGGTGCGTAGAGCCATGCTTTGAACGATAGGCTGAAGGTGGGTGAAGCAATACCACCAGGGCCAAAGAACTCCAGTGCTCCTGCAACTTACTTCCTAAGTCTTCTGTCACCCCGTCAAGTCTCCAACACACGCAACCAATCCTGCGCCCCATGTAGCACACGCACAATTGACACACAATCCAGGCGCGGTTGGTAAAAGATAAGATAATTATCAAAGTCCTTGACGCGCCATTTTCGCAGGCCAATCAGCTCGGGATGTCGTAAAGCCAAGGCGACGCCGAGCATGGGCTGTTCTCCCAAAGCGTTGAAGCTGATTTCTGCGTTCGCTAGAAAACGCTCAGCTACATCCAGACCAGCATTTTCAGCAAGATAAACAAAATGCTCGATAAGATCGTCTCTGGCTGCTACGCGCTGAACGATCCTCGGCATCAGCGCTGTTTCTTGCGTGCTTCTAGCTTTGCTAAAGCCGCCTGACGAATGCTGCTCCAATCCGCCGCTGTCAGCTCGATTTCGGGACTGTTAAGCCCCTGCAGCAGCTTGGCTTCAAGTTGTTCTTCTGCCTTGCGTTTTTCATCGGCGCGGATCAGTTCGCGGATATATTCGCTGACGCTGCTATAGCGCCCTTGGGCAATCTGTCTATCGACAAACTGTTTGAGAGGTTCAGGTAAAGAAATGTTCATGCTTTGCATGAGGCACCTCCTATTGCACTATCGTCACACGAATGTCACAAAATAGCAAGAGATAACATAAAATGGCATAGATCAGGGAATAGCGTAACAAATCAGCGCTACAGATCATTCCTCCTGGGTTCCGGCTGCCGGAGCCGACCCGGCAGGCGCATCTATTTAGCAATCAGGTGCGCAGGTCGGCGTCCTGAGAATAGCTGAGCTGCACGCCCAGGCCCGGCGTGTCGGGCACTGAGAGAAAGCCGTCTTTGAGGATGAATCCGCCGGTGGCGATGTCGCGGGCCAGATCGAGGCTGCCGTCGAGGTCGAGGTAGCGGGTGGCCGGGCAGGCGAGGGCAGTATGAAGGGCAGCGGTGATGCTGATGAGGCTCTCGTCCATGCAGCCCCACATAAGAGCAATGCCCGCCAGCTCCGCCAGGTGGGCGATCTGCAGGGCTGGAGTGATGCCGCCGCACTTCATCAATTTGATGTTGAAGATGCCGCAGGCGGCGGGAGGAGTGAGCCACCTCAAGGCGTCGTGGGCGTCGAGCAGGCTCTCGTCGAGGGCAATCTGGGAGCGGATCGCGTCGGGGAGGGTGCGCAGAGATTCGGCCAGGTGGGCGGCTACAGGCTGCTCGATAAATTCGAGATCGAGGGTAGCGGTGCGCTGGACGAACAGTTCAAGTTCAGCGCTGCTGTAGCCCTGGTTGGGATCGACTCGCAGGGGAATGGAAGTTCCAACCCGTTCGCGCAGGCGAAAAAGCCGCTCGATGTCTTGTTCTAGATCGTGGCCCAGCTTCACTTTGAGGATGCGAAAGCCCCGCCCCAGGTACTCGTCTGCCTCGCTAAGCGTCTCGGTCAGGGACTTGATGCCGATCGTGATCGATGTGGGCAGCGCAGTATGCACCTGGCCCAGAAGGCGAACGAGGGGAATGCCCAGATACTGGGCCAATAGATCGTAAAGGGCAGACTCGATAGCGGCCCGCGCCGCCGGTTGGGCTGCCATTCGCTTAGCGGCCTGGCGCGTGAGGGCAGCTAGATCGCGAATGTCGCAGCCTACCAGCCAGTCGAGGGCACCGTCTAACAGGGCAGTCTCACATGCCTGCTGGGTTTCGCCGGTGACGTGTGCTTCTGGAGCAGCGGCTCCGTGGCCCACAAGGCCAGAAGCGGTGCGCAGGGCTACGATCACGTTTTGAACCCGGTCCACCTGCTTGAAGGCAATCGTGTAGGGGCGGCTTAAGGGAAAATCCTCCACCCAGGCCAGCGCCGCTTCGATCAGCATTCGTCACTCCCGGCGGCGCAGTTCTTTCTTTCCATCGACAACTTTGCTGGCATACAGTGAACGTGTGTAGGGGCGAAAGTCCACCGGACAGTCCGGTTGCAGGTTTTTGACCCTCTCTCGTCCCTCACCTACGGAAGCGTATCATGCCGACTTCGACCACTCCCCTGCCTCGCCCGGCGATTGCCGCCCTGCAGCCGCAACTGGTGCAGTGGCGGCGGCACCTGCACCGTTTTCCGGAACTCGGTTTTCAGGAGCGGGCCACCCATCGCTTTATCGTTCAAAAGCTCACCAGCTGGGGCATCGACGTGCGCGAAGTGGCAAAGACCGGTGTGGTGGCGACGGTGACGGGCCAGGCAGAAGGTCCGGTACTGGCGGTGCGGGCCGATATGGACGCGCTACCCATCCTCGAGCGCAACGGCGTCGATTATGCCTCCGAGACGCCCGGTGTGATGCACGCCTGCGGCCACGATGGCCATGTGACGATTGCCCTGGGGACGGCCTTTTTGCTCGCCCAGCACCGCGAGCGACTGCCCGGCACGGTCAAATTTCTCTTTCAGCCCGCCGAGGAAGGTCCCGGCGGCGCGCTGCCGATGATTGCCGAGGGGGCGCTGGAGGCACCAACTGTCGAGGCGATGATTGGCCTCCATCTATGGAATTCGCTGCCCATTGGCCAGTTGGGCGTTAAGGCGGGTCCATCGATGGCCGACACCGCCCAATTTAAGGTGACGATTACCGGCAAAGGCGGCCATGGGGCGCTCCCGCACCAGACGATCGATGCGATCGTCGTCGGTGCCCAGGTGGTGAGTGCCCTGCAGACGATCGTCGCTCGCAACATCGATCCGTTCGAGCCGGCGGTGGTCACCGTCGGCAAGTTCCACGGCGGCTCGAATTTCAACATCATCGCCCAGACAGTCGAACTGGAAGGGACAGTGCGCTGCTTTGCGCCGGAGTTGGCCCAGGTGCTGCCCGCTCGGATCGAGCAGGTGATTGCCGGAATCTGTCAGGCCCACGGTGCCACCTACGAGCTTGCCTACCGCCGCCATTATCCGAGTGTAATCAACGACGAGCGGGTAGCGGCGCTGGTGCGCTCGGTGGCCGAAGAATTTTTAGGCCCCGATCAGGTGCGGCCTGAGACGACCCTGGGGGGCGAGGACATGGCCTTTTTCCTGCAGAAGGTTCCCGGCTGCTACTTTTTTTTGGGTTCGGCCAATCCGGAACTGGGCCTCGATAAGCCCCACCACCACCCCTGCTTCGACTTCGACGAAGGCGCGCTCGGGCTGGGGGTGGAGCTATTCGTGCGCTGTCTGGAGCGCTTCTGGCAGCAGCCGCTGGATCGCTAGAAGGGCCGGGGGGTTACTTCACGACGGTGATCGTGCCCGTCATGCTCGGGTGGATGTCGCAGTGGTAATTCTGGACACCGGGGGCGGTGAGAACGAGGGTTTTGCGCTCGTCGGCCAGCAGGCGGCTGATGCCTGCGAACCCTTTTGAGTCGGAGGTGACGGTGTGGGGGGCGGGGTCCTTGTTGACGAACGTCACCGAGCCGCCCTGCTTGAGGAGGACGCTAGCCGGTTGAAACTGAAAGCCTTCGATCGTGACGGTCGCACTGGTAACGGGTTTGGGGAGGTCTCGGGCAGTGCAGGGGGCGAGCAGCAGTGGCCCACCTAGTAGACCAATGGCGATGGCAGCGGTGCGGATGGCAGGCATGGATAGTTAGACCCTCAATATCCATTCATTGCGGGTGCTGGCGGTGAGCAGCGCCGCCGGTACCGCCTCCACACTCGCCATCAGCGAGTGGAAGACCGCGCGGATCGCTGTGGCGTGTCCCGCTTCTACCGGCAGGATGCCGCCTGCCGCCGCCTGCAGCGCCGGGGTCTTGAGCTTGCCGAAGGCCGACTGGTAGGCGAGGGCAGCGTCTACTTCGAGGGCGAGGGCCAGTTTGGCGATATTGGCGTCGGAGTCGAGTCCGCCCTCACCGGCTTTGAGATAGGAGGACAGGTCGTAGCTGGGCCGGGGCGGCGTGGGGGTGGCACCGAGGGATTTGATCGCCCCGGCGAGGGCTTCGCGGTGGGCTTTATGGTCCGCCTGGTTGCGCAGGGCGAGGGCGAGGACGGTTTTGCCGACTTCGGTCTGGGACAGTTTGCCCGCCGCCGCGCCGTAAGCCCAGATTGCCTGGCTTTCGAGGTCGTGGGCTGCCTGCAAAATTGCCAGATCACTACTTTCGGCGGCGAAACCGGCCCTGGCAGCTATCAGGCTCAAAGTCCCGGCAGCCCCGGCCAGGACGACAGCCCGGCGCGACGGGTTGCGCGTCTCGTTCTCCATGTTTCGATCTCCTGAATTCTTGCTTGTCTGGTGGACTGTAATTGCATCGTCCACTCAAAAAGCACCGCCCACCAGACTAAAAACTGGTCACTTTCTATCCAGGTTCTGCTCAGCTAAGCCCCTGCAGTTCTCTTTGCCAGAGGATTTCGCGCACGCGGGCGACAGCGGCAGTCAGATGGCGGCGGTAAGTGCTGAAGGGCATGTCGAGCACTTCGGCTGCCTGCTCCTGGCTATCTGCTGGTTGCAGGTAGGTGCGATCGAGAGCCAGATAGGCTTTGCGGTCGCGGGGCGAATCGCGCAGGAGCGCCGCTGCCTCCAGGATCTGTTTTTGTAGAAGGGCAGCAGGTTCGCTCCCCGGTTCGGCAGCGAGCCGATCGCTCACCAGCCGCGAACGGACAAGCGGGTTCTGTTGGAGCAGGTCTGGCCTGGCAAAGTCGCGCAGTGCCTGGCGCACAGCGGCGGTAAAGTCTTCGGCACTCAGCACCAGTACCGGCGTCCGAGTGGGCGGTGCCGATGGCTGGACAGCGGCTGACATCGCCACTTCCCGCTCGGCTAACAGCGACAGCCAGGCCGCCGGTGGGGTGAGCCGCCAGTCGTGGCCGTAGATACCGTAGGTGATCCCGCCGACGGTAAAATCGACTTCGGCAATCCGAATCAAATCGGCGTAGGCGGACATCTTTGCCCACATTTCGGGATTGCGCACCGGAAAGAAGCTGAAGGCGAGCCCGGCGGTCGTCAGGTAGTGGCGAACGATGCTGGTGAGTAGCAGACTCTGCACCGGCGATGGTGAGTGGTAGTGCTCGCGGGTCATCCAGAAACGAAAGTACGTCGCTCCCTCCCCTGGCCTGAGCGGCGCATGGCTTTGCAGGTAGCGCCAGGCTCGCTCCGTCGCTGGATCGAGGTTGCGCTCGGCTTCGGTGGCGGTGTGCAGGGCGAGAGACATCAAAAAGCCCAGTGGCTGGGCCGCACTATCCCGATAGACCAGTACGCTCTGGGGCTGGCAGTCGAGCCAGTGAGCGGCAAGAGCGGCGGAGGCGATCCCCTCGTACTGCTCGACCATCGCCAGCAGGTGGGGCCGATCGTCCGGCTGCACCGGCTCGATCGCAATATGGGTCGGGTGCTGCCACTCGAAGAGGGGTTTCACCAGTGGGTTGTCGCGGTGCAGGTAGATGTAGTCGAACAGCATCTCCTGCTGCCGCTCGCCGCTATCTTGTTGCAGGCGAGTGTGGTAGTAGCGGCGGGCGCGGCTGTGCAGCTCGATATAGCGGTCGCGGTTGCGCCAGCGCAGGTCGGCAGAGAGCACCTCGCGGGCTAGTTCGTGAGGAAATAGACCCGTCTGGGTCGATTCGATAAACGACAATCCTCGCAGCCACTCGAAGTACGGGTACGGATCGGCGACGGCGAGCAACTCGCTCAACAGCGCCTCGGTAGTAATGTGAACGAGCACGCAGGCTTCGAGCGCCTGGCGGTGGAGCAGGCTCGGCAACTCGGCCACGAAGCACTCGATGAGCACCTTGATCACATCCGGCTCGTTCTCGGCGGCAAATTCACCGGTGTGGCCCTGGGCGTAGACATCGGCGACCAGGGACAGAGCGAGCGGATGGCCGTGGGTAAATTCGAGCACGCTGCGATGCCGGGCGGCAGGCACCTGCTGGGCGGCGAGGTAGGTGCGGCTTTCCTCGCGGTTGAAGTTGCGCAGCGAGACAATCTTGAGTAGACTCTGCCAGCCTGCGTCGGTGCGCCACTCGCGGCCAGGAGCGTTCCGACCGGCCAGTACCGTCAGGGCATCTCCCGGCAATTGCGGCAAAAAGGTGTTGCGCAACCAGCGATCGAGGGCGTTCAGCTCTTCGTAGGTGTCAATTAAAAGCACCAGGCGCTCGCCGCTGGTGGCCAGGCGGTTCAGGAACGCATCGCGCCCCTCCTCGCCAAGCGCCTGAGCGAGGGCAGCACCGAACGCTTCAAGTGTCGGATCGAAGTATTTGGCATCGAGGTAGAGCACCTGGATACCCGCACCCGTAGCCAGGCTGGCAAACTCGCGCAGCAGGGTCGTCTTGCCGACGCCACCGGGACCATGGATCCAGAGGACGCAGAAGGGCAGTTCCTGAGCAGCGATTGCGGAGCGAAAAAGCTCACACTCGCCCTGCCTTCCGACAAAGCGGCGGCGACGTGCCTGACGCAAGCGATCGGCAAGGTGCATCCGGCTGACTCCGATTTTAGAAAGCTATGCCGATTGTCGTTCATGCTATCTCGACGCTGCAACTTCCCTACCATCCCTGTAAGCCACAGATACGATAGAGGCACCCATTCATCCACCGAGCGATGGTTTCCCAACCGAGTACCCGTCCGCAACTGCCGGACCACACCCAACTGCCCGAGTCGGACGGATCGTTTGTGAAAAATTTTCAAGAGCATCCCCAGAGCCTTCTGCTCACCGACTCCCTCGAACCGGTTCTGCAGGCTGTTCATCCCGACGGTCAGTACTGCATCGGCCAGGACTGCGGCATCTACTGGCACCTGCCCGAGTTGCCCGAACCGCCGGAGCGGGGTGCTGTTGCCCCGGACTGGTTCTACGTGCCCGATGTGCCCGCAACGTTGAACGGCCAGGTCCGCCGCTCCTACGTTCTCTGGCAAGAACTGGTTCCGCCCTATATTGTGCTTGAATTTGTCTCGGGCGATGGCCTCGAAGAGCGCGACCCCACACCCCGGCAGGGCAAATTCTGGATCTACGAGCGGGTGATCCGGCCTGCCTACTACGGCATCTACGAGGTGCAAAAAGCGAGCGTCGAGATGTACGAGCTGGCTCTGAACCGCTACCGGCGGATGACTCCGAACCCGCAGGGCCGCTACATTATCGAACGGCTGGGGGTAGAACTGGGCATCTGGCAGGGGCAATACCTCGACATGGAATTGCCCTGGCTGCGCTGGTGGAACGCCCGAGGCGAGTTGCTGCCAACCGGTCAGCAGCGCGCAGAAATGGAACATCAAGCCAGACTGCAGGCCGAGCAACGGGCGGCAGCAGAACATCAAGCCAGATTGCAGGCCGAGCAACGGGCAGAAGTGGAATATCAAGCCAGACTGCAAGCCGAACAACAAGCTGAAGCAGAGCGCCAGGCAAAAGAACAGGCCGAGCAACGGGCGGCGGCACTGGCTGAGCGTTTGCGCCAATTGGGCATCGAGCCTGAGGATACTTGAACGCTAGAAATCAGCTGTGCTCAGCTAACTCGCGCTTGGCTTGCTGCCAGAGGGCTTCCAGTTCTTCGATCGAGTAGTGGGATAGCTCGCGATCGGCCAACGCTTCGACCCGCTCAAAGCGCATCAGGAAGCGGCGGTTGGTTGCCCGCAGGGCAGCCTCGGGATCCAGTTTTTGCCAGCGGGCGACGTTGATCAAAGTAAAGAGCACATCGCCCCACTCCTCGGCCTGGCGTTCGCTGCTCTCATGGGCGATGGCCTGGCGCAGTTCGCCCAGTTCCTCTTCGAGCTTGGCCCAGAGGGAGGCGGCATTCGGCCATTCGAAGCCGGCTTTGACTACTTTTGCTGAAATTTCGGCGGTGGCGGCGAGGGCCGGGAGTTGGCGGGCAATCTTGCGCAACTTGGCGCTTAAAGTCGGGGCAGTGGCCTTTTCCTGGGCCTTGATCGCTTCCCAATTGCGATGCACTTCCTCGGCGGTGCTGGCACTCACTTCCCCAAAGACGTGCGGGTGGCGGCGGATGAGCTTGGCGGTGAGTCCCGAGGCGATCTCAGCCAGGGTAAAATCGTCGGACTCACCGAAGATCTGCGCCTGCAGCACCACCTGCAGCAACAGATCGCCCAGTTCTTCGCAGATGGCATCCGCATCCTCCGACTCGATCGCATCGACGGTTTCGTAGGCTTCTTCGACGATGTAGCGGCAGAGGCTTTTGGGCGTTTGCTCCAGATCCCACGGGCAGCCATCTACCGGATCGCGCAGGCGGCGAATCACCTCCACCAGTTCGCTTATCGCTCGGGTAATTGGGTAAGATTCGGGCGGCTCGCCGGTCAGAGGCGGTACGAACAGGCAGCTCAGGTGATCTACAGGTTGGCTGCGATCGAGTTCGACCAGGGGCAGTTCGACGATGCGCTCTTCTTTAGTACCCAGCCGCTGCAACAGTCTGATCGGGTGGCTTTCTGGGTACACCTCCAGTAGCTGCAGCTTGATCTCAGAGGCGATGTGGTGCGAGTAGATCTGGCTTATCAGCAGCGGCTGGCGGGGATTGAGCGTGGTGGGCAACTGCAGCGCATCGAGCAATTGCCACCCACCGTCTCCAGTCGGATCGCGTCTGAGGGCGGCGCTAGCAGCGTCCAGGAAACTGAGTCCCGGCACAAGCGCAATGCGGTAGTCTGCTTCATGGGCCAGCAGTGCCTCGACGGTCGCCTCGGCCACCAGCGGATGACCGGGGACGGCGTAGACCACCGCCCCGTGGGCTGCCGCCGCCTCAAGCACTGCTCCCGTGATCGCCCGGTAGACATCCTCGAAGCGGTCGTGGGCCTCGTAGAAGGCGTCGAAACTGTGAAAAGGAATATCCAGTTCTGCTAAAGCACCTACGGTTGGATGCACCGCTGTGCGCAGGTACACCGGCACGCCGCTTTGGAGTGCCTCCAGAGCCTGCCGGGTGAGATGCTCTGGCGCACCGGGGCCAAGACCGACGATCGTAATTGCTGGCTGCATGGCTGCAGCATAGCCTGATCGCAGAAGGAGCCGATAGCGGCTTGAAAAAAATCAAGTGTCTGCAGAAGCTGACAAAAACACTTCGAGTGTTGCAGGCTGCATAGCTTGTCGCTGTCCGACGGGTACAATTCGGTCGGCGCTTGGAGAATAAGTCATGGTCTTCTCGCCTCGATGGCGCTACTGGTTGGTGGGGCTGGCTGCAACGCTCAGCCTGGGAGCAAGGCCAGTGGCAGCTCAGATCAGTTTTGCGGCGGCCAGTTCTTTTTCGGCTGGACCTGGGCCCGAGTTCGTCGCCAAAGGCGACCTCGACGGCGACGGCGACATCGATCTGGTGACGGTCAACGGTATACCGTACAACACCGTTACCGTCCTCAAAAATAGCGGTGGCAGCTTCAGTGCCCAATCCTTCAAGACCGGTTACAGCCCAGTAACAGCGACCCTTGGAGATTTCGACGGTGACGGCGACCTCGATATCGCCACCGCCAATCCTGCCTTGCGCGGTTCGTATAACACCGTATCGATTCTCCTCAACCGGGGGGATGGCACGTTTGGGTTGCGGCGCAACTTCGATGTGGGCGGCAATATTCCCGTCGCGATCGTCGCCGCCGATCTCAACGGCGACGGCAAACTCGATCTGGCTACGGCCAACTCGGCCTCCGACAATATTTCGGTGCTGACGGGCAACGGCAACGGTACCTTTGCTACGGCCCGGCTGTTTGCGACAGGCAACTACCCGGCGGACATCGTGGCGGGCGATTTTGACCGCGACGGCGACATCGACCTGGCCACCAGCAACGCCGATCAATTTGTTCCGGCAGAACCGAGTACCGTCTCGCTCCTGCGCAACTCCGGCAACGGCAGCTTCACTGTAGCGCGGACTCTGCCGGTAGATGACAAGCCGCTGGAGATCAAAAGTGGCGACCTCGACGGCGACGGCGATCTGGATCTAGTCACCGTCAACCAGACCGACGCAACAATCTCCGTCCTGCTCAATAAGGGAAACGGCACTTTTGCGGCGCGCCGGAACTTCGCTGTCGGCGCGGAGGCACCCTACGCTCTGACTCTGGGCGATCTCGACGGCGACGGCGACCTCGATGTGGTGACAGCCAACGGTCTTTCTGAGAGCGTATCGGTGCTCAAGAACAACGGCAGGGGTAGTTTTGGCGCTCCCTCGCTCAGTGCGGCTGGAGACGCGCTTTTTTCGGTGGTGGCTGCGGATCTCAACGGCGACGGCAAACTGGACGTGGCTGTAACGGACCTGTTCGCCAATAGCGCAGTGGTGCTCCGGGGCAATGGCAATGGCACGCTGGTTGCGGCCCGGACCTTCGCCACTGTCGGTCAGCCCGTGGCGGTCGCCGCCGGGGATATCGACGGCGACGGCGACAACGATCTGCTCGCCGCTACTGAGTTTTCGGTGTACAGCAACGACAGAGACGATGTTTCGGTCCTCACCAACAACGGTACGGCCCAGTTCAGCACCAGTTCGATTCAAGCTGATATCTATCGGCCCTACGCCATTGCAGCGGGCGATCTCGACGGCGACGGTGACACCGATCTGGCAGTCGCCGCTTTTGGCAACGTCTCCGGGACTGGCGATGGCCAGGTTGCGATCTTAAAGAACAACGGCAGCGGCAGCTTCGCTCCTGCTATCTCTGTGACCGTAGCAGACAACCTGGTAACGATTGCTCAGGGAGATCTTGACGGTGACGGCGATCTCGATCTGGTGGTCGGCAACAGGGGCAGCTACCGCGTCGATCTGCTCACCAACGACGGCACGGGCAACTTTGCCGTGCGTTCGCTCGCCGTCAGCGGCAACAGCGAGGCGGTGGCGATTGCCGACTTCGACGGCGACGGCGACAACGATCTGGCCGTGGGCGTTCCTGGCACCATCCACCTGTTTGCCAATACTGGTGGTGGCAATTTTGTCGCTGCCGCTACCCTCTCTGCTAACTCTAACGAATTGACGGCTGGAGACTTCGACGGCGACGGCGATATCGACATTGCCGGTGCCAACACCAACACCGCCTCGGTACTGCTCAACAACGGCGACGGCACCTTTGCTCCCCAGACCACTCTCAAGATCGGGGATTACCTGCAGTCGATTGCCCAGGGAGATCTAGACGGCGACGGCGATCTGGATCTGGTGCTGGCCGACGGAGGAGCGAATGCGGCGGTGGTACTTGCAAACGATGGCCGGGGCACATTTGCCCTCTCGGGACGCTTTGCTGTCGCGGCTGCCGCTTCGCGGGCGATCGTAGTCGCAGACCTCGACGGCGATAGGCGCTTGGATCTTGCCACCGCTAACGAATTCTCGCTCAACGTCTCGGTGCTACTGAACACCAGTCCCTGAGCGGTCACCGTCGCTTAAGCCACGACTAAATACCAATCCAGTCCTGGAGGCGCTGGCGCTGGCGCACCCGGCGCAGTTTGCGGAAGGCTTTGGCCTGGATCTGGCGGATGCGCTCGCGGGAGAGATCGAACATCTTGCCCACCTGATCGAGGGTGCGCTGCTGGCCGTCGCGCAACCCGAAGCGCAACTGCAAAATATCGCGCTCGCGGGGGGTGAGGTGCCGATCGAGCAGGTCGCCCACCTCGACGCGCATCGATTCGCGGTCGATGTAGACGTCGGGCTGATCGGTCTGGCTGTCTTCGATGAGGTGAATCAGCTCGGTGTCTTCTTCTTTGCCGACGGTGATGTTGAGCGATACCGTCCGCCTGGCTGCCCGCAAGATGTGCTCAAGATCGTCCTCGCTCAATTCGAGCGCCTCGGCCAGTTCCGCCTGGCTCGGCGTGCGGCCCAGATCTTGAGCGAGGGAACGGCGTACCTTCTTGACGCGGTTGATCTTTTCGACCAGATGCACCGGCAACCGCACCGTGCGCGCCTGGGAGGCCACCGCCCTTGTGATTGCCTGGCGAATCCACCAGTAGGCGTAGGTCGAAAACTTGTAGCCGCGCTCGTGCTCGAACTTTTCGGCGGCCCGGATGAGCCCCAGCGACCCTTCTTGAATCAGATCGAGAAACGGTACACCCCGGTTGAGGTACTTCTTGGCGATCGAAACCACCAGCCGCAAGTTGGCCTGCACCAGCTTGCGCTTTGCCCACTCGCCGCGCGGCCCGCCCTGGGAGATGGCCCGCGCCAGCATCACTTCCTCTTCTGGCTTGAGCAGAGGAATGCGGCCAATTTCTTGCAGGTAGAGTCCAACCGAGTCTCGCTCGAATGTTGCGCTCTGCCGGGTTTTGCGAACTTCAACTGCCTTGCCCTGTCCTGAATCTGCCACGACCGATACCCCATGCCATAGTGCGATCCCCGTGACCAACATCATCGGGGGAACACAAAGGGACAGTCTACAGTTCTTCGTGTTTTTTAACTGAATGCAACCAATGTTCACCTACCCACAAGTAAAACTCCTATCCGCAGGGAGGGTATGGTGCCGGGGCCGGCTGTGAAACAATAGAGGCGATGCCTGTACTGACTCCACTGCAGCGATCGCTGATTACCTGGCTGTTGCTTGTGGCCGGAAGCTGGGCCGCCTTGCAGGTGCTGGAGTATTTTCGTGAGTTTATAACTATTTTTGTGATCGCCGGGCTGATCGCCTTTTTGCTCAGCTATCCGGTTGCTTTTTTAAGCAAGTACCTGCCGCGCTCGACGGCAGCCTTTGTCGTCTATTCGCTGGCCGGGCTGGTGGTCGCCATTTTTGCGGTGGTCGTCGCTCCCCTCGTCTCCCAGCAGACGGTTCAACTTGTCCGTTCGCTGCCGGATCTGGTGCGTTCCGGTTCGCTGCAGCTGGAGGCATTTTTGAACTGGGCGAGAAAGCTCGGTTTGCCGGTCGATACCGATCAGCTCGTCAGTGAGATGGGCAGTCGCCTGCAGCAGCAGTTGCAGGTGCTCACCTCGCCCCAGTCGCTCGAATTTTTGCTGGGCACCTTCACCGGTGTGCTCAACTTTGTCTTGATCCTGGTCATCGCCTTTTACATGCTGCTGGAGGGACACAAGCTCTGGCAGGAGTTGATCGGCTTTTTGCCCGGACGGATTCGCGAGCGCTTCTCCGAATCGCTCCAGTACAACCTGCGGGGTTTTTTTACTGGCCAGCTGATCCTGGGGCTTTTTATGTCGCTGTGTCTGACGCCTTTTTATCTATTTGTGGGGGTGCCCTTTGCCCTGCTGTTGGCCCTATTTGTAGGGGTAATGGAGTTGATCCCCTTTATCGGAGCGACCCTCGGGATCAGCGTCGTCGTGATTATCTGTGTCACTCAAAATCCGCTTCTGGCGCTATGGGTGCTGATAGGTTCGGTGGTCATCCAGCAAATCAAAGACAACGTGATTGCCCCGCGCATCCTGGGCAACTTCACGGGCCTCAGTCCGGTGCTCATCTTTGGAGCTCTGCTCATCGGCGCAAAAGTCTCGGGTCTTCTGGGGGTGCTGCTCGCCATCCCGGTAAGCGGCGTCATTAAAAGCCTCTACGAGTCGCTGGTTGCCCATCATTCAGAACCGCCTCCGGCCCTGCCCTCGCTGCCGGAACCAACCGCCGGCAGGGGGGATCGCACCGATTCTCCCTGAAGGCAAACAGCCGCTATGATTGGGGCTACAGAGGTAGGAGCTGTGCAGTGCGAGACTTCTGGCCCAGAGCATGGATTGGCGTCGTCTGTGGAGCGCTCCTGCAAGCGAGTCCCCTTTGGGCAGCAGGCTTCCCTGGGGGGGCAGGTGGCTTTTTGCTGGTGCCCCAGGCCCAGCAGGTCCAGAAAATAGATCTCACCACCGGCAAAGCGGCAGTCCGGCTGAATGTGCCGGTGGCAAACGTCTTTCATAACGCTGCTTTTACAGCCGACGGCACCCTGCTGGTGGCGGGCGATGCGTCGGTGAGCCTGATCGGACCGGATGGCCGCCTGGTAGGCCAGTTGGCGCTGCCGGACCCGGTGGTGGAGGCCAACCTCAAAGAAGCCAGTTCCGACATTCCCGTGCTGCAACCGGCCACTTCCCGCAGTCGGCACCTCATCGGCGTCGGCTATAGCCCCCGCACCCGCACCGCTTACCTGGGGGTGCGCGACGAGGAGGTGGTCACCCTCTACCGCATCGACCCCCAGGCCAAAAGCGTCCAGGTCTTCGCCACGATCAAAGAGGTGGCCAACCCCCGCGATCTGGTGGTCACAGCCGACGGCCTGCGCATCTACCTTTCGTCGGTGGAAGTGGTGCCGGAGCCGGCGGGCCGCCTCTATTCGATCAACCCGATTACCGGAGCGGTGGGCGAGCCGCTCGCCGTCGCCTTCGATCCGACCCGGCCCCAGATGGCCACCAGCCGCGACGGCAATTTGCTCTTTGTCCCGGCGGCGGATGAGAGCCTGCTGGTGGTCAACACCCGCTCCAACAGCGTCGTGCGCCGAATCCGGCTTGCAAAGGCAAACCAGAAGGGCGAGCGGCTGCAGCGTGTGCTGAGTACCCCGGACGATCGGCACCTGTGGGTGGCGACCAACCGCAGGCTGGTGCTCTGGGACGCCCTCGACGGTGTGGCGGTGGCCGAGCAGCCCCTCGCCGCCCAGGCGCTCGATGTCTCGATGGGCGAGGGCGAGCGCGTCTGGTCGTTGCACCCGGCGATAGGCGGCAAACCGGCGACGCTGCGCGTCTGGGACGGCAGCCACCTGTTGAGCAACGACACTCCTGCCGAGAGCCTCAAGGAGCCCGAGAAGGACCGCCTGCCTCCGATCGCCCAGTTCACTGAGGCGATAAGCGGAGCCAATCGCCTGCTGGTGGCCGATTCGCCCGTCTCGACGACCCAGAATCTGGGCCTGCCCAGGGTGGCGGTGGTCGGCTTCGATACGGGCGAAGTTCGCTATGGTCGTTACCCAAATATTGCCGATGTGATTAGCGGCGATCTGCTCTGGACGCGCCGCTACGAGATCGTCTCACCGATTCAGGTCAAGTCGGTGCTTGCGAGCCTCGATCTAGCTCGCGAGCAACTGGGCAACGATCCCGAGGCGATTCGCCAGGTGGCGACGCTTTTGGGGGCAGACATCATCCTGGTAGGGGCACCGCTCAGGGTGAACATGCCCAACCGCAACCTCGAAGCGCTCAGCTCGTTTATCAGCCCGATCGCCGCTTTTTTGGTGCCACAATTTTTTTCACCCCAGGTCTTCAGCAAGGCCGAAGCGTTCGATCAAAGCGGCAAATCGCTCTGGAAGGGCGATGTCGTCAACTCCGACAGCGCTTTTTTTGCCGGTAAGACCGACACGGTGCTGCTGGCAAATGCGATGGTGATCACCGCCCACGACATCGCCAACAAATTTTCCAACGGCGTCTACAACGAGATCAAAGCGAACGGCTTCAAAGCCGATCTGCCGCCCTTGCTCAAAAACGACGCCCTCAAGGATGTGCGGCGGGTCGCTCTTTTAGGTCCAGACTCGGCCCTCTTCAACGATGCGACCAACAGCCCCGAGAGCCTCGGGCAACTCATCGCACCGCGCCTCGCCGAAGCGCTGGGCTGGCAGGTAGAAGGCCCCGACGAAGCGCTCTCGCGCCTGGCGGATCTGGGGATCGAACCGGCCCAGATTCTCACCACCGACCCAAAGCTTTTGGCGCGCGCCCTCGGGGTCGATGCGGTGATGCTCGGGCTGGTGCGCAGTTCGACCTACGTCTCCGGCAGTGTGCTTGGCCTCTCGCAGAATGCGGCGGCGGACGTGGTGCTGCAGTTCGAGCTGGTGGACCGCCAGGGCCGGGTGCTCTGGAAGGACATCCAGGTGCGCAACATCGCCGAAGGAGCCGAAGGAGGGGCGCTGCGCCAGGCGGCCAAAGCGGTCGTCGAGCGGTTGCAGATCGGCCTCAAGCAGGCCCAGGCACCGGCCAGCGAACAAAAGCGCTCCTAATTCCCCTTGCGGAGCGGGTTAAATCGAGGCACACTGCTGTTTGCAGCCCATCGCAAAAGAGAACGCATGAAACTCGCCTACTGGATGTACGCCGGTCCTGCCCACATCGGTACGCTGCGCATCGCCAGTTCGTTTAAAAACGTTCATGCGATCATGCACGCGCCCCTGGGGGACGATTATTTCAACGTCATGCGCTCGATGCTCGAGCGCGAGCGCGACTTTACGCCGGTCACCGCTTCGGTCGTCGATCGCAAGGTGCTCGGGCGCGGCTCCCAGGACAAGGTGGTGACCAACATCGTCCGCAAGGACCAGGAAGAAGCGCCGGATCTGATCGTGCTCACCCCCACCTGCACGTCATCGATTCTTCAAGAAGATCTGAGCAACTTCGTCGCCCGCGCCCAGGAGCAATCGAAGGCGGACGTGCTTCTAGCCGATGTCAACCACTACCGCCACAACGAACTGACCGCCGCCGACATCACCTTCGAGCAGATCGTGCGCTTTTATATCGAAAAGTGCAAAGGCAACCTGCCGGCGCGCAGCGAGAAGCCCTCGGCCAACATTCTCGGCATCTCAACTTTAGGCTTTCACAACCACCACGACTGCCGGGAATTGACAAGACTGCTGGGCGATCTGGGAATCGCCGTCAACGTCGTCGCCCCCGAAGGCTGCAGCGTCCACGACATTCAAAGATTACCCGCCGCCTGGTTCAACGTCGTGCCCTACCGCGAGTTGGGCCGCCCGGTGGCCGAGTACCTGCAATCGGTGGCCCACCAGCCCTTCGTCGATATCACGCCGATGGGCGTCATCCAGACCGCCCAGTTTATCCGGGCGATCCAGCAAATTCTCACCGCCGGTGGCGTCGCCGTCGATTACGAAGAGTTCATCCGCGAGCAGACCCTCTTTGTCTCCCAGGCCGCCTGGTTCTCGCGCTCGATCGACTGCCAGAACCTGCAGGGCAAGCGCGCCGTCGTCTACGGCGACGGGACGCACGCTGCTGCGATTACCCGCATTCTCGCCAAAGAGATGGGCGTGCGCGTCGTCTGGGCCGGTACTTTTTGCAAGTACGACGGCGAATGGTTCCGCTCCCAGGTCGAAGGGTTGTGCGACGAGGTGATTGTCAGCGACGACCACGCCCTGATCGGCGATCGGATTGCCCAGGCGGAGCCGGCTGCCATCTTCGGCACCCAGATGGAGCGCCACATCGGTAAGCGCCTCGACATCCCCTGCGGGGTCATTTCTTCTCCCATCCACATCCAGAACTTTCCGGTGGGCTACCGGCCCTTCTTAGGCTACGAGGGCACCAACCAGATCGCCGATCTGGTCTACAACTCGTTCACCCTCGGCATGGAAGATCACCTGCTGGAGGTCTTCGGCGGCCACGACACCAAAGAAGTGGTCACCAAGACCCTCACCGCCGACACCGAACTGGAGTGGGACGAGGCTGCCACCCGCGAATTGGCCCGCATTCCCGGCTTTGTGCGCTCCAAAGTCAAGCGCAATACCGAGAAGTTTGCCCGCGAGAGTGGCCGCAACCAGATCACCCTCGAAGTGATGTACGCCGCCAAAGAAGCCGCCGGAGCCTGAAAAGTCTTACTCGCCGATCGTAAAGGGCTGGAGCTGCTCGGAGCGCCAGCGCCCCCGGTAATACTCGGCGGTAAAGGCGCGCACGCGGAAGCGGGGCGGTGTGCCCGCAGCCACATCGACGCGCAAAAACGAGTAGGGGCGGCGCTTGCCGCTGCCCTGGCCACTGCGGCCAATATAAAACTGTGAGTGGGCGACGGTGCGCGCTTCGCTGCCGGTATCGGTGAGAAATTCCTCAGAGAGTTCGCTGCCTTCCGGGCGCTGGCGGCGCAGGCTGAAGCCGCTGCCGCCGCAGATGAGCAGGTGCAGGCGGGCATCGCCGTGGCCGGTGTCGGCGGTGCGCAGGTACTCGCAGCAGTGGGCGTGGCCCGTAAAGATCAAATCCACCAGGGGACGGCCCTTGGATAGGGAACCGACGCGCCGGGCCACCGCATCGAGGACGCGCCGCAGGCGGCGGCGCACCGCCAGGGTCTGGGCCTGGTTCCACTTGGTCACCTCGGTGACGTAGGGCGGATGGTGCAGATAGATGATCCGACCCCGCGCCTCGGGAGACTGCCAGGAGGCGACGAGGCGCTCCTCCAGCCAGTCAAGCTGTTCGAGATCGACGGCGGTGTTCTCGACGGCGGTGAGTTGCTTTTCGAGGTCCATGCGCACCTCCTCCAGTTGCTCGATGCGGGCGCGCAGTTCCTCCAGGGGCTCGCGGTCCTCGATCTGCTCGGGATCGAGCCGTTCGCTGCTCTCCAGGAGCTGTTGCTTGTGCTCCTCCAGTTCGGCCAGCTTATTTTCGATCTGACGGCGGAATGCCTGGCCCTCGCTGCTGGTGGGCAGGGCCGGTGGGGCGTTAAAAGTATTCGAGTCGAGGGCAAAAAAGTCAATGCCGCCCGCCTCAAACTGGTAGTAGCGGTTCGGCAGGCGCGTGAAGGCACCGGGACGATAGCGCAGACAGCGGCCTGTCGCCGTCTGGGCGGTGTAGTGGGTGTCGAGGTGATGGGCCAGCTCGGCCTCACCCGTGTAGTGCTTGAGATAATCGAGAAAGGCGCGCGCGTAGACCCGGCCCCGGTCCGAGCCGCGCCAGCCCACATCGAGGTCGAGCTTGAAGCCCAACAGTTGCCGCAGCGGTTGCATCGTCTGGGCGAGCAGACCGTACAGAAAGGGCAGGTCGTAGTAGTCGTGGTTGCCCGGCACCGGCAAAAAAGGCTGGTTGAAAACCATCTGGTCGTAGGCGATCTTGCGGGGCTGCTCGCCGCCTACGAGAAATTCGCGGTAAGGCTCGATGAAGTTTTTTGGATAGTACTCGTCGGAACCGACCAGGTACATCACATCGCCGGTGTGCAGCACGAAGCGACAATCGTCGCGCTCAAAGAGCATCAGCTCAGCAATCCGCCGCTGGGGATTCTGGCCGTGGTAGGGACCGGCCCCACTGTCGCCTACGACCAGAAAGGAAAAGTGCGTCGCGTCCTCCTGGCCGTCATCCAGCACCAGGCGCGTCTGATCGATGCCGCGCTCCAGCAGGGCGGGCTCCTGCCAGAGCACGCGCTGCTTCATCTTCTCGATCTTCTCGGCGATCGGCGGGTCGATGACGAAATCCACACCCCCTCCCTGCGGTTGCAGCCAGCCCGCTTGGGCGTTTTGTCAGTGGCCGCTATCCTGTAAGAAAGTTTACAGAACCCCATGCGCACCACGCCACCGCCGCCCCTTGCGCCCCAGGACACCTTTCGCATCTCGCCGCTGATTCGCTACACCCTTTTTGGGCTGCTGGTGAGCCTGGTGCTGCCGCTGCCGATTCTGCAGGCCCGCCTGCACGCGCCAGTACCGCTGTGGCTGACGGGAGCAGGCATTGCAGTTGGCCTGGTCGCTCTGGCGGGCCTGCTGAGCCAGCGGGTCGAGACGGACGCCGGGGGCGTCACCGTCCGCTACAGCGCCTGGGTACCGGGTTTTATGGGCCGCCACTGGAAAGTCGCCTGGCAAGACATCCGCGAGATTCGCTCAGTCCCCACCAGCCAGGGTGGGCGGGTTCACTATCTGCTCACTGGCCAGGGGGAGCGCTATCTGCTGCCGATGCGCATCGCCGGCTTTGCCCGTTTTTTGCGCATCCTCGAAGCCCAGACCGACATCGACACCAGCCGGGTCAAACCCCTCGCCCAGCCCTGGATGTACCTGGCGCTGCTGGTCTGTGTGGCGCTGATGTTCGCAGTCGATCTGTTCATCGTCGCCGCCGCTTTTGGGCACAGCTAAAGATTGCATAAATCCCCCGCCCTGGCTCTACCAGAGTGTGGGCAAGCAAAATTAACTTTTACAGGCCAGTTTCCAGCCTGAATCCTGAACCATCCGGTTATTTCCGATGCTCAACAATCGGGCGGCAATGGCGTTGCAATGCTATCTCTAATTTCAATTGCATCCTGAGGATTCAAGCGATGAACGAGGCTCCCCCCAAGCGTTGGATCTGTGCCGGTGGCCGGGAGGGCGTACCGCCCCACACCGAGGTCGAAAATTACACCGACACCTGCTGGATCTGCTCACTGCCCCGGCCCAATGCTCCCGTGAGCCTGCAGCGGGGCCGCCTGCAACCCCTGCCGCTCCTGCTCGTTCTCGCTGCTCTGGCGGCGGTGGGAGGCGGAGTCTGGTGGGTGCAGACGACGAACCAAAAGCCGTCCTCCCCGCAGCAGGCCGCTTTTACCTCCGCTGCCAGACCGTCTTCCGGGGGCAACACCCAGCCACCGGAGCAGTCTGACGGCACCTTTACGCGCTTTATCGATGTAACGAACGTTCCACGGGGCATCTTCAACTACGGCGGCTCGACGACCTTCGCTCCGCTGCGCACCGGGCGACTGGTGCAGGCGATCGAGCAGGCCCATCCTGGTTTCCGGTTGCGCTACACCGACCCGTTGGGTCAAAAACCTGGCTCCGGCACCGGCATCGAGATGCTGCTGCTGGGCGAATTGAGCTTTGCCCAGTCCTCCCGTCCCCTCAAAGAAGCCGAGATCGCCGCCGCCGAGCGCCGGGGCATCGATCTGGAGCAGGTGCCGGTCGCCATCGACGGTATCGCTGTCTACGTCAATCCAGCCAATTCGATCAGCGGCCTTTCGCTGGTCCAGCTTGAGCAGATTTATACCGGTAGAGCGACCAACTGGCGGCAGGTGGGCGGCCCAAACCTGCCCATCGTCCCCTTTAGCCGCGATCTCAGGGCCGGTGGCACGGTCGATTTTATGAACGAGCACGTCTTTAACCGCAAAGGTTTGGGCCGCAGTGTCCGCCTTGTGCAGGACACCACCGACTCGCTGCGCAAGGTGAGCGCCATCCCCGGCGGCATCGGTTACGCCACCGCTGCTGAAGTGGTTGGCCAGCGCGGTATTCACCCCCTGCCCCTCATCAAAAACAACACCCGCATCGCCCCATTCGACCGCAGCGGACGGATCAACGAATCTGCCTTCACGAGTGGCAGCTATCCGATCACCCGCCGCCTCTACGTGATTGTCAAGCACGATGGCCGCCTCGACGAGCAGGCGGGCACCGCCTACACCAACCTGCTACTGAGCGACGAAGGCCAGCAGTGGGTGCAAAAGCAGGGCTTCATCCCGATCCAGGGCAGCAGTTCTCAGCAGTAGGCTCTCGCCTGTCGTCTAAGCTGAAATCGGCTTCTCAAACGGGGCACGATGGATCCTGACCAGTTGCAGTTTTTCGAGAAAGATTTCTGGCCCGACCTTGAGTGCGTGCCGATGGGCGTGCGCTTCAAGCTCGACAGCTGCAAGACGAAGGTGAGCCTGCGCCACTGGCAACTCCTGAGTTCAGCCGAGCGGGCCCAGCTAGTTGCCCTTCCCTGCGACAGTCCCGAGGCGCTGGCCCACTTCCAGGCGACCCTCGCCGCACTGGCTACTCGCTATGACTTTCCCCTCCTGCCCATCGCCGTCGATCCATCTCCCTGGCAACTGGAACCGCACTGTGGGCTCGACGATCAAAGCTGGCAGGCTCTCAGTCCCTTCGAGCGCTTCATCTGCATTAAGGCCGCCAACAAGCCGGAGCTGCTCGCTGCAATCCTCGCTGCTCTCTTCTCGTCTTCTAAGTAGACGAAGCTAAATAGGCAGCAGGTTTTGGGCTGGAGTGGGGGAAGTAGATTCTTTGGAGGGGGCGTTCTTTTGTTTTTGGGTACTTGCTAAAACGGTCCCCACCCCTCCACACCCCCCCTGCCCCCCGCTCTCCTCCTCCTGCCCCCCGAATGGGGGGCTGCCCCGCCGGGCAGAGGAGAAGAGATACGGTATTGAGAGTCAAGCAGCCTCCTCCTTTCTTCTCTTCCTCCGCCCTACTGCAAGCAAACCAACCTGCCGTGCTCTGCATCGAAAGGCGTGTCTGTTTTCACAACCGCCCAGGCAATGTGTAAGAGTTTGCGAGCCGCAGCGCAAAGCGCTACCTTTGCCGGTTTACCGGCTGCTCGTAGCCGCTGGTAAAAGCTTTTAATCTGCTGATTGCAGCGGATCGCACTCAAGCTCGCCATATACAGCGCCGTGCGTAAGCGGGCATTGCCTGCATGGCCGATGCGCTCTGGTCTATGAAGGCTGGTGCCGCTACGGTGGGAGCGGGGAGCGAGACCCGCGTAGGCCACCGCCGCTTCCACCGTTGCACAGCAGCCGAAGTTGAGGGTACTCACCAACACCCACCCAGCGGTGACAGACCCAATGCCTTTGATAGTGCGCAGCTTGGTTGCAGCTTGATGCCAAAGCGAGTCTTGGGCGAGCAGCGCTTCTAGCTGAGCTTCCATCTGCGCAATCTGCTCATCGAAGGTGTGGCTCAACTGCTCCAGACTCGCTTGTACCGCCGCCACCACCAACGGAAATTGCCGCAGAGCGTGCAACTGGTTGTGCAGTTGTTGGCGTTGCTGCAGCAAGGCATCGCGATGCTGCAGGCGCTGTTGGAGTTGGTAATAAATCTCAGGCGGCGGCTGCCAAAGACCAGGTTGCAGGGCGGCAGCGAGTTGGGCAAGCGTCTGGGCATCAAGCGCATCGCTTTTGGAACGCTTGAGCAGTGCCCTGGCAAAGTAATGAGACTGAGCGGGGTTGACCACACTGACGGCAAAACCTTTGAGCGCCAGAAATGTGGCCAGTCGCATCCAGTAGGAGCCTGTGGCTTCGATGACCACTAACACCTCAGCGGCGGTGGGACAGACGGCGAGTAAGCGTTCGGCCAATTGGCAGTGTCCTTCGGGGGTTTGGGGCAGTGTGATGGCAGCGGTAGGCTTTGCGTGGGTGAGCAGCCAGGCGGCAGTGACAGTGAGTGCCGCCACATCAATACCGACAAATAGCTGATAGTCGTTTTGTGAACCGTCTCGCTGCATGAGTGTCTCCAGTTGAAGCTTCAGAGGAGGTAGGCAAGTTCCGCAGGACGGCAAAAGTCTAGCCTCGTGATACGTGGTCAGTGCCACTCGATACGGTTCAGCTTTGCCGGTCCTTGATAGCGGGGGACAATCTCTTCCACGCGGTCAAAGCCGCAAGGGGGGGCACAGTCCTCACCGCTACCTTGGAACCAATAGCAATATACGAGGGGGGGTTCACTGTAACTGGGCTGCAGAGGGGCTAAGTGAAGTTAGTTGCAGGCTCGTCTTATTTTTCTTCTGCTGCAAGGGACGTAGGGCTGCTTAGAGCTGACGTTTAATGACCTTCGTCTACTGAGAACTGCTGGATAGAACAGGCATCTTGCCAGCTCACAGAGACGATAACTATCCTCCTTCAACTGGACGGTGCCCCCGGCAGGCCCGCCCGTCCGAAAAGCGCTGCCACCGAAAACTCCAGACCAGGAAAAAGCGAGTCGATGATCGGCTGCTCATCGGCAAATGTGCGCGGGGCAAGATCGCCAAAGAACACGGTGAGTGTACGTTCCACGGGATCGATGATCCACACCCGGTCCACCCCGGCAGCAAGATAATCCTCGGCCTTCTTCGCCAACTCGCCAAAAGATTGGCCCGGTGAAACCACCTCTACCACCAGTTCCGGAATGGCCGGACAGGCGGCATTCTCGTTCCACTCGCGGGGCAAGCGCTCGAAGGAAACAAAACTAAAGTCCGGTAGCGGTGCCCAGTTCTCACCTGCGCGGACGAGCGCGGTCAGCCATTCGCGCTCTGCCCGGCCCCGGTCGATGCTCCACGCCTCAAACAAGTCTTCTAGTGCCCGCTGCAGTCGGATGGAGTGATATTTCGGTGCCATCTTCGCAACTGCTCGTCCTGCTACGTACTCCCAGCGGGCATCACTCTTCGGCAGGGCCAGAAATTCTTGTAGGGTCAATAGCCTGTCCGTTGCTCCGACCATGATTCGATCCCTTTTTTATTCGAAAGAGGGCTGCCCCCGATATTACTCGCCGCCGTTGCGGGTACTCAAGCCGACGAATCGTTTACAGCTTCTTTCCAAAAGTTACTGCAGGCTCCGCTTGCGGCGCAGTGCCTCCTCCAGCACCGCTCGCACATCGCTGTCTGCAGGAAATCTTGCTATTCGAGGCGGCGAGTAGAGCCGGTGATGAAGACTTTACCGGTGCGCTCGTCGATGCGCACCTCATCCTATAAGCAGAAGCTACAGCAAGGCTGCAACCGTCATTCAGCTTAGCTAAACTGATTAGTACAATATAAAGGGCACATGGACATGGAGATTGCAAATCAAGGCCAGAGAATTTCGCTTAAGGAGGCCGTACAAGTAGCTCGCAAGTGCTTAGAAGAGTTGTACAGCGATATTCGTATTTATGACATTCTGGTCGAGGAAGTTGAAATTTCACCAGACATGTCCAAATGGATAATCACACTCGGATTTACTCGTAAGTTGGCAGACGTGTCGGGCATGACTTCCTCTGCGAGTGCGATCTTTGAGGCATTGAAACAACAAATCAAGAGGGAATATAAGTTATTTGCGGTAGATGCAGAGACGGGACTGGTTGAATCTATGAAAATCAGGAAGGTTGATGATTGACGAGCTAATACAAAAGTATGGCACCAGAGGATTATTCATTGACTCAAATATTCTTCTATTACTATTTGTTGGATCATATGATAGAAGACTGATAACGAAATACAAAAGGTTATCGACTTTCGACCAAAACAGTTTTGAAGTTTTAGTAAAGATAGTTGCGCTTTTCAGTAAACTGATTACAACTCCAAATGTCCTCACAGAAGTAAGCAATTTATCCAATCAATTGCCAATAGAAAATATGCAGAGCTACTTCCAAAGATTTTCCACCCTGCTGATAAATCTAGAAGAACAATACATATCGAGCCATGAACTTTCAATCAGGACTGACTTTCCAAGGTTTGGCCTTACTGATTCTTCGATAATCCATATTTGACACGACAAATACCTAATTCTCACGGATGATTTCAAGCTATCTCAATACTCAACGAGTGTTGGATGTGATGCAATTAACTTCAACCACATTCACTTTTATTGAACATAAATAGCACAGCTTTTGAGTTCTAAAAGTTGGCTCCTAACTGAGAGAACGTGGAAAAAGCTGTTTGTTAAGCATGCGACCGCTCCTGCTTCCCGCATCTACCGTCGGGCCTTGAGGGTCTGCAGAATACGGTTGCTGCCAGGGTCGATCCAGAATTCTTTGCCCCCTGCTTCGACTTCGTAGAAGAGGTAGCCGTTTTTGATCTCCAGTTCGAGGCGGGTGATCGGCGCTCTGGTCTGCCGGGCGATCATCTGCTGCACTTGAGCCGGTGAGGTGAGGTGGGCGTCCTGGAGATTCGGAGCAAGGGGCACCTCGCTTTTAAGACCGGCGCGAATCGCATCGTCCGGGTCGCCGGGAGGCAGAGCCAGGGCGGTCACAGGCAGCACCACCAGCAGCAGCGGCAACAGGGCGGAGAGTTTTTTCACAGATGCATCTAGAAAGAGGACCGCTCCCGATATTACTCGCCGCCGTCGCGGGTACTCAAGCCGACAAATAGCTGGGGGCCGGGGGCGTTGAAGCCGATGAGCGACTCGCGGTAGAGGGTGTTGAAGAGGTTGGTGGCGGTGAGGGTGAGCTGCAGCCCCGCCCCGATCGGCACGCCGAAGTTGAGATCGACGGTGCCGTAGCTCCCGGCCCCGATGCGGGAACTGGCAGCGCGGGCCTGCAGCAGGGCGAGCCAGCCGCCTGGACTGAGGTAGCGCAGTTGGAGGGTACCGAAGGTAGGGACGACGCTCGCCAGTTGCTGGCGGGTGGTTGAGTCGATGGCATCGGTCCAGCTGAAGACGCCCCTGAGCCGCCACTGGGGATCGAACTGGACGATGCTCTGTACTTCGATGCCCTGGATGCGGGCGTTCTGGATGTTGCCGAACTGGAAGATCGGCACGCCGTCGTCGTCTTCGCCGATCTGGCGGGCATTGAGCAGGCCACTTACTGAATTGTTGAAGTAGACGACATCGAAGGACGCGCGGCCCAGGTTGCCTCCGAAGCCTACCTCCCAGGAGGTGGTGCGCTCGGAGGTGAGGTTCGGATTGCCCTGGAGGATGATGAAGGGCGGTGCCTCGCCGCCGATGACGATGTCCTCGATCTCGGCGTTGAGGGGTCCGGCAAAACCCTGGAAGAAGCGCTCCTTGATCGTGGGAACGCGAAAGCCCTGGCTGTAGTTGGCCCGCAGACGAAAGCCGGGGGTGAAGTTCCAGACGAGGCCGACCTTGGGCGTTACCGCCGATTCGTCGATGCTCTGGCCACTGAAGCTGGTGCCGGTGCCGTAGAAAGACGATACCGGGAAACCTTCGCTCTTGAAGGAGTCGTAGCGCACCCCGGCGCTCAGCTGCAACTCAGGGATAATCGGGTAGTCGAGAAACAGATACCCTGCCAGGCCCGTCTGGCGGCCATCCGGCACCAGGGGCTGCTCGCCTGTGCCCTCGTCCTCGCTGGTGGTGAGGGTGCTGTTGGTGCCGTTTTCTTGAAAGAAGTCGAGGCCGTAGGTGAGCCGAGCGCTGCCAATCGGGGTGCTCAACTGAAAGTTGGTGCCGACGGTGTTGATCCGGATCGTGCTCGTGTTGCCGAAGACCAGTTCGCGCTCGCCCTCCGCGTCGGTTTCAAAGACCTGCTGGCTGAAGTTCTGAAAAAGCTGGTTGTAGTAGGCGCTCAGTTTTAAGTCGGTGGTCGAACCGAAGATGTTGCGGCTGGTCCACTCGATGCCGAAGCGGTCCTTGGAGGCGAGGGGCAGCCCGGCTGCTTCTTCTGGAACGTCGGAGATGGCGAGCAGGGCGGAGTGAAAGCGGTAGGCGCTGTACTTGAGGGTGATCCGGTTGTCGGCGTCCGGGAAGATCGACACCCGACCGGTGTAGGTCTGGTAGTCCTGCTGGTTGGGCACAAAGTTGCCCGCCGCGTCGAAGTAGTCGCCGGTGTTGTGGTAGGTGCCGCTCAGGGCCAGGGAAAATTTGTCACCGCCCGCTGTAAAGCGCAGGCCCTGGTGGTAGGTAGAGTAGCCGCCGAAGTAGCCCTGGTATTCGAGTTTGGGGGACGAATTGGCCCCTGGCTGGCGGGTGATGATGTTGATGAGGCCGCCAGTCGTATCCGAGCCGTAGGTGCCGGAGGCAGAGCCGCGCAAAATCTCGACGCGCTCGATGTCGCGCAGGTCCACCGAAAAGAGATCCTCGCGAATTTCACCCTGGGAGACGTTCTGCCGCTCGCCGTCGATGAGAACGGGCGAGCGGTCGTCGCCGAGGCCACGGATGCTGACGTTGGCCTCAAGGGGGCTGGTGCCTAACCCGGTCTGTACCCCCGGCACCAGATGCAGCAGGCCGGTGAGGTTCTGGGCGAGGGGCAGCATCGACTCGATCTCATCGCGGCTGATCACACTCAAACTCTCGGGGGTGCGGAACGTCGCTGCCTCGCGGCGGTTGGCAGTCACGTTCACCTCCTCTAAAAGCGAGCCGCTGCCGATAACGGCGGACGGCTCGGGAGGCTGGGCGCTCTGGATTTGGCCGAGTGCTTGAGCAGTTTGCAGAACCGCTCCCTCGTGCTGACGCAACTCGAACTGGGTGGGTGGATTGGCCGGTAACACCTCCGCAAGGGCCGGTCTTGATCCCAGGCCAACTCCCAGAACAAGTAAAACCCCACTCCACTGCCTTCGTCCCATAACCCACTCCTCCGGTACGCTTGCACTGTCGCTGCAAGAGCACAGTAGACGGCCCAGGTTAAGGTTTGACCAAGAAGCCCGCGACGGCTTCCCCGTCGCGGGCTTGAATCACGGTTAGCCGTTAGAGTGTGCGCTTTTGGGTGACCATCCGGAAGCAGTCGATCAGATCGCCCACCTGCCAGGAGGCAAACTTGTCGCTGCCGACGCCGCACTCGAAGCCGGTCGCCACTTCTTTGGCATCCTCGCGGAAGCGCTTGAGCGAATCGATGTGGCCCTCGAAGACGACATCCTTGCCCCGGCGCACGCGCATCTGGGCGTTGCGCAGCAATTTG
This sequence comes from Gloeobacter kilaueensis JS1, assembly GCF_000484535.1. NCBI lineage: Bacteria > Bacillati > Cyanobacteriota > Cyanophyceae > Gloeobacterales > Gloeobacteraceae > Gloeobacter > Gloeobacter kilaueensis. The sequence goes on along the minus strand of NC_022600.1, from coordinate 1,161,095 downwards.
CCCTCGCGCACGTAGCAGCCTGCCACCTGGCCCTTGCCCACGGGGAAGACCTGGCGCACCTCGGCGGTACCGAGCGGCTCCTCGATCAGTTCTGGATCGAGCAGACCTTCCATCGCCAGCTGCACGTCCTCGAGCAGCTTGTAGATCACGTCGTACTCGCGCACGTCCACCCCAGCCTGCTCCGCCGCCTGCCTCGCTCCACTCGCAAAGGTGGTGTTGAAGGCGAGGATGACGGCGTTGGAGGCAGCAGCCAGATCGATGTCGGTTTCGGAGACTTCGCCGGGAGCCGCCTGGAGCACGCGCAGTTGTACCTTGTTTTGGGGCAGCTTTTCGATCGAGGCGCGAATCGCCTCGACCGAACCTTGAACGTCGGCGCGCAGGATGATGTTGAGTTCTTTGAGTTCGCCTTCTTTGGCCTTGGCAGAGAAGGAACCGAGCGAGACGCGGGCACTGCGGGCCGCCGCCTGCTCCAGCAGCCGGCTTTCGCGCAGCTTGCGGGCGCGCTCGTCGGCGATGCGCCTCGCCTCGCGCTCGTCGGAGTAGACCTCGAACTCGTCACCGGCCTGGGGCACCTCGGTGAGGCCCAGCACCTGCACAGGCGTCGAGGGCGGAGCGGAATCGACCCGGTTGCCCCGATCGTCGTAGAGGGCGCGCACCTTGCCGTAGATGGCACCCACGACCAGAATGTCGCCCAGGTGCAGGGTGCCATTTTGCACAAGAGCGGTGGCGACCGGACCCCGCGACTTGTCGAGGTTGGCCTCGATGATCGTGCCTTTGGCTTCGCGGTTGGGGTTGGCCTGCAGGTCCAGTTCGTAGTCCGCTACCAGCAGCAGGTTCTCAAGGAGCAGATCGAGGTTGAGCTTTTGCTTGGCGCTCACCGGCACCATCACCGTCTTGCCGCCCCACTCCTCGGGCACCAGTTCGTACTCGGTGAGTTCCTGCTTGACGCGGTCGGGGTTGGCGTCGGGTTTGTCGATCTTGTTGATCGCGACGACGATCGGAACACCGGCGGCCTTGGCGTGGTTGATCGCCTCGACGGTCTGGGGTTTGACACCGTCGTCGGCGGCCACCACCAGCACCGTGATGTCGGTGACTTTGGCACCGCGAGCGCGCATGGCGGTGAACGCCTCGTGGCCCGGTGTATCGAGAAAAGTCAGCTTGCGCTCGCCCTCTTCACCGGAAATCTGTATCTGGTAGGCACCGATGTGCTGGGTGATGCCACCGGCTTCGCCCTCGGCGACCCGCGCTGAGCGGACGGCATCGAGCAGCGAAGTCTTGCCATGATCGACGTGGCCCATGATCGTCACCACCGGCGGGCGCGGCTCAAGACTTTCGATATCTTCGAGATCGAGCATTTCGGTCCTGGTGGTCTGGGTGACAGTCTGCTCGGTCTGCACCTCGAAGCCGAGTTCGCGGGCCACCAGTTCGGCGGTGGGCTGATCGAGGGTCTGGTTGATATTGACCATCACACTCTTCATAAAGAGCGCCTTGATGATCTCGGTGGTCGGAACATGCATCCGCGCTGCCAGATCCTGCACGGAAATATTGCCGTTCAAGACGATCTGCTTTGGCTGCTCTTCGCTCACCTGGACTTCGCGCTCGTCGCGACGGCGCATCGGCCCGTTCGGTCGCCCGGTATTGGGCCGGGCCTGGGTGCCCTTTTTGGCGATCCCCGAGCCGGAGCGTCCGGCACTCGGGCTGGGTGCTGTGGGTTGGGCGGCGACTGGTCGGTTCTGGCCTCCCCGGTTGGGACTGATCACCGGGCCACCCCGGCGGTTGTCGGCGCGTCCCGACGGCTGAGCGGGCTGCGCTGCCCGGCGCTCCTCGCGCCGGTTGTTGTCGGCAGGCGGATTGGCGGCGGGCCGTACAGGTTGACTCGGGGCGGGGCGGGGAGCTTCGGTGTCTCTCGCGACTGGCTGGGGAACTGGCGCTTCCTCCGGTACCGCCTCGACGATTTCTGGGTTCACCAGAACCGGGGCCGGGCTTTCGGCGATGGCGGGTTCTGCGACCAGTTCAGGAACGGAGGCTGTGGCTGCCAGCGGCTGCTCCTCGACGAGGGGCCGGGTGGGTGGCTCACTGACGACGATGGTCGGCACAGGGCTTGGGGACTCGATGACCACTGGCCGGGGAGGATTGACAGCTGCGATCACCGGTACCTCTTTGATAGCCGGCTGATAACCGGCTGGGGGCCGACGCACTTCGAGAATTTGTTGTTTGTTGGCATTGGCCGCTCCCTGCTGCTGGATCTTCTCTTTTTTGCTGCCACCAGGGGGCAGACCCCGCTGAAAAGTTTCGCGGATGCGCTCGGCTTCTTCTTCGGAAATTGTGCTGCTGTGGGACTTGTGCGGAATACCCAGACGCTGGCATACTGCCATCACATCCCGGTTGTCCCGTTTGAGGTCGCGAGCCAGGTCGTAGATTCGTACTTTTCCTTGCATGTTCGCATTGGTCATACACTGGCCCTCCACTAGATTCTGGTGCAACGGTCGCTCATGTCTCAGGCTTTGCGATCTTAGCCAACTCGCAGCGCAACAGCTCGTAGAATGTCTCATCTACTCGCGCCTTGAGCGCCCGCGCCAGCCGATTTTTGCGCTGCGCCTGCCGCAGGCATTCCTCGCAGGGACACAGGTAAGCCGAGCGACCCATTCCCCTGTTCAATTGTATCTGCCAGCCGGGGTGGACCCGGACAATCCGCCAGAAGCTGGCGCGATCGTCCAGGCGTCGGCAACTGATGCAGCGGCGCTGATGTTTCATCGCTCTGGCCTGGCCTCCCTTCTTCCATGCTAGATCCGGGGGGCTGTCGGTCGCTGGCCTGGCCTGCGGCTGCTTTGCGCTTTAGCTGGTAGAGAAGTGGAAAATCATTCCATGTACGTACTGCTGATGCTCGCCTCCGGCCTGTTCTGGATTGCGACCTACCTGCTCATCATCCGTCAGGGTTTTGCTGACAAGACCTACGGGATGCCGCTTGCGGCCCTCGCAGCCAATCTGAGTTGGGAGTTCATCTTCTCGTTCGTTTTGCCCCACAAGCCCTTTCAGCGCACGATCGATGTTCTGTGGTTCGCTCTGGATCTGCTCATCGCCTTTCAGCTCGTCCGCTACGGGCCACGAGAATTTGCCGATCTGCGCAAGGGAGCCCTCTATGGCTTTGCCGGGCTGGTTCTCGTAACGGCCTTCTGCATGGTGCTTTTCGTCTCGCTCGAATTTCACGATCCAGCCGGTGCCTACGCCGCCTTTGGTCAGAACCTGCTGATGTCGGTGCTGTTTGTCGTCATGCTCTACCGCCGCCGCTCGCTGCGCGGCCAGTCGCTGACGATCGCTGTCTGCAAGCTTTCAGGCACCGCCTGCGCCTCCCTCGCCTTTTATCTTTTTGCCCCGATCACAAAAGCTTCGCTTGTGCTGCCGTTTATGTTCGTTGCCATCTTCGGCTTCGATCTGCTCTACGTCGGTCTGGTCTTTTATCTCCGCCAGCAAAGCCGGGAGCACCGGGAGCGGCTGCCTGCAGTCAAAAATGTCGCCTCAGCGATCTTTCGCTGAAAGCGGCGCACGGTTGCGGGCAAGGCGGCTGTAGATCTCGGTGGTGGCGATGCTGGCGTGGCCCAACAGTTCCTGGACTGTAGCCAGGTCCGCCCCCCCTTCGAGCAGGTGGACCGCCAGGCTATGGCGCAGGGTATCGGGGGTGACCGGCCAGCCAATACCGGCGCGGACAGCCGCCTCGCGCACCAGCCGATAAAGGGCAAAGCGGTTGAGGGGACGGCCCTGGGGAGTGCTAAAAAGCGGCTGTCGGGGAGCAGGCAGCGTCTCCAGGTAGCGGCTCACCGCTTCGAGGGTAGTGTCCAGGAGCGGTACGACCCGCTCGCGGCCACTGCTACTTTTCAGACACAGGTACGCCTCGGCAAACGACAGATCCCCCCGCTGCAGCTCGCACAGCTCGTTGGCCTTGAGCCCGGCGCTGTAGAGCAGTTCGAGCACAGCCCGCTCGAAGGGCGAGGGGCTGCCATCGATGAGGGCTGTCACCTCGGCGACGCTCAGAACGCGGGGCAGATTGCGGCCTAGCGCTGCACTTAAAGTGGGGATCCGGGCGGCAGGATCGCCCGCGACCCAGCCTTGAGATCCGGCATGGCGGTAGAACGAGCGCAGCGCTGCCAGTTTGCGGGCGATCGAGGCAGTGCTCAGGTGTTGCTGCTTGAGGGCACAGGCAAAGCTCTGGGCGGCAGCGGCGTCGAGAGTAGCCCAGTCGGCTTTTTCGCTCTCGACAAAGCGTACAAAATCATCGAGATCTCCCTGGTAGGCTCGAAGTGTGTTGCTCGCCAGCTCTCCGGAAGCAATCAGGTTATCCAGCCAGTGCTCGATCGCCTCGGGAAGTTCCATCAAGATCCTGGATGCTCCTGATACCAGCGGATTGTCTCGGCCATCGCCGGAACCAGGGGCCGGGAGTGCCACTGCAATTCCCGTTCGGCCCGCGCTGCGGAGGCCACCAGATCTCCCTGCAGGTAGTCGAGGGCCTCGCGGGTGATCACCGAATTGGGACCGCCGATGCTCGAAAACCAGTCCGAAAAAAATGCGACCGGGTAGAGCGCCCAGAGCGGCAACTCGAGGGCCGGGGCCGCTTTTGCGCTCACTTCGGCGGCCAGCTTGAACCATTCGCGCAGATTCATCGCCTCGCCCGCCAGGATGTAGGACTGGCCGGGAACGCCCTTTGCCTCGACAAGCAGCAGCCCTTCGACGACGTCATCGACGTGGACGTAGCTCGAGCGCTGCTCCGCTCCCACCACCGCCGGCAGTTCGCCCGCCAGAAACTGACGCACCAGGCGGCCAAAAAGCCCGTCGCTCGCCGGGCCGTAGACGTAGCCCGGCAGGGCGATCACCACCGGACAGCCCTGGGCAAACAATTCGAGGGCGACGGCGTGGGCCTGGGCTTTGGTGCGCGTGTAGTGCGAGAGGTGCTTTTCGCTCACCGGCGTCTTTTCGGTGGCAATGCCGCTGGTGGGATGAAAGATGCCGACCGTGCTCGAATAGACCACCCGCTCGACTTTGTGAGCAAGGGCGGCACCGAGCACGTTGCGCGTACCGCCGACGTTGATGCGCTCCATCTTCTCAGGTTCGCGGATGCCCAGGTCAAACCAGGCCGCCAGGTGAAAGACGCGCTTGACTCCGGCCATCGCCCGCTCGACGGCACCGGCGTCGGTGATATCGCCACTTATATAGGTGGCCCCCCACTGGTCCAGCTCGCCTACAGCCCGGCGGCCCAGGTAGGTGACAGCCCGGCCCTCCTTGAGCAGGCGCAGCGCCAGCTGTTTGCCTAAAAATCCCGATGCACCGGTAATCAGCGTCGCCATGCTCCCAGCCTACAGCCCCAGAAGCTTTCCCTCTGTACAGGAGCAAGCAAGATGGCCTATCGTCTGGGCAAGAATCTTCGATTGTTGCCGATGCTGCGCCTGTTTCGCCCGCCCGTCGTTCTGCTTTTGTTGCTGGTGGTCGCTCTCCTCACCGCCTGCGGCTCCACCAGCGGCTCGCCCGCCCAAAAACAATTAAACCTCTACGCCTGGTCGGAGTACATTCCTCCGAAAATGCTCGATGAATTTACCAGCAAGACCGGCATCAAGGTCAACTACGACACCTTCTCCTCCAACGAAGAACTGCTCGCCAAGTTGCAGGCCGGAGGCAAAGGCTACGACCTGATTATCGTGAGCGATTACACCGTCGATATTCTCAAAAAGCAGCAACAACTGGAGGCGCTCGACCCGGCAAGATTGCCCAACTTCAAAAACATCGATTCAAGCTTCAAAAACCCCCCCTACGATCCGGGTAATCGCTTTACGGTGCCCTACCAGTGGGGAACGGTGGGTCTTGCTGTCAACACCCGCAAACTCCAGCGCCCGATTACCCGCTGGGCGGATCTGTGGGATCCGGCCTTCAAAGGCAAAGTGGTGCTCCTTGACGACGAGTACGAGGTGCTGGGCATGGCCCTGCAGAGCCTGGGCTACGACAAGAACACCAAAGACCCCAGCCAGCTTCGGGCAGCGCAGGCGAAGCTACTGCGCCTGCGCCCCAACATCAAGCTCTTCGACAGCGACAGCCCGAAGACAGCCCTTCTTTCCGGCGAAGCCTGGCTCGGGATGGTCTGGAACGGTGAGGCGGCCCTCGCCCAGCGCGAAGATCCGGCGATCCGCTATCTGTGTCCTCAAGAAGGGTGTGGCATCTGGCACGACAACTGGGCGATTCCAAAGGGAGCAAGCCACAAGGAGGCGGCCCTCGCGTTCATCAACTTTTCGCTGAGCCCGGAAGCAGGTATTCTCATCACCCAGGCGTACCCGTACTCCAACCCGAACCGCTCCGCCCTCGAACTGCTCAGGCGAACAGAGCCAAAGCTCTACAGCGCCTATATGGCTTCTCCTGCCACCAACCCCGACCCCGCCTTCTTAAAGCGTGCCCAGCCCGTCGAGGACAAAGGCAGCGAGACGCCCCTCTGGGACCGCACCTGGACGGAGGTCAAGGGCGAGGGCGGCTCGTAAGCTCACAAATCGGCTCTCAAGGTGGGGGCCGGGGCGGTCCGGCTTGCGATCTTGGCCATCAAAGCGATGAAGACCTCGCGCTCCGGTCCATCGAGGGCTTCCAGCATCGCCTGGCACTGGTGCAACTGCTCGCGGGCTACCTCGGCGAACATCGCTTTGCCCGCAGCGGTCAATGCAAGGCGGACGATCCGTCGATTCGAGGCGACGCGACTGCGCTCGACCAGCCCTTTTTGCACCAGCCGCTCGACAGCACTACTGGCTGTCGAGAGCGGCACACCCAGGCTCTCGGCGACCTCGCCCAGGGTGCATGGACCGCTCTCGCCGATCAGGGTCAGAGCCTGCTGGTCGGTCGGGTTCAAACCCTCCCCACCTCCGCGCCCCTGGGGCTGGGCTACCTTCAGGCTGCGGATCAGCTGCTGCACTGACTGGTAGAGCAGTACGAGCTGCTCCTCGGTGATCGCCATGCTCGACATGGGCACACCATACCGGAAGCTCACCCCCGCGACAACCGGGCAGACCTATCGCCAATTATACGAAATTCGTATATTATGAAAATCGTAATTTGATTAAAGCTCTGGCGATGGCAAGGACGGTACTGATCACGGGAAGTTCGAGTGGGATCGGTCGGGCAACCGCTGAAGTATTTGCGCGGGCGGGCTGGAATGTGGCGGCGACCTCGCGCCGGGGGGAGCTGACATTTCCCCGGATGGCAGGAAAGGTGGTCACACCCCGGCTGGACGTTACCGACGAGCAGACGATCGGCGGTGCTGTCGAGCAGGTAGTCGCACAATTTGGCGCGATCGACGTACTCGTCAACAACGCGGGGTACGGTTTGAACGGGCCCCTGGAGGGCATTGCCCCGGAGCAACTGGAGCATCAGTTCCATACGAACGTCTTTGGTCTTGCTGCGGTCACTCGCCTGGTGCTGCCGGTGCTGCGCGAGCGGGGCGGCACGATCGTCAACGTTTCTTCGATCGGCGGTCGGCTGGCTTTTCCCTTCGGCTGCGCCTACCATGCCACCAAGTTTGCAGTCGAAGGGCTATCGGAATCCCTGCGCTTCGAACTGCTGCCTTTTGGTATCCAGGTCAAGCTGGTGGAGCCCGGCGGCACGCGAACCGACTTCCTCTCGCGCTCCCAGCAGTGGGCCTCCCACCCTGCCTACGAAGGGCCGCTGCGGCGCTTTCAGGAGATGGCCCGGCAACTGGATGACCGCTTGCCCGGCCCCGAGGGGGTGGCAAAGGTGATCTACCGGGCTGCCACCGACGGGTCGTCCCGGTTGCGCTACCCGGCCCAGCCCGGACCGTACCTGCTGCTACGCGGATTGCTGCCGGACGGGCTCTGGCAGAGACTGGTCGGTGTTGCTCTGGGGATGCATGCCGGGAGCCCCAGGACAGTTGCCGACCAGGGGCGCTGATCGCGCTGTTTTGTCGTTGCTCGATACAAACTTTGACGGGCCCAGCAAATACACGCGATGCGTTCTTCTTTTTGGATTATGTACGCGGGTCTAGAATCAGCCGAAGCGGTAGCCGAAGCCCCGCACCGTCACCAGGTACTCGGGGCGGCTCGGGTCTTTTTCGAGCTTTTCGCGCAACCAGCGGATATGCACATCGACGGTCTTGCTGTCGCCCATAAAATCTGGTCCCCAGACGCGCTCGATGAGCTGTTCGCGCGACCAGACCCGGCGGGGGTTGCGCATAAAGAGTTCCAGCAACCGAAATTCTTTGGGCGACAGGTCGCTCGCCACACCGCGCACGTTTACCCGGCATTCCTGGGTGTTCATCCAGAGATCCCCGCAGCGCAGGGTGGCGTGCTCGTCGAGCGCCTGGGTGCGCGAATGGCGGCGCAGCACCGCCCGGCAACGGGCAACCAGCTCGCGCATCCCGAAGGGCTTGGCCAGGTAGTCGTCCGCACCCACTTCGAGACCCACCACCCGGTCAGTTTCAGCGGCCTTGGCCGTCAGCATCAAGATCGGCACCCCGTTGCCCTCGCGGCGCAACAACCGGCACAGATCGAGGCCATTGAGGTGGGGCAGCATCAGATCGAGCACGATCAGATCGACTTCGTCGGTGCTGCGCATCAGTTCGAGCGCCTGACGGCCATCTTCTGCCAGAACGACGCTGTAGCCTTCTTCGCCAAGAGCCATACCTACCGTCTCGCGGATCAGTTCGGCGTCATCGACGACCAGCACGGTCTGGCGGTTCACGGTCGATTCCATTCGAGATCCTCTGCAGGCGAGAATATCCTACCATCCACCGTAGCCCGCTGCCTGGGACTCGCCAGCTTGGGGTAGGCTAGATGCTGGTGCCCACCAGCATTTGAATCGGAAGGTGAAGGTCATTTGGTGCAACCGCTGCCGACGCTCGATCAACAGCCGCGTATCTATCCGCAGGGCAGTCCACTCGTCGTCATCGGTGGCGCAGAGGACAAGGAACGCGAAAAAAGCATCCTCAAAACTTTTTTTACGATTGCAGGTGGTCCCCAGGCCCGGATTTTGATCATTCCGAGCGCGTCGAGTATGCCCGAGATCTTAGCGGAGGTCTACCGGCTCGTCTTCGTGCAGATGGGGGCGGCAAAGGTCGATGTGCTCAACATCACAAGCCGCTTCGAGGCAGATCTCGTAGAAACTGTCGAGCGGGTGCGCGCCAGCAGCGGTGTCTTTATGACCGGCGGCGATCAGGTGCGGCTGTGCAACCTGATCGCCCACAGCGCTCTGGCGCGGGCAATGCAACAGGGCTCGATTCTAGGGCAGCTTGTACTCGCAGGTACGAGCGCCGGAGCGTCAGCCCTGGGTGCCTGCATGATCGCCCGTGGCTACAGCGGCGAGGCACCCAAGCGCAACATCGTGGAACTTTCCGAAGGGCTGGGGATTCTAAAGAATGTAATTGTCGATCAGCACTTCCACAACCGCAATCGTCTGCCCAGGCTGATGACGGCGGTGGCGGCCCGGCCCGATTGTCTGGGTATCGGCATCGATGAAAATACAGCCTGCATTCTGCACGCGGAAGGCACGCTGGAGGTGATCGGCGAGGGGACGGTCACGATCGTCGATGGCAGCGAACTGATCTACAACACAATCAACGAGATCCAGGCGTATCAACCGCTCAGCGTCGGCAGCTTCAGACTGTCGGTGATGGCCCAGGGACTGCGCTACAACCTCCGTGAACGCAAAACCCTCTAAAATTGTGCTCGCCCTCGCGGCCCTGGCCCTGGCCGGTTGCACCGCCTCGACCGCCGACGCGCTGTACTTTGGTCGGCTGGTTCCCCCTGCCGAAAACGTGCTTTATGTAGGCAACGGCCCGGAACCGCGCTCGTTCGATCCCCACAAATCCGCCGGTATCCCGGAGCAGCATATCTTCGGTAGCGTCTACGAGGGGTTGACCGGCTACGACCCGAAGACCCTCGCACCCCGACCGGCCACAGCGCTGCGCTGGCGGACCAACAAGACGGCGAGCGTCTGGACTTTTTTTCTGCGCCACGACGCCCGCTTCAGCGACGGCACACCGGTCACAGCCCACGATTTTGTCTGGAGCTGGCGGCGGATCATCGATCCGGCCACCGCCTCGCCCTACGCCAACTTGATGTACTACGTCAAAAACGCCCAGGCGATCGCCGAGGGGCGGGTGCGTCCGGATGGGCGCAAGTACACCCCGGCGGACCTGGGGGTGCGGGCGGTGGACGACTACACCCTGCGCGTCGAGATGGAGCGGCCCACCGCTTTTTTTGTCAAGATGACGCCCCACTACGCCTTTACGGTCGTGCCGCGCCGGGCGATCGAGCGCTGGGGCGACCGCTGGACCCAGCCGGATCATTTTGTGGGCAACGGCCCCTTTCGCATCGCCGAGGCGACGCCCTACAGCCAGGTAGTCCTCACCAAAAGCCCGACCTACTGGGACCGGGCCCAGGTCAGACTCGACAAAGTAGTGCTCCTGCCGGTTCAAGAAGAATCGCAGAACGCCAATCTCTACCGGGCCGGTGAGGCTGACGCCCTCTTCAGCAACACGCTGCCGGCCCCGCTCATCCGCCAGTTGCGCCGCTACCGGGACTACCAGGGGGGCGCATTCTTCACGAACTACTACTACGATCTCAACGTCAGGCGCAAACCCTTCGACAACGTGCTGGTCCGCCGGGCGCTGAACCTCGCTATCGACAAGCGGGCGATCGCCGAGGAATTTATCGGTCGAGGCGAGGTGGCGGCGACGACCTTTGTGCCGCCGGGGGTGCCGGGCTACCGACCGCCAACCGGGCCGGGCTACGACCCCGCTCTGGCCCGCCGTCTGCTCGCCCAGGCGGGCTATCCGGATGGCCGGGGGTTCCCAAAAATAACGATCGCCTTCAACACCGCCGAGGTCCACCGCACCGTCGCCCAGGCCGTCCAGCAGATGTGGAAGCAGCAACTGCACATCAAAGTCGAGTTGCAGAACGAAGAATGGCAGACCTTCCAGGCCCGGCGCGAGCGGCGCGACTTCGATGTGGCCCGCGACGCCTGGACGGGCGATTACATCGATCCGAGCACTTTTTTAGATCTGATGAGCGAGGACACGCTCAACAACCACGCCGGTTGGACCGATCCAAAGTACACCCGGCTGATGACCCAGGCCAACGCCGAGCCGAACGAAGAACGGCGCAACCAGCTACTGGCCCGCGCCGAAAGCTATCTGCTCGATCAGGTGCCGGTGATCCCGATCTACTTTTATGCTCTGAGCTATATGAAAAAGCCCTGGGTTGCAGGCTGGTATCCGAACCTGCTCGATCAGCATCCCTTCAAGTTTGTCTGGATCGACCGCGACTGGCAACAGCATCCGATCGCCCCCACACCCTGAACCTGCCGCCATGCTCAAATTCATCCTCAGACGCCTGCTGCTCGCCATTCCCGTTCTGCTTACGGTGATCACGATCAGCTTTTTTTTGGTCCGCCTGGCCCCCGGCGGTCCTTTTAGCGAGGAGCGCGCCTATCCCCCGGCGGTGATCGAAAGGCTCAACCAGAAGTACGGCCTCGACAAACCCCTGCCGGTGCAGTACTTCAATTACATGAATCGGGTACTTTTTCACTTCGATCTCGGGCCTTCTACCCGCTACCTCGATCGGAGCGTCACCGACGTGATCGCCCAGGGTCTACCCAACTCGATGATCCTGGGGGCGACGGCCTACCTGATTGCCCTCGTTCTCGGCCTGGGCATCGGCATCGTCGCCGCCCTGCGCCAGAACACGCTGGTCGATTACGGGGCGATGGCGGTGGCTGTACTCGGCGTCTCGATTCCCAACTTTGTGCTGGGGCCGATTCTGGTCATCGGCCTGTCGCTGTCGCTGTATCTGTTGCCCCCCGCCCGCTGGGGCGATCTCGCCCACTTGATCTTGCCTGCTTTTACCCTGAGCGCCCTCTACACCGCCTACATCGCCCGGCTCACCAGGAGCGGTCTGGTGGAGGTGCTGCGCTCCGACTACATCCGCACCGCCCGCGCCAAGGGGCTCAGCGAGAGTACGGTTCTGCTGCGCCACGCCCTCAAAGGCAGCATCCTGCCGGTGGTCTCCTACTCCGGCCCGGCCCTCGCCTTTTTGCTCGGCGGCACGATCGTCGTCGAAAAACTGTTTTTGATCCCCGGCCTCGGTAACTTTTTTATCGAGGCCGCCAACGCCCGCGACAGCTTTATCGTCGTCGGCGTCACCCTGGTGGTGGCAAGCCTGCTCACCGTGCTCAACTTGCTCGTCGATATCGTCTACGCGCTCATCGATCCGCGCATCGCCTACAAGTGACCGCCCATGCAAACGTCCTCCTCCCCCGTCGAAACACCATTTGAACCCGTAAAAGGCAGCAGCCTCTGGCAGGATGCCTGGCGGCGGCTACTGCGCAACAAACTGGCGGTAGCGAGCGGGATCGTCTTTTCGATCATCTTGATCGCCGTGCTGCTCGGGCCAAAGATCATCGCTCTTACCTGGGGCTACACCTACGAACTCACCGACGCTGCCGCCGTCTACCAGCCGCCCGGCCCGGCCCACTGGTTCGGCACCGACCAGTTGGGCCGGGATCTACTGGTCCGCTCGCTGGTGGGGGGACAGATCTCGCTTCTGGTGGCGGTGGTCGCCTCGGTGGTGAGCCTGGTTATCGGCGTCACCTACGGGGCGGTGGCAGGCTACCTCGGGGGAAGGGTGGACGAGGCGATGATGCGGTTTGTCGATATTCTTTACTCGCTGCCGGATATTTTTCTCATCATCGTCCTGCTTGCCTTCTTCAGCAAAGACCTGTTCGTGCTCTTTGGCATGTTAGGGGCGATCTCCTGGCTCACGATGGCCCGCATCGTGCGCGGCCAGGTGCTCTCGATCAAAAATCGCGAGTTCGTCGAGGCGGCCCGCGCCATCGGCGTCGGCACTGGGCAGATCATCTTTCGCCACATCGTTCCGAACACCCTGGGGCCGGTGATCGTCTACACGACCCTTACAATCCCGAGCGTCATGCTCACCGAGGCGTTCTTGAGCTTTCTCGGCCTGGGGGTCCAGCCGCCCCTCTCCAGTTGGGGCACCCTCGTGCAGGAGGGGGTGGGGGCGATCTCGGTCTACCCCTGGCACCTGCTTTTTCCGGGGCTACTGATGACTGCGACCCTCTTTAGCTTGAATTTTTTGGGCGACGGCCTGCGCGACGCCCTCGATCCCCAATCGCGGGCCGACTGAGCCCAAAACCACCCGCCATGAGCGATCCACTCCTTTCTGTGCGCGAGCTGCAAACGTCATTTTTTACCCGCGAGGGCGAGATAAAGGCGGTCGATCGGGTCAGCTTCGACCTTGCGGCGGGCGAGACGCTCGGCATCGTCGGCGAATCCGGCAGTGGCAAGTCGGTCACCAGTTTATCGATCCTCAGGCTCATCCCGACGCCGCCCGGCCAGATCAAAGGCGGTCAGGTAATCTTCGACGGCCAGGATCTTCTGCGCTTGAGCGACCGGCAGATGCGGAGCATCCGGGGCAAACGGGTGGCGATGATCTTTCAGGACCCGATGAGTTCGCTCAATCCTTTTTTGCGCATCTCCCGGCAACTCAGCGAGATCTCCGAATTGCACCTGGGCCTGGGCCGCCGGGCGGCCCGCAACCGGGCAATTGAGATGCTGGAACTGGTGGGCATCCCTGATGCGGCAGGCCGGGTAGACGACTATCCGCACCAGTTCTCCGGTGGAATGCGCCAGCGGGTGATGATCGCCATGGCCCTCAGCTGCAACCCTCAGCTGCTCATCGCCGACGAACCCACCACTGCCCTCGATGTGACGATCCAGGCCCAGATTCTGGAGCTGATCAAAGACCTCAAAGCGCGCCTCGGCACCGCCGTGATCTTGATCACCCACGACCTGGGGGTGGTGGCGGGCATGGCCGATCGGGTGGCGGTGATGTACGCGGGCAGGCTGGTCGAATCGGCTCCGACCGCCCCGCTTTTTGCCGCCCCAGCCCATCCGTATACCCAGGGCCTGCTGCGCTCGATGCCGGACCCCAATCAAGATCGAGACGAACTTTTTCAGATTCCCGGCCTGCCGCCGGATCTGAGCAGATTGCCTGCCGGGTGCGCCTTTTCGCCCCGCTGCGCCCACGCCTTCGAGCGCTGCTGCGAGCCGCCCGGCCTGGTGACGGTGGCGGCGGCCCACCGCTCCGCCTGCTGGCTCAACCTGCGGAGTGAGACCCGTGTCTGAAGCGCTGATTGCGATCGAGGATCTAAAAGTTCACTTTCAGGCCGGCTCACCGGGCAGGCTCGACCGCTTCGTGGGCCAGGCAGCCCCAAAGGTGATCCGGGCGATCGACGGGCTCAGCCTCGACATCTGGCCGGGGGAGACGCTGGGTCTGGTGGGCGAATCGGGCTGCGGCAAATCGACCCTGGGCCGGGCAATTCTGCAGCTGGTCCCTGCTACTGCAGGCCGGATCTCCTACCGGGGCACTGACCTCACGACTTTGAGCGCCGCCCGGCTGCGCTCGGTGCGCCGCCACCTGCAGATGGTCTTTCAAGATCCTTACGCCTCGCTCAACCCGCGCCTGACCGCAGGCAGTATCATCGCCGAGCCGATTCGCCTCTTCGAGCCGATGCCCAGGCCCGCCCTCGATCGCCGCGTGCAGGAGTTGATGCAGACGGTGGGCCTTAACCCCGCCTTTATTCGGCGCTATCCCCACGAGTTTTCTGGTGGCCAGCGCCAGCGCATCGGTATCGCCCGTGCCCTGGCGGGGCGGCCCGAATTTATCGTCGCCGACGAGCCGATCGCCGCCCTCGACGTCTCGATTCAGGCCCAGATTCTCAATCTGCTGGCCCAACTGCGCCGCGATCTGGGCCTGACGACTCTCTTTATCTCCCACGACCTGCGGGCCGTGCGCCACATCAGCGACCGGACAGCGGTGATGTACCTGGGCAAACTGGTCGAGATCGCCCCCAGCCGCGACATCTACCGCCGCCCCCTGCACCCCTACACCCAGGCGCTCATCTCCGCCGTTCCCGTACCCGACCCGACCATCGAGCGCACCCGCCGCCGGATCGTACTTGCAGGCGATGTGCCAAGCCCAATTAACCCGCCTGCCGGTTGCCGCTTCCATACCCGCTGCCCCTGCGTCATGGATCGTTGCCGCAGCGAAGAACCCGCCTTGATCGACGCGGGCGATGGCCATAAAGCCGCCTGCTTTTTGCTCGAATCTCCCCAGCACGGCAGGGTTCCGCCGCCTGAAACCAGAGCTGTCGGAGGTTAGGATATGTTCAGGCGTCCATGTCCCGCCAGAGTATCAGACCCACGTGGATCTATTCGAGCAGCAGCGCAGGCGCAGGCAGGAGGCGGAGGCACCGCTCGCAGACCGGATGCGTCCGCGCACCCTCGACGAATTTGCAGGCCAGCAGCAGATCATCGGCCCTGGTCGTCTACTCAGAAGAGCGATCCAGGCTGACCAGCTCAGCTCGCTTATCTTCTACGGCCCGCCCGGCACAGGCAAAACCACCCTGGCGCGCATCATCGCAGGCACCACCCGCGCCCACTTCATCGCGATCAACGCCGTGCTCGCCGGTGTCAAAGACATCCGCGCTGCGATTGCTGAGGCCCAGGAGCGCCGCACCAAGGACGGCCAGCGGACGATTCTATTTATCGACGAGGTCCATCGCTTCAACAAAGCCCAGCAGGATGCCCTGCTGCCCTGGGTCGAGAACGGCACGATCGTGCTGGTGGGAGCAACCACCGAAAATCCCTACTTCGAGGTCAACAAGGCACTGGTAAGCCGCTCGCGCCTGTTTCAGCTCAAACTGCTGGAGCCAGAGGATCTGTGCGCCGTCGCCCACCAGGCGCTGAGCGATCTCGATCGCGGCTACGGCCATCGGAGCGTCAGGCTCGAACCCGCCGCCCTGGAGCATCTGGTGGACGTGGCCGGGGGCGATGCGCGCACCCTCTTAAACGCATTGGAACTGGCCGTCGAGACGACACCCCCCGATGCCGAAGGGACGATCGAAATCACTCTTGCCGTCGCCGAAGAGTCGATCCAGCGCCGGGCGGTCCTCTACGACAAAGAAGGGGACGCCCACTTCGATACGATCAGCGCCTTTATCAAGAGCGTGCGCGGCTCCGATCCGGACGCGGCGCTCTACTGGCTGGCACGGATGATCTACGCCGGTGAAGATCCGCGCTTTATCTTCCGGCGGCTGTTGATCCTGGCAAGCGAGGACGTGGGCCTTGCCGATCCCCAGGCAGTGGCGGTAGTCGCTGCCTGCGCCGAATCGTTTGACCGCATCGGCCTGCCGGAGGGGCGCTATCCCCTGGCCCAGGCGACGCTTTATCTTGCCACCGCCGCCAAGTCCAACAGCACGATGGCCTTCTTCGACGCTCTCGCAGCGGTGGAACGCGAGCGCTCCAGCGATATTCCCAACCCCCTCAGGGACGGCAACCGCGACGGCGAAGGGTTTGGCCACGGCCAGGGGTATCTCTATCCCCACGCCTACCGCGATCACTGGGTCGCACAGCAGTACCTGCCCACCAGCCTGCAGGGCCAGCTTTTTTATCAGCCCGGCGATCAAGGCTACGAAGCCCAGATCCAATCGGCGGTGGCCCGCCGTCGCGAGGCCCAACTGGCGGCCCTGCTTGAGACTACTAGCCCAACCGAGCCGGTGTACGCCGGCTCACCCCTCGATCGGGCGGACGAGCGCTGGCTGCAGCGCACCCTCAGCCGGACCGGCGAACAGTTGGGCCAACTGCGCGACCGCCTGTTCGATCTGGCAGCACCCGAGCGCCACCACGTCATCCTGGACGTAGCAGCCGGTAGCGGTCTGCTCGTCTGGGAGGCGATCCGCCGCACCCCCGGTGGGGGCGTCTACGCCTGCACCGGGGGTGCTGCCGACGCTGCCGCTCTCACCAACCAGGCCCAGGCTCTCGGTGCGTCAGGCCGACCAATCGTGCTCGTCGCAGAAGTAGACCGTCTCAGCGAGGCAATCGCTGCCCACACCCCCGGCCTGCGCTTCGATCGCATCGTCGGGCGCAACGCCCTCAAATCGATACACGACAGGCAGAGCCTTCTCCAGAACTGGCAGGCGCTGATCGCCCCCGCCGGTAGGCTCGTCCTGGCCGAGAACCTCCCCTCCCAGGGCCAGAGGCTCTACCAGTTGTTTGACCCCGGCTGGCTACCGCAGGCACTTTACAGGCGGCTCATCGACGCGGAGGAGGAACTGTACCGCAGCGACCCGCTGCTTGCCTGGCAGGCCGCCGATCTGCGCTCCATCGCCGAAGCGGCGGGCTGGCAGGCTCAGATCGTCACTGCTTCCTTCGATTCGGAACTACGAATCAGCGCCAGCGTCATCGAGCGGTGGTTCAGTGCCGCTCCGAGCAGCTATGCGACCCGGCTTGCTGCCCTGCTCGCGCCTGAGCAGGTTGAGCAGGTTCACCGCCTCTTCGTCCAAAAGTTGCTGCACCAGCTCAAGCCCTGGACCAGCACGACCGCCTATCTGAGCGCCCATCCCGCCTAAACAGTTCATCTTCAAATCGCAGCACTCTTGCGCTTCGGCCCAGGCTGTGCTTTTTTTAATCTAACTTCATGAGCATTCACGAAGATGAGCCACCCGAACTTCAGCAACGACGACCGCAATCCCGATCAGCCCGAGCAGGACGAATCCCAGATAAAGTACCTCTTCATGCGGGGCGACCAGTTTTTACACCGCGCTGCCGTCTCGCGCCTGGAGCGCATCTACGGTAGTGCCTGTGCTCCTGAATCAGAACTGCCCCCAGATCTATAAAACTCAGTCGCCAGAAGGTAAATACCCACTCAGCAGCCAGTCCGCGCCCACCGGTTCGGCGATCAGCCGTTCCAAACGGATTGCCTCGTGCATTTTCTCAAAACCCGCTCCTGCCACGGGCGTGAAGGCTGCCGCCCCTCCGATCAAAGCGGGGGCGACAAAGCTCATCACCTTCTGCACCGAACCGTCGCGCAGGGCCGACCAGGCAAGGGTACCGCCACATTCCCAGAGCACCGAGGTGCAGCGGCGACGGGCGAGCACGGCAAGGACAGCGGCGGGGGTCAGCTCGGGCATCGCCTCCACTTCTACCCCGAGGCGCTCCAGCTGGGCGCGAACGGTCGGATCGGCCTCAGCGGTGGTGAAGACGAGGGTGGGAGCTTTGTCCTGCTCCTGCCACAGCCGGGCGCTCACAGGTAGTTGCAGGCTGCGCGAGAGCACGACGCGCAGAGGGTCGCGCCCTTCTGCAAGGCGGACCGTCAGCTGCGGGTCGTCGAGGCGGACAGTGTTCCCACCGACGATCGTGGCGTCGTAGAGGGCGCGCAGGCGATGCACACGCGCCCTGGCTGCCTCGCCACTCACCCAAAAACTGTGGCCGGTGCGGGTCGCTGTCTTGCCGTCGAGGGTCATCGCGTACTTGAGGACGCCAAAGGGGCGGCCCGTCGTGATCCAGTGGCTGAAAACTTCGTTGAACTTCTGGCAGCGCTCAGCCAGTACACCCACCGTCACCTCCAGCCCCGCACTGCGCAGCCGTTCGATGCCGCTGCCTGCGACCAGCGGATTTGGGTCGATCATCCCCACGACCACCCGCCGGATACCGCCGGCAAGAATTGCTTCGGTGCAGGGAGGGGTGCGGCCTCGATGGTTGCACGGTTCGAGATTGACGTAGAGAGTGGCGCCTCGGGCCTCGTCCCCGGCGGCGCGCAGGGCAAAAACCTCGGCGTGGGGTTCACCGGCTTTTGGGTGAAAGCCCTCTCCCACTGCTACCCCTTCTTTGACGATCACTGCGCCCACCAGCGGATTGGGACTGGTTCGGCCCCAGGCGCGCTCCGCGAGCACCAGGCAGCGCTCCATCCACTGTTCGTCGTTCATCTTTGGGCTGGAAACCGCTGATTATCAACTACAGAACCAGCTTATCGCCGTCCGCTCGCCTCAGTGACGATGCTGGATCGCGGCGGTGTGCGTGGGGGCGGCCAACCAGGCCGCCGCTGTTTCCTGGCCCACCTGCCCCTTGTAAAGCGTGTTAGTCAAACTGCCGGTCGCGTAAAAAATCTGACCGTTGAAGCTGCCAGCGACGCCCGAATAACGGCCATCCGGCAGCGGCGTCAGCGTTGTCCAGTTATTGCCGAGGGGATCGAAGGCAAGGACCGTAGCAGCAGCAGAGGACGGATTGGGCTGCCCGCCGATCACAAACAGGCGATTGTCCAGCACGAAAGTCGAGCCGAGAATATGGGACAGAGCTGTCGGCAAACTGACCGCCGTCGTCCAACTGTTGGGCAGCGCCGGATCCCAGATATTTACCGTGTTCTGAGCGACAGCTGCGTTGTCCTGGCCGTGCTGGCCGCCGACAGCGTAGATTTTGCCCCCAAGAACAACCGCTCCCAGGTGATTGCGCGCATTGGGCAGCGCTACTGCCGTCGTCCAGCTCGTGCCTCCATCCAGCCTCAAGAGCCAGTGATCGGCCTTGTCGCTGCGGTTGATGTCGGCTCCACCAAAAAAGTGTAGTTCCCGTCCGAGCACGGCCAGTGCGCCAGCTCCACGGGCTGCCGGCAAGGGCGGCAGCGAAGTCCAGGTGTTTGCTGCCGTGTCGTAGCGCCAGACGTTCGTGGTCGCAAAGGTCTGGCCACCGCTCGAATTGCCGTAGTAGCCTCCTGCCAGATAAACGTACTTGCCAACGATCGCCGTACCGGCGTGGGTGGTGGGTACGGGCATGTTGGCGATCTGCTTCCAGCTGTCGGTAGTGGGGTCGTAGACATCGCTGCGGGCGGTTGGATAAAAGGTCGTGTCGATGTAACCGCCAAAAACGTACAGCTTGCCGCCGACAAAGCCGCCGTCCGCTTCCAGGCGCGGAACCGGAGAGGCTTTGCCGTAGCCCCAGCCAACGCTCGTAAAGCCGGGCCAGCTCGCCACCTGCAGGTAGTTGATCTTGGTGTTGAAGCCATCGACGGCGTCGATCGTGAGCTTGCCGTCGGAGACGGTCGCCTTGACGAGCGCCTGCTTGTACTGCTGGGCATCGCTCGCTTGAAACTGGCTGATTGCGCTCACACCCTCGACGTTGATCGTGTGCTGACTGTCGTAGCCCAGGCTGAAGGGCTGATCGCCGACGCTGACATTGACGCTGTAGGTACCGTTGGGCAGGGTGTACTCCCAGGCAGCGGGCGTCTTGACGGCGGTGCTATTGGAGTAGTCAGGAGGGTACTGCATGTGCAGCAGCGTCCCCAGGCGCGGATCGAGCCAGGCGAGGTTGCGGTCGCGGGAGTTGGGTGAGATGTCGATGGGTGTGTGGGTGGAGGTAGAAAGGCTGTCCTGGCTTACCCAGCCGTAGCCGCGACTGGTGCTGTAGGCAGCCCCTGTATCGGCGATATAGCTCGCCGGGACAGCGGAGGTAGCGGGCTCAAAATTCACCTGGAGACTGAAAGGATTGCCCTGAGCCCCCAGTCGGCTGAGGGTGAGGGATAACTGCACGCCTGCCAGGCCAACGACCAGCCCAATCGCCCACTTTTTCATAGAAGATTCGCTGTAAGAAATTGATGCGCAGCGAACCTACTACACTCGCCCCGCAGCGATCATCAGCATAAAGGGAGAGAACAAAAAATGCAGGCTGATATCAGGCTAGGGGATAATCTTGCCAGCCGGTCTGCTCCAGGCGGGCCTGCTTTTGTTCAACCGCGACGCGCAAACTTTCGCGATACGTTTCAAGGCGCTGCTGCAGCTGCCGATCGCTCGTAGCCAGGATGCGCACGGCTAAAAGACCTGCGTTTCTGGCGTTGCCGATCGCCACGGTCGCCACCGGAATACCGGCGGGCATCTGCACGATCGAATAGAGGGCATCGACGCCTGCCAGGGCGGTAATCGCCACCGGCACGCCGATCACCGGCAGCGGTGTCAGCGATGCGACCATTCCCGGCAGGTGGGCGGCTCCCCCAGCGCCGGCGACGATTACCCGAATCCCCCGGCTATGGGCGGTGCTGGCAAATTCGATCATCCGCTCGGGGGTGCGGTGGGCAGAGACGATCGCCACCTCGCAGGGCACATTAAATTCGGCGCACACTTCGGCGGCAGCCTTCATCGTCGGCAGGTCCGAGTCGCTGCCCATGATGATGCTCACCAGCGGATTCATCGCTTGCACCGTTAGACTCCTAAAACCTGCCGCGCACTCAGGGCGCGCTCGAGGGCGATCTGCCAGTCCGCTGCCACCGCCGTCAGGTGGCCCAGCTTGCGACCGGGCCGGGCGGCGTGTTTGCCGTACCAATGCACCTTCACCCCCGGCAGAGCGAGGGCAGCGGCCAGATCCGGCTGCGCCTGTTCTGTCGTCGTCTGAGCAAGAATATTGACCATCACCGCTGCCGGGCTGTGCATGGTCGCTGCTGCCAGCGGCCAGCCGAGGACAGCGCGCAGGTGCTGTTCAAACTGGCTGACGTCGCAGGCATCGATCGTGTAGTGGCCCGAGTTGTGGGGCCGGGGAGCGAGTTCGTTGATCGTCACTGTGCCATCGGGTTCGACAAACAACTCGACGCCAAAGATGCCCACTCCGGCAATCGCCTCAATAGCAGCGACGGCAATCGCCGCAGCGCGCTCGTGTACCGCAGCGCTTACCGGGGCCGGGGCGATCACGGTATGGCAGACGTGCTGTTGCTGACGGGTCTCCACCACCGGGAAGGAGCGTACCTCGCCGCTGGCCGAACGGGCGACCATCACCGCCAGTTCGCGCTCAAACGGGACAAAGGCTTCGACGATGAGCGGCTGGCCAGCCAGTTCCTCCCAGGCTGCCGCCAGTTGGGCGGCTGTGGGGACGATCCGAACGCCGTGTCCGTCGTAGCCCTGGCGGCGGGTTTTAAGTACCAGGGGCCATTGTTGCCAGTCGGCGAGCTGATCGAGGCGATCGACCGCCCGAAAGCGGGGAACCGGCAGGCCCGCCTGCTGGAGATGGCGGCGCTGGTGAAATTTGTCCTGGATGTATCCGAGCGTCTGGCTCGAAGGCCAGACAGAGTAACCTTCGATCTCCAGTGCCCGCACCAGGGCTGGATCGACCCATTCGTTCTCGAAAGTCACCAGATCGCTGAGCCGGGCCAACTCGCGCAGACTGGCCAGCTCAGCGAGCGAACCTGTAAGCGCAATGGGCACCACCTGGGCAGCGGGGCTCGCCGGGTCAGGATCGAGCACGATGCTGCGTATTCCCATCGTGTGGCCCGCCAGGGCGAGCATCCGACCGAGCTGGCCACCGCCGATGATACCGACGGTGGGCAGTCCTGCTACCCTTCTGATCGATGGCTGGACCGCCTCTACCTCCAGTGCTCCCGGTTGCATCGTCAAAATTCGTAAACCAAAGATCTTTATCTTAATCGCAGGCGGCCACAGACAGCCTGAATCGGCACTGCTAGACTTTTATACTGAAATGACAGGCATTCAGAGCAATCGAATGAATGACGCAACTGGCACTCGAGAGGACACCCGCCTGAAGGCGACCGGAGCGATCTGGGGTTGTGCCACCGGCATGTTGGGCATCTCCATTCCAATTATTGCCGTCGCCGGCAGCGGCGCGGTGCTGTTGCCCCTGGCGGTCGTCGGCGGGGCGGTCGTCGCCACTTACGCTGTCTGGAAAGCCGCTCCGTCCCCCTCCACCGAGTCGTTGCCGGGAGGCCCGCGCCTGCGCGCCCTTGAAGAGCGCATCGCCAATCTTGAGACGATCTCCATTCGCGCCGACGAGACGCTCAAGGCGCGCTTCAAACAGCTCGAAGCGGAACATGACCTAAAATAGCTGCCAGTAATAGTAGAGGAGTGCAGGGTGCTGAAGCGCTGGCTTGGAGGAATCGCCGTCGTCGGCTTGCTGCTGGTAGGAAGCGGACACTCAGCGACGGCCCAATCAGGATTCTGTCTTTTTGGCTGTGCCAAGGAGCCGGAGTACATCCTCAACTACAAGATCGAAAATCGCGAGCACGACTACACCTCCGATCGCTATTACCTCTGGATGCGCCCTGAGAATGTCGCGGTCAAACAAATTCAAATTCTCACCGACCCTGCCTTCGATGGCCGCTTTGATCTCAAGGCGATCGATGTCGCTTCGCGCACTTCCGGCGCAACCTACGCCGTCGAGTCAACAGAATGGGACAACGATCAACGGACGGTGACGATCGTGCTTGCTAAGCCGATCCCGGCCCAAGAAGAAATTCAGCTTGTCTTCTCGCAGGTGCTCAACCCGAGCACCGACGGGATCTACAAGCTCGTCGCCCGCGTCCTGGGCACCGAGGCCAACCCGATCTACCGCTACGTCGGCACCTGGTCCATCTCGATCGAGTAAGTTGTGCATTTTGTCTACCTGCACGGTTTTGCCTCCGGTCCGCACTCCCGCAAGGGCCGCTTTCTGCAAAAACAACTGGCTGAGTTGGGGCACGAGCTGCTGCTGCCGGATCTCAACGCTCCTTCGTTTACCTCGCTCACCTTCAGCTCCCAGCTGGCTGTCCTCGATCGAACCCTGGCGGGTTTGGCGGGGCCGATTGGGCTATTTGGCTCCAGCCTGGGCGGTCTTATTGCGGTGCTCGCAGCGATAGACGACCCGCGCATCGAGCGGCTGATCCTGATGGCACCGGCTTTTCGCTTCCGCGAACGTCTTTGCTTCCACCTGGGCGTAGAGGCGATCGAGCAGTGGCAGCGCACAGGTAAGCTCGCCTTCTGGCACCACGCCTATCGCTGCGAGTGCAACCTCAAAGCCGACATCCTCGATGACGCCCTCGCCTACGACGAGGAGCGCCTCACACGAGCGGTGCCGACTTTGATTCTCCACGGTCGCCACGACGAGGTGGCCCTGAGCGAACTGAGCTGTGCTTTTGCTGAGAGCCGTCCCTTTGTGCAGCTCCAGCTTTTTGACACCGATCACGGGATGGGCGATGTGTTGCCCCAGATCTGGGAGCAGGTCGCTGACTTTCTCGCTTTCGAGATATCTACCGCCCGGTAGAGGTGCAGATGCGTTTTTAATTTGATGATGGATAGTCCGCGCTGAGGTAAGGGCTTATGTTGCACGGCCCTGTCAATTATCCACGCCGCCTTGAACTGGAGACGAACTGTCCGGTCTGCGGCAGGCGCTCGCAGTGGCACGCGACCGAAGTGCTCCTCTGGGAAACCTGCCCGATCGACGGGCTACTTGAGCTTTTCCCGCTATTTCGCTCGGATCTGGATGAGGCAATCGAGCACCTGCCCCTATCTGATCGTCTGCCGGCCAGCAAGACCGCCTGAAGTGGGGGCTACTGCTCAAAGAGGACAGCGCCGACCTGCAGGGGGTCGAAGCGCATTGGGAAGACGGTCTGGCGGTTAAAAATACTTTGATCGAGTCGGCAATTTTCGAGGTTCGCACCGCTGAGGTTTGCGGCGAGCAGGTTGCAGAGAACCAGTTCTACGCCCGCCAGGTTCGCGTTCGTTAGATCGGCAGAATGCAGGTTGGTCCGCCACAGTTGGGCCTGACGCAGATCGCAGCCTCTGAGGTTGGCCTGATCGAGGTTGGTCTGGTGGAGGCCGACCTCGATCAGGCGGGCACCTTCGAGATCGGCGCGGTACAGTTCTGCTTCGCTCAAACTGGCCTGCTCAAGGTTTGCTCCCCGCAGGTGGGCATAGCTCAGCTCAGCTCCAATCAAATCGCACCGCTGCAGGCAGGCACCGGTGAGCAGCGCCCCAGAAAGATCCGCCTCACGCAACAGTGCGCCGCGCAGGTCGCTCCTTTGAAGATCCGCTGCGGTAAGCCGGGCCCGTACCAGGCTCGCCTCCTGCAGGTTCGCCCGTGCCAGTCGAGCGAAGCGCAGGTCCGCGCCGTCGAGGTCCCTGCCACTCCAGTCGGGTCCGGGCCCTTCCTGCGTATCTTCGGCGGGCGGCATCGCATTTGTCCCACAAGTTCAGTTCAAAAAAGTCTTAGAACGCAGGTGGGCTCTCTATGCAGGGGATGTGGCCTCGAAGGTATAAACGACTTCAGGTTCAAGTGTGCCCTTGAGAATTTCGGAGAGGTGGTCAAGTTCTGCTTCGCGGTGCTGCAGCTTCTCACTCAGGTGGTTGAGCGGATCAGCACCGGAACTCACCAGAAATTGCAGGACGCGGGGCGCACTGGTGACGGCCAACTCTTCGAGGGCCGCGAGGATCGCCCGGCGGCAGGGGCTGGTCAGATCGGCGTACCACTCGTTGGGCAGGGACACCGTTCCTGGCGGCAGGCCAACGTGGACGACGAGGGCGGCGGGGCCGAAGACAGCACTCGCCACCGGGCGGCGTTCCTCCTGAATCAACAGATCGTGCTGGGCGAACAGGTGGCGCAGCCCCTCGATCTGGTTGGAACGCTCCGGGGCCAGCGGCTGCAGGGGTGCATCAGGCCAGAGCAGGCCAAGGGTGAGCAGCCGCACGTTCGGCAGCAGGTGGCCGAGCTTCTGGGCTTTGGTGTTGAGGTAGGTGTAGTTGTAGTCGTTCTCTTCGATGATGAGGGGGACGCGATCAACCACTTCGAGGTTGTAGCCGCTCAGTCCGGCGATCTTGCGGGGGTTGTTGGTGATGAGCTTCATGCGCCGCACCCCCAGGTCGTTGAGGATCTGGGCACCGACGCCGTAGCTGCGCAGGTCGGCGGCAAAGCCCAGCCGCTCGTTCGCCTCGACCGTATCGAGGCCCATATCCTGCAGGGCGTAGGCTTTGAGTTTGTTGATGAGGCCGATGCCCCGGCCCTCCTGGCGGAGGTAGACGACGACGCCCTGGCCGTGGTGGTCGATGAGCTTGAGGGCGGCCTGCAGTTGCTGACGGCAGTCGCAGCGCAGCGAACCGAACGTGTCGCCGGTGAGACACTCGGAGTGGACGCGCACCAGCACCGGCTCATCGCTACCGGCGAAGGGCGCACCGGTGTCGAAGAGGGTGGAGGCGGCCTGCTGGGGACGGCGGACGAGGGCGACGTGTTCTTTGCCGTCGAGGGTGTCGCGGTAGGCAAAGATCTCAAAGTTGCCGAAGGCAGTGGGCAGCATCGCCTGGGTCTCGCGCCTGATGAAGCGCTCGGTCTGCAGGCGGTAGGCGATGATCTCGGCGATCGTGACAATCTTGAGACCAAAGTGGCGGGCATACTCAAAAAGTTCCGGCAGCCGCGACATCGAACCGTCGGCGTTCTGGATTTCACAGATCACCCCGGCGGGATACAGACCCGCCATGCGGGCGAGATCGACCGCCGCTTCGGTGTGACCGGCCCGCTTGAGCACACCGCCCTCGCGGGCCCGAATCGGAAAGATGTGGCCGGGCCGGGTGAGATCGAGGGGCCGGGTGCGCGCATCGATCGCCGCCAGAATTGTTCGGGAACGGTCGGCGGCGGAGATACCGGTGCTCACCCCCAGATGGGGACCGGCGTCGATGCTGACGGTAAAGGCCGTCTGGTTGCGGTCGGTGTTTTCGCTGACCATGAGCGGCAACTGCAACTGGTCGAGCCGCTCGGCAGTCATCGCCAGGCAGATGAGACCACGGGCGTGCCGGGCCATGAAATTGACCATCTCGGCTGTGGCAAACTGGGCCGCGCAGATGAGATCCCCTTCGTTTTCGCGGCTCTCATCATCGACGACGACGACCGCTTTGCCGGTGCGCAGGTCTTCGAGAACTTCAGGAACGGTATGAAACTTCTTCTCCACTGCCACACGTCCGCTACGTTTTTGGGCCGCGTCGAAGTTCGAGATCAGTCCGTCGGCTCCGCGTCAGCGGTCGAAATCTCTTCGCCCGCCGCCTTGGCAGCCATCTGCTGGCGATACTTCTCAGCCATCACCTCGGCATTGTCGAAGACCGCCTGCTTGTCCTGGGTCATCTGACCCGGCGTCTCCTCAAGCTGCTTGGTCGAGAGCGAAATGCGGCCCCGCTCGGCATCGAGGTCGATGACCATCACCTTGACCTCGTCGCCGACGTTGAAGACCGAGTGGGGCGTCTCGATGTGATCGTGGGAGATCTCGCTGATGTGCAGGAGTCCCGAGACACCGCCGATATCGATGAACGCGCCGTAGGGCTTGATGCCCCGCACGCGGCCAATCACCACCTGACCGGCTTCGAGCTTGTTCATGCGGCGCTCGACCAGGGCGCGGCGGTGCGAGAGCACCAGGCGGTTGCGCTCTTCGTCAACTTCGAGGAACTTGAGGGGCAACTCCTCGCCGATCAGTTCTTCTTTGGGTTCGCGCGTACTCAGGTGCGAACCTGGAATAAAGCCGCGCAGACCCTCGATGCGGACCAGGGCACCGCCTCTGTTGACCGCAAAGATCTTGGCGCGCACGGTCTGATCTTCAGATTGGAGCTTGCGCACCCGCTCCCACGCCTTCATGTACTCGATGCGGCGGATCGAAAGGGTGAGCTGGCCCTCTTCGTTTTCGTCGGAAAGAATGAAAAAGTCGAGTGTGTCGCCCTCGTGCAGCACTTCGGAGGGATCATCGACGCGGTTGATGGACATCTCCTGCAGCGGCAGGTAAGCGGCGGTCTTTGCGCCGATGTCGATCAGCGCGCCCCTCGGCTCCAGGCTAAAAACCGTTCCCTTGACGATGTCTCCGGGGTTGAAGCGGTAATCGTACTGCGAAAGCAGCTTTTCAAAGTCGTCGCGGGTAAAACCGATGTCTGGAGCAGCAGGGGCTGGGATGCCAAGTTCCATCAAAATAGACGTTCCTCCAACGCTTGCGGACGCACAAAGACAGAAAAAGCCGGTTTTGTCCAAACCGACAGTACCTACCTAGTTTAAACAAACCTGAAGGCCGGCGCAAGCGGAAGTACGGCTAGATGAGTTGTCCCACCCACTGACTGAACGCTTCGGGCGAGCCGTACCAGTAGCGCCCGCTGCGCGGCGAGTGCAGAACGCCCTCGATCGTCAGGTTCGTCGCCCCCTCCAGGTGGGCCGCTTCGACCGGGGTGATGCCGTCGCCCCAGCATTCGCCGCACCCGACGGTGAGTTCGTAGCTGCGGTAGGTAAAGTTCTCCCAGAAGCTGCCTTTTTTGCCGAAGACCGCCCTGCCGGCGACGCAGACGTAGCGGATACTGTCGCGGTAGAACGCTCCCGGATATTGGGAGTTGACGAAGGTCATGTTCTTGACGGTGTACTTCTCCATGCTCAGGTGGGGCGTGCCCAGGGTGATGAGCGAGGCCACCCGCTCCCGCTCCGCCCAGGTGCGACCGGCGTACTCTTTGTCACCTAAAAGCAGCCTGCTGATCCAGCCCCCGGCGGAGTGGGCGACGATATTCACCCGGTCCGCTGCAGGATAGCGGGTAAGCGCCAGGTCGATTGCACCTTTGAGCAGCTTTAAGACCGGCGTCATCGGCCTGTCGCCCAGAGTCGGCAGCCAGCCGTACCACTGGATGGGCACCACAAGAGCCGGAAAACCCGCCGCCTCAAGATCGCGAGCCAGCTGAGCGTACTCGCCTGCCGAGGCGAGATAACCGGGCACGATCACAGTGGGCAGGTGCTTATTCATCTGGATGAGCAAAGTTTCGACTTGCAGACCCATTATCGGCTCAGACCCCCTCCAGACAGCGCCTGATTTTCGATTTTCTCGCCATACTAAAAAAGAGGTCTCTACCCTCATTTTGCCGTGAACGTGGAGAGCGTCGGTGTAGTAAATGGATTCTGGTCCATTGCGCGCAGGGGATCGAAGATGGGTTCAACGGGCGAGAACCGGCTGCTGACCGTGTTGATAGAGAACAGGCAGAAGCTCGTCGATGATTGGATCGAGGAGCAAAGTGCCCTTAAAGTCTGGCAGAACGGCCTGATCGGCAGGGCTGAATTGACCGAGCAATGCACAGAATTTGTGCAGCTTCTTAGCGGGACGCTCAACAGCGACTATTCCGCAGATTTCAAGACCGCTGCCTGGGACGCATTGCGCGATTTTCTGCGGGATATCGTAGCAAGCCGCCTGGAGCAGGGCTTTACACCGATGGCCATCGCCACTTTTGTTCTTTCATTCAAGCAGCCGCTGTTTGAGAATCTGCGCCGCGCCTACGGTGAAGACGCCGGCGCTTTAGTCGAAACGATCTGGTCATCGACCGCCTTGATCGACAAGCTGGCGCTCTGGACGACGGAGGTCTTTCAACTTGAGCGCGAGGCGGTGATCACTCGCCAGCAGCAAGAAATGCTTGAGCTATCTACGCCGGTGGTGCAGCTGTGGCGGGGAATCCTCGCTCTGCCGCTTGTCGGTACCCTCGACAGCTCCCGCACCCAGGAGGTGATGGAGTCGCTCCTGCAACAGATCGTCGAGACCAGTGCGCAGTTTGTGATCATCGACATCACCGGTGTGCCGACGGTGGATACCCAGGTAGCGCAGTACCTGCTCAAAACCGTCGCCGCCGCTCGCCTGATGGGCACCGAGTGCATCATCAGCGGCATTCGACCGCAAATTGCTCAGACAATTATTCACCTGGGTCTGGATTTGAGCAGCGTGACTACCAAGGCGGTGCTCGCGGACGCTTTTGCCGTCGCCCTGGCGCGTAGCAACCTCAAGATCTGCCCGGCCAGCGACCATGGATGAGGGAGGGCTGGCCGAGCGCATTCCGATCTTAAGGATGGGCGAATTTTTGCTCGTCACCATCCAGGTCGATATGCACGACAGGCTGGCGATAAGACTGCAGGAAGAATTGACCCAGCGCATCAGCGCGACCAGGGCAAAGGGCGTCTTGATTGACATCACCGCCCTCGATATCGTCGATTCTTTTATTGGCCGGATTTTGGGCAACATTGCCCAGTTGTCCCGCGTTCTCGACGCTCAGACAGTCGTCGTCGGAATGCAGCCTGCCGTCGCGATTACCCTGGTGGAGCTGGGCCTGCCGCTACCCGGCATCCGCACAGCCCTCAATCTCGAGCGGGGCATCGCGCTTTTGCATGCCGCCCTCGGCACCTCCCCGCCTGCGGAGAGCCGCCATGATCGTCGAGGGGAGTGAGAAGATAGCCATCCGTCAGTCAGGCGACATCGTGCGGGTGCGTCAGATTGTGCGCCACTGGAGCGTGCGCCTGCGCTTCAGTATTGTGGATCAGACCAAGCTGGTGACAGCAGCGAGCGAACTGGCGCGCAACACCTTCGAGCACGGCGGCGGCGGCATCTGTGTTCTTGAAAGCCTGATGGAGGGCGCGCGCGCTGGACTGAGGCTGCGCTTCGAGGACGAGGGACCGGGCATTGCGAACGTCGATCTGGCGCTTAAAGACGGATACACGACCGGTAGCGGCATGGGCCTCGGCCTGGGAGGCGCGAGGCGATTGGTGGACGAATTTGCAATCACCTCTCATCCCGGCCAGGGAACCCAGGTAACGATCACCAGATGGCGATAACCGCTGCGGACAGTCCGGCGCTTGGCTGGTTGAACTGCCCGCAGCATCGGGAGCAAGGATGAAAACGATCAGCACCTCGAGTACTGTCTCGATCGAGGAATTGAGCCAGATCGGCGAAGCGCGCAGACAGGCGCTGGCGCTGGCGGAGCGGCTCAACTTTGCGCCGCTGGTGTGCGCCAGGGTGGGCCTCATCGCCACCGAGGCCGCAAGCAACATTCTCAAGCATGGCGGCGGCGGTGCGATCGTGCTGCAATCTATTCCATGCTCCGGTAATAGTGGCCTTGAGATCCTGGCCCTCGACAGCGGTCCTGGAATGGGCAATGTCGAGCAGTGTATGGTCGATGGCTTCTCGACAGTGGGCAGCAGCGGTACCGGCCTGGGAGCGATCGCACGTCTATCGGACAGTCTTGAAATTTATTCTCGCCCCGACCAGGGCACAGCCCTGCTATCGCGCTTCTGGTTGCAGACTCCTGCAAGACCCCCGTTCACCGTTCGCCTGGGGGTGGTGCATCGGGCGCGGGCCGGAGAAAAAGCCTGCGGCGACGGTTGGGCCATCCTCGAAAAAGACGGCTGTACCCGCGTTCTGGTGGTCGATGGGCTGGGTCACGGTCTTTTAGCTGAGAAGGCCGCTATCGCTGCGATCGAATCGTTCGAGGGCCACATCTGGTCCAGCCCCGTCTTTGCCCTGCAGTCCGTCCATGGGGCCTTGCGCCATACGCGGGGAGCAGCAGCGGCGGCGGTCGAAATCGACCCGGCTCAGCAAATTCTGCGCTTTGCCGGGATCGGCAACATTGGGGCGACGCTCATCACCGGTAGGCAGAGACGGGGGCTCATCTCCCATAACGGTACCCTTGGACACCGGGCGGAGCGCTTTCAACAGTTCGACTACCCCTGGAGCCCGCGTTCACTGCTTATCCTGCACACCGACGGTCTCAGTTCACACTGGCAGCTTGAACGCTACAGTGGACTGGTTCTCAGGCATCCCGCCTTAATTGCAGGTATCCTGTACCGTGACTTTGGACGCACCCGCGACGATGCGACGGTGCTGGTCTGGCAGCCGGAGGCGCAAGAGCATGAAAAAAAATAAAACGATTTTGAGCGCCGGCATTCGTTCTCAGCAGGATGTGGTCCTTGTGCGCCAGCGGGCGCGCCAGGTGGCGCAGGCGCTCGGCTTCAGCGTCCAGGAGCAGACCCGGATCGCCACGGCAGTTTCAGAGATTGCCCGCAACGCCTTCGAGTACGGCGGCGGCGGCAGGGCCGAATTTTTACTCGATGAGCAGCCTCCTGCCACCTTGCTGGTGCGGGTGAGCGATCGGGGGCCTGGCATCGCCGAGCTTGACGCGGTGCTGGAGGGCCGTCCCAGCACGAGCAACGGCCTGGGTCTGGGGATTGTGGGCGCTCGCCGCCTGATGGATCGTTTTGAAATCACCACCGACAGCAAGACTGGAACGGTGGTGCTCATGGGCAAAGTCCTGCCCAGGCAAAATGGGCTGGTAGCGGAAGGGATCGAAAAGATCGCCGAGAAGATCGCCCGCGACCTGCCCCGCGACCCGTTCAGCGAGATCCAGCAGCAAAACCGAGAATTGCTCAGCACGCTGGAGGAGTTGCGCGAGCGGCAGGCAGAATTGCTCGAATTGAACCTCGAACTGGAGGACACCAACCGGGGGGTGGTCGCCCTCTACACCGAACTCAACGAAAAAGCGGACTCCCTCGCTCGGGCCAACGAACTGAAGACCGCGTTTTTATCCAACATGAGCCATGAGTTTCGCACGCCGCTCAATGCGATCTTGAGCCTCTCGGCGCTGCTTTTAGATCGCGTGGACGGCGACCTCACCCCGGAGCAGCACAAGCAGGTAAGCTTTATCCAGCAGTCCGCCCAGGGGCTTTCGGATCTGGTCAACGACCTGCTCGACATGGCCAAGGTCGAAGCGGGCAAGGTGAGCGTCCATCCGAGCGAATTTCAAGTAGAGAGCCTGTTCGGCGCTCTGCGCGGGATGCTCAAGCCGCTGCTTGCACCCAATTCGGCGATCAACCTTGTCTTCGAGGAGTTGCCCGGTCTACCGGTGCTCTACACCGACGAGGGCAAAGTGTCTCAGATCCTCCGAAACTTTATTTCCAACGCCTTAAAATTTACCGAGCAGGGCGAGGTGCGGGTCACCGCCCGGCCCGGCCCGGCAGCGAGTGCTACTGTTGTCTTCTCGGTTGCGGATACCGGTATTGGCATTCTTTTTGAAGATCAAGAACGTATCTTCGAGGAATACACCCAGATCGATAGCCCTCTGCAGCAACGGACGAAGGGGACCGGGCTGGGCTTACCTCTCTCGCGCCAGCTCGCCCAACTTCTAAAAGGGCGCGTCTGGGTGGGCAGCTCGCCCGGACGGGGCTCGACCTTTTACCTCGAAATTCCGGTGTGCTACGACAGCGAGCGAGATCTTGCAGCCGCTGACTGCGACTGCAATCCGGCTGGACCGTTTGTGCTCGCCATCGAAGACAATCTTGAGACCCTCCTGCTTTATCAAAAATACCTACTGGGAACGAGCTACAGTTTGCACCCCGCCCCTACATTAAAAGAAGCGCAGCGTGTCCTCGATAATGCTCGGCCTGCCGTTGTTCTGCTCGACGTGCTGCTCGGGGACGAAAATACATGGGGCTTTCTCAAACAAATCAAAGAAGACGAGGCGACCCGCACGATACCAGTACTGGTTGCGACAGTTGTGGACAATCACCAAAAAGCGGTGGCTCTCGGAGCGGACGGGTTCTGCGTCAAGCCAATCGAGCGCGAGTGGCTACTGCAGATGCTGAGGACTTTCAGTCATGAGAGCGGTTGATGCGATCACGATCTTAAACGTGGACGACAGCGCGGCCAACCGCTACGCAGTGGGCCGCGTTCTTGAGAAGGCGGGCTTCCGGCTGGAGGAGGCAGCAAGTGGCAGCGAAGCACTCGAACGGGCAGTCGGGTGCGATCTGATGATCTTAGACATCAATCTGCCCGACATCGATGGCTTTGAGGTTTGCCGCCGTCTGCGCGCCAATCCGCTGACGCGCTCGCTGCCAATTTTGCACCTGACGGCGAGCCGCACCGGCAGCGACAGCAAGGTGCAGGGTCTGGAGGTGGGAGCTGACGGATATCTGGTGCGCCCGGTCGAGCCACGGGAACTGGTAGCGACGGTCCGTTCCCTGCTGCGGGTACACGAGGCGGAGGAAGCGGCCAAAAACGAGGCCAGACAGTGGCAGACCACCTTCGATACCATCGCCGACGGCATCAGTTTGCTCACCACCCAGGGCGTTCTCATCCGCTGCAACCAGGCGATGAGAACGATCCTGGCAATGTCTTCTGAAGCTCTTATTGGGCAGTTCTACGAACAACTGCTGCAGGAGAAACTGGACCTGCGCGAGGGGATTCTCCCCTGGCCCTTTGCGGGCGGCGAAGCGGTGGAATGGCGGGCGGGGGAGCGCTGGTGGCGGCTGAACCTGACAAGGGTGCAGGACGAACAGAATCACGGGACTGGCTTTGTGGCCATCCTCACCGATATTTCCTTGATCAAGCGCGCCGATGAGGAGCGGCTGCAACTGTTGGAGCGCGAGCAGGCGGCCCGCGAGGCAGCGGAGGCGGCCAACCGCGCCAAGGACGAATTTTTAGCCATGCTCAGCCATGAACTGCGCACCCCCCTCAACCCGATCATCGGCTTTGCCCAGTTGCTCAGGCGCGGTCGTACCAACGAAGCGAATGTTGAGCGGGCGCTGGAGGCGATCGAGCGCAACGGTCGGCTCCAGTCGCAGCTGATCGAGGACATGCTCGACGTCTCGCGAATCATCTCAGGCAAGCTGCGCGTTCAGCTGCAACCAATGGATCTCCTGCCGGTGGTCCTGGCTGCCATCGAGTCGGTGCGCGCCGCTGCCGAAGCCAAAAAAATCACAATCGAGACCTGTTTTGGCGAGAACAGTCTGCTGAATGGGGATGCAACCCGCCTGCAGCAGGTGGTCTGGAACCTGCTCACCAACGCTGTAAAATTTACGCCAGTGGGGGGAAAGATGAGTATCGGGGTCGGGCGCGTCGGCGAACACGTCCGCCTGCAGGTGGCAGATACCGGCCAGGGCATCTCGAGTGCTTTTTTGCCCCACGTTTTTGAGCGCTTTCGCCAGGCAGACAGCGGCAGCACCAGGCTCCACGGC
This sequence comes from Gloeobacter kilaueensis JS1, assembly GCF_000484535.1. NCBI lineage: Bacteria > Bacillati > Cyanobacteriota > Cyanophyceae > Gloeobacterales > Gloeobacteraceae > Gloeobacter > Gloeobacter kilaueensis. The sequence continues at coordinate 1,126,699 of NC_022600.1, read as the reverse complement.
GGGCTGGGACTGGGACTGTCGATCGTCCGGCACATCGTCGAGCTGCATGGTGGACAGGTCCGCGCCGAGAGTGCCGGGGAGGGCCAGGGTTCGACATTTACGATCGAACTGCCCTCAAGAGAGTGACTTTTTAGCGTCAAGACAGTTGGCCGGACATCCTGCAGGCTCCAGGGTCACCTTGGGTTAAGATCGGTCCTATCCGGCAACGATTTGGTAAGCACTATGGCGTGGTGGAACAAAATCTTCGGCGATCCGCAGGAGCGCAAGACTAAGAAGTACCAGCCCAGGGTCGCGGAGATCAACGCTATCGAAGAGGAGATCGCTGCCCTCAGCGACGAACAGTTGCGCGCCAAAACCGCCGAATTGCAAAAGCGCGTCGCCGAACAGCTCAAAGACGTGCAACTCGATGGCCTCGATCTGCGCGAACAGCGCCGCCGCATCGACGCTGCCCTTGAGACGGTGCTCACCGAAGCGTTCGCCATCGTCCGCGAGGCAGCAAAGCGCGTCATCGGCCTGCGCCACTACGACGTGCAGCTGGTGGGCGGCATCGTCCTGCACGAGGGGCAGATCGCCGAGATGAAGACGGGCGAGGGCAAGACCCTCGTCGCCACCCTGCCTGCCTACCTCAACGCCCTTACCGGCAGAGGCGTGCATATCGTCACGGTCAACGATTATCTGGCCCGGCGCGACTCGGAGTGGATGGGCCAGGTGCATCGCTTTTTGGGGCTGAGCGTCGGTCTTATCCAGCAGGGCATGGATTCTGTCGAGCGCCGCGAAAATTACGCCGCCGACATTACCTACGCCACCAACTCCGAGCTGGGCTTTGATTACCTGCGCGACAACATGGCCACCAGCCAGGAGGAGTTGGTGCAGCGGCCCTTTAACTACTGCATCATCGACGAGGTCGATTCGATCTTGATCGACGAGGCGCGCACGCCGCTCATCATCTCGGGTGCCGTCGGCAAACCTGCCGAGAAGTACCTGCGGGCCAACGATGTGGCCCAGGCTCTCGAGCGCGAAAAGCACTACGAAGTAGACGAAAAGCAGCGCAACGTCACCCTCACCGACGAGGGCTTCGTCCTCGCCGAGCAGATGCTGGACACCGACGATCTGTTCAGCCCCAAGGACCCCTGGGCACACTTCGTCTTCAACGCCGTCAAGGCCAAGGAACTGTTTATCCGCGACGTGCAGTACATCGTCCGCAACGACGAGGTGGTGATCGTCGATGAATTTACAGGCCGCGTCATGCCCGGTCGGCGCTGGTCCGAGGGGCTGCACCAGGCGGTCGAGGCCAAAGAAGGGGCAACCATTCAAAACGAGACCCAGACCCTCGCCTCGATCACCTATCAAAACTTTTTCTTGCTTTATCCAAAGCTGGCCGGGATGACCGGCACCGCCGTCACCGAAGAACCCGAATTCGGCAAGATCTACGGCCTTGAGGTGACGGCGGTGCCCACCAACCGCAAGGTGATCCGCACCGACCTCGCCGATCAGGTCTACAAGAGCGAGAACGGCAAGTGGAGCGCCGTCGCCAACGAAATTGCCGAGATGAACAAGGTAGGCCGCCCGGTGCTGGTGGGCACCACTTCGGTCGAAAAATCCGAAGTGCTCTCGGATCTGCTCAAGCAAAAGGGCATCGCCCACAACCTGCTCAACGCCAAGCCCGAAAACGTCGAGCGCGAGTCTGAGATCGTCGCCCAAGCCGGGCGCAAAGGAGCGGTCACGATCGCCACCAACATGGCAGGCCGGGGTACCGACATCCTGCTGGGGGGCAACGCCGAATATATGGCCCGCCTCAAGCTCAAAGAAGCCGTCTTCCCGGCCCTGGTGAGCGACGAGGAAGATCTCTTCTCACCGATGCTGACTCTGCTATCGGGCGGTGATAGTCGGGGGGTGGGTTTTGGCGCTGCCGCCAAGAAAAAAGCACTGCCCAGGGCGGATCTGTTTCCGTGCGAGTTGAGCGAACCGACCCAGAAGGCGCTCAAAGAGGCGGTTGCCTTCGCCGTCGAACAACTGGGGGCCGAATCGCAACCGGCGCTGCAGGTCGAAGATCTCATCGCAATTGCCTCCGAGAAGGGGCCGACCAGCGATCCGGTGGTTCAGCGCCTGCGCGATGTCTACCGGCTCATCTACAAGGAGTACCAGGCGGTCACCGACTACGAACACGAGGAAGTCGTTCGCCTCGGCGGCCTGCACGTGATCGGCACCGAGCGCCACGAGTCGCGGCGGGTCGATAACCAGTTGCGCGGTCGTTCCGGACGCCAGGGCGACCCCGGCTCGGCCCGGTTCTTTCTCTCCCTGGGCGACAACCTCCTGCGCATCTTCGGCGGTGAGCGGGTGGCGGGGCTGATGGAGGCGTTCAAGGTCGAGGAGGACATGCCCATCGAGTCGGGCCTGCTCACCAAGAGCCTCGAAAATGCCCAGCGCAAGGTCGAGACCTTTTACTACGACCAGCGCAAGCAGGTCTTCGAGTACGACGAGGTGATGAACAACCAGCGCAAGGCGATCTACGCCGAGCGCCGCCGTGTCCTGCAGGGCGAGGATCTGAGCCCTGTCGTCCGCCAGTACATCGACGAGACGATAAGCGAAATCGTCCGTAGCTGCGTCGATCCGGAGCGGCCCCCCGAAGAGTGGGATCTGCCCCGTCTCATCGCTGCGATGCAGCAGCTCATCCCGCTGCTCGAAAACCAGCTCGACCCGGTACAACTGGGCGACCTCTCGGCGATCGAGCTGGAAGAAGACCTCAAGGAGCAGGCCCGCCTTGCCTACGAGACGCGCGAAGACTATATCAACGCGATTCAGCCCGAGCTGATGCGCGAGGCGGAGCGCTTCTTTATCCTCAATCAGATCGATAACCTCTGGCGCGAGCACCTCCAGCAGATGGACGCCCTGCGCGAGATGATTGGTCTGCGCGGTTACGGGCAAAAAGACCCGCTCATCGAGTACAAAAACGAAGGCTACGAGCTGTTTTTGGAAATGCTCGCCGAAGTGCGCCGCAACGTCGTCTTTGCGCTCTACCACTTCCAGCCCCAGTACAACCCGCCCATCGACGACGGGATGGCCTACGCCTGAGTACCAGAAGCCTTCAGTTCGCGGTCCGGCTAGAGCAAAGAAGACAGACTGACTTTCTGGCTATTTCTCCCTGACTTTATGACTGAAACTTTGCTCAACTTCGTTCAGATATCCGACATCCACCTGCGGGCTGGGTTGGCTCCAACCAACTGGTGGCTGTCGGCGGACCCGGCGGCGCTGCTGCGCAGGGCTGTCGAAGCTGTCCAGCGCCTGCCGGGGGTGGAGTTCGTCCTCTTTACGGGCGACCTGCTCGATCGAGCGGAGGAAGCCGCCCTCGATCAGTTCTTCGAAATTGTCGCCGATCTCCCCTGCCCCTACTATGTGGTGGCCGGTAACCACGACGTCGCAGTCGAGCCGGGGCCGGGGCAATTGGGCAAACGGGCACTGGCTCGACGGCTGGGATTGCCGGGGCGGCTTTTTTACAGCTGTGCCCTTAAAAATGGCTACCGGCTCATCGCCCTCGACTCGATCCCCGAGACTGCTCCCCGGATGCAGGGGGTACTCTCCGCCGAACAGCAGGCATGGCTGGGCGAGGAGCTACGAATCCACCGCGAAGAAGTAACAATCGTTGCCCTGCACCATCCGCCCATCGTCGCAGCTCCTGGCTGGGACTGGCGCTTTCGGCCAGCGGACAGTCTGCAATTGAGCGAGGCTCTGGCTGCAGCGCCGAACGTCGCAGTGCTCGTCAACGGTCACCTGCACTTTCCGCGCTTCTGGCGCACTGGCCGCCGAGCGCACCTGAGTGCCCCGGCCCTCGGTGGCCCCCCGAATGCGATCCGCCCGATCCAGATCCTTCGCGAGGCAGGCCAGGTCTATCTGCGCTACGACTGGCTGCCGGTGCGCCCAGAGGGGCAAACGCCCCTCTGGTACCCACTGGTGACAGGCGGCAACTGCGATCGCTCTGGCCGGATTGCCCTCCCGCTACCGGCTCTCCAGTTCCAGGACGCTCCCGCCGGGATCCCGCGCCTCTGAATCTATTTCAAAAGAAGCCACCACCGGCACATGATCGGAGGGCGAGTCTGCGGCGCGCATCTGTCGGTCGATCCAGCCTGCTGTGCAGCGCGCTGCTAAAGGGGCGCTCACCCAGATCTGATCGATGCGCATCCCGAGGTTGCGCCGGAAGGCGGCGGCGCGGTAGTCCCACCAGCTAAAAAGCCCCGCCTCTTCGGTGTGGATGCGCAATGTATCGATAAGACCCCATTGCTGCAGGCGGGCGAGGGCGGCGTGTTCGTCCGGGTGAAAGAGCACCTTGCCCGCAACAGCCTGGGCGTCGTAGACGTCGCGGGCCTCCGGGGCAATGTTAAAGTCGCCGCACAGCAGCACCGCACCCTGGGGATCAAAGTCGCGCTCGAACCACCGGTACAGCCGTTCGAGCCAGGCGAGCTTGTAGGCAAATTTTTCGGAACCGACCTCCGAGCCGTTGGGAACATAGACGTTGACGACCTCGATACCGGCGATCGTCGCTGCGATCAGCCGCTTCTGGGCAGTCTCGTCGTCTCCCGGCAGGCTGGAACGCACCTGGGATATGGGCAGGCGGCTGAGGATGGCAACGCCGTTGTAAGCTTTCTGGCCGCTGTAGACGACCTGATAGCCCACCGCTTCGATCGCCGCTTTCGGAAAGCGCTCGTCCGGGATCTTTGTCTCCTGCAGACAGAGCACGTCCGGACGGTGGACATTCAGCCAGTCGATCACCTGGGCGAGGCGCACGGTGATCGAATTGACGTTCCAGGAGGCAACGGTCAGCGTGTTCACGCTCTTGAGACTATCACCGCCCGGTGTCAGCGCTGAATGGAGATGCCTGTAAAAAATCGTGGTGTTAAAATAAGTGCTGTACATCCTGATGAGAAACGTTCAATGTACGGTTACTCCGATTCGACGGGTCTAAATAGACAGCGGGAGTTGCGCGCTTCCAACCTGCCGGGCGCGTTTGCGGCGATGGGCATCTCTCTGGGCCTGACTGGAGCGATCTCCTGGTGGGCGTCCTTCTTGCCCGGCATCGCCGCCTGGTTCTGGCCGCTCATCATCGTTCAGTTCGGGCTGATCCTAGCGATCGGGACTGTACGTTCGTGGTCCAAAAACGCCGACAACCTCTCGCTGGTCTTGCTTTTTGTTTATGCCGGTGTCACAGGTCTGGTCCTCGCACCGATCGCGAGCATTTATCTAGCCAGCAGTGTCGGCCAGGGCATTTTGCTCAAGGCGCTCGTCTCTGCCGGAGCGACGTTCGCAGCGGGGGCGATCTACGGCTGGACGACCAAAAAAGATCTGAGCAACTGGGGCAGCATTCTGTTTATGGCCCTGTTGGGGATCATCATCTCCTCGCTGCTCAACATCTTCTTGCTCAAGTCGCCGGTCACGGATCTGGTGATCTCGTGGATCACGGTGATTGTCTTCACCGCCTTTACCGCCTTCGATCTGAACATGGCCCGCGACAACCGCTTCAACCAGACCGCCGGCCAGATCGCCTTGAACCTCTACCTTGATTTTCTGAATTTGTTCCTGGCTTTCTTGCGCATCTTCGGCGGCAGCAGCCGCGACTAGGTTTGCAGGGGGAGGTATTCAGGGAGCCACCAGGCTCCCTTTTTTTGGGCGGCTGAGCACAGGTCAGTTTGTGGCCCCCGCTTTTTTAAGGAGCTGGATCATCTGGGCATCGTTGTGTTGCTGGGCTGCCATCAGGGCGGTCCAGCCGCTGTTGTTGCGGATGTTGACGTCGGCACCAGCTGAGATCAAAGCCTGAACGACGGCCAGATCGCCCCGCGACGCCGCCGAGAGTAGAGCCGTCCAACCAGCGCTGTTTTTGGCGTTGGGGTCAGCCCCTGCCTCCGCGAGGGTTTTGATGAGAAGCGCATCGCCCTGGGCAGCGGCGAGCATCAGGGCGGTCCAACCGGCGTTGTCGCGGCGGCCAACGTCCGCTCCCCGCACGAGCAGGGTACGGACATTGACGGTGTTGCCGTCGATGACACTGCGCATCAGGGGCGTGCGGCCATTGGCGTCGGGTTCGTTGACGTCCTCGGCGAGCGGTGCGGCGGCAGCTTTGAGGGCGGGCGGCCCGATAGCGATCACCTGGCGGCGGTTGTCGATCGTCCAGGAAGGAACGCGGGCGAGAAAACTCTGCCCCAGAAGCAACAGGCCCGCGCTGCCGCCGATGCTGGCTGGAACGTTGCGCACCTCGAAGCTGCCGACTTTGAGGCTGCGCAGCATCACCCGGCGGCGACGAACCGCCTGACCGCTGGCGTCGGTGTAGATGCGGTCGGGCAGGGCGTCCCGTGGCTGGAGCACCCCGGCCCGCACCAGCGACAGACCGACCTCGTCCGGGATCGACACCTCCGCTGCTCCGGTATCGACGATGAAGTTGAGGGTGAGGGCGTTGTTGATCCGCACCGGCAGCTCGTAGATGCCGTTGACTCGCCGGAGCGCCAGCTCCTCCGCCCAACCGCCAGGCGCGAGCGCGGCAAAAATAGCGAGTGCCAGCGCAACGATTCGCCCGGCCTTCATCAGGCGGTCTCCTCCAGCCGGTGCTGTTCGCGCAGAATCTCGACTCCCCGGCTGGTACCGAGGCGATTGGCACCGGCGGCGAGCAGTTCGAGCGCCTGGCTGAGGCTGTGGACGCCACCTGCCACCTTGATGCCCAGCTGGTTGCGCACGACGCGCCGGAGCGCCTGAACATCTTCTGTCTTGACCAGGCCGGACCAGCCGGCGCTGGTTTTGAGCATACTGACACCGACATCGAGGCAGACCTCGGCGAGGTGTTTGCGCTCGTCGCCGTCGAGCAAATTCCATTCGAGAATGGCGCGCACCTCGCAGCTGACCGCATCGACGATCCGGCCCAGTTCTTCGTAGATAACGTTGTACTGCCCGGATTTGACAGCGCCGAGATTGACCATCACCTCCAGCCCGTCCACGCCCATCGCCGCCGCTTCCTCCGCCTCGTAGAGCTTGGCTGCCGCCGTGCTCAGACCGAGGGGAAAACCGACGACGGTGAAGATTTTGGGCTTTTGCTTGTGCAGTTGCTCGACGGCGAGCCGGGCATAGACAGGAGCGACACAGACGGCCCCAAAGCGGTAGCGCTGCGCTTCCCAGCAGATTTGACGAATATCGTCTGCGGTGGTGGTCGGCTTCAAGCAGGTCTGTTCGATAAAACCGGCCAGTTCGATCTCAGGATGGCTGCTGATCATCGGGATCGATCCTTTCAGTGGTGAATTTTTCAACAGAATACTCTGATTCGCTGGTTGGGATAGAGGAGCAGCGCCGTCCAACCGCTATTCTTGAGAAAAACAGGAAAGACAGATCATGGCGCAAGGTAGCGGCGAGCAGGACGGCTTTTTAGATGGGCTGGTGACGGGCGCTGTGATCGGAGCAGTCGTCGGCGGGGTACTCACGGGCTTGCTGATGCCACGGTTGCGCCGCGATCGCACCGCCGAGCCCGAGAGCGTGCCCCAGCAACCAGTGGCTCCGAGCAGCCTCGAAGATGCCCGGCGCGTGCTCGACGAAAAAATTGCCGAACTGAACCAGGCAATCGAGCAGACCCGCGATCGGCTCACCTCGACGAGCGCTCAACCCGACGAGCCGCCGGATCCGGCGGCACCTGCCGCTTCCCCCTGAGCGAAACGATCGACTACCCTAAAGAAAGAAGCATTCGGTGACGGTAGCGATGATCTCACAGACTCTGGCGGATGCGCTGGGAAATTTTATTCAGATCTACATTGTCCTGCTGTTTGTACGGGTGCTACTGAGCTGGTTCCCGAATATCGACTGGTCGCGCAATCCCTGGGCGATATTGAGCCAGTTGACCGACCCTTACCTCAACCTCTTCCGCTCGATCATCCCGCCTCTAGGCGGCATCGACCTCTCGCCCATCCTGGCGTTTCTGGCATTGCAGGTAGGCGGCCAGTTGCTGGTCGAAGGGCTGCGCTCCCTGCCGGTCTAAAATAGACCCACGCCAAACCGTAAGCAAGACTCATGACGACGACGATCCGCTATCGGGTGAGCATGGAACAGGCCCATGCCCACCTTTTTGATGTCGAGATGGTGATCGAAGGCTGGCAATCGGACAGTCTGTGGCTAAAATTGCCCGTCTGGACACCCGGCTCCTACCTGGTGCGCGAGTACAGCCGACATCTGCAGGATTTTGCGGTTCAAAGTGCCGCCGGAGCATCGCCGCGCTGGCGCAAGACCGCCAAGCAGACCTGGCAGGTCGAAACAGCCGGTATCGCCAGCCTGCACATCACTTATCGGGTCTACGCCAACGAACTGACCGTGCGCACCAGCCACCTCGACACCACCCACGCCTACTTCAACGGTGCCTGTCTGTTTCTGTACGTTCCCGGCCTCGAAGCGCTGCCCTGCGAGGTGAGCGTCGAGCCGCTCCATCCTGAATGGCGGGTGACAACGGCCCTGAGCGCAGTGGAGCGGCAACAAAACACTTACCGCGCTACCAGCTACGACGAGCTGGTCGATAGCCCCTTTGAGGTGGGCACCCACCGGATCATCCCGTTTACGGTGCTGGGCAGGCCCCACACCCTGGCAGTCTGGGGCAAGAGCAACCTCGATTTCAATCGCTTTTTGCCGGATCTCGAAAGTATCATCGTCACCGAGGCCAAGCTCTTTGGCGAATTGCCCTACGATCACTACGTCTTTATCGTCCACTTTGCCGACAGCTACGGTGGTCTTGAGCACCGCAACTCGACGACGCTACTCTATCCGCGCTTCGAGCTGCAGCCCGAAGAAAAATATTTTAAGTTTCTCAATCTGGTCGCCCACGAATTTTTTCATCTCTGGAACGTCAAGCGCATCCGGCCCTCGACTTTAGATCGCTTCGACTACGGGCAAGAAAATTACACCCGCGCCCTTTGGTTCATGGAGGGGGCGACCAGCTACTACGACGAGTTGATTCCCCTGCGGGCGGGCCTCTACAACCGCAAGCACTATCTAAAATTGCTGGGTGGGCAGATCAGCCGTTTTCTTGCTACCCCTGGCCGCCGGGTGCAGCCCCTCGCCGAATCGAGCTTCGATACCTGGATCAAGCTCTACCGCCCGAACGAAAATTCAGCCAACGCCCAGATTTCGTACTACCTCAAAGGCCAGCTCGTCTGCTTGCTTCTCGATCTCGACATTCGGCTGCAAACCGGGGGCGAGCGCTCGCTCGACGCGGCAATGCGCTATCTCTGGCAGCACTACGGCAGAGAGGATGTGAGTTTCCCGGAGGATGAGCTGGAGCAGATCATCGCCCAGGCAGCAGGATACGAGCCTGGCGACTTTTTCGATCGCTACTTGCGCTCGACGGCGGAACTCGATTTTGACGCTGGCTTTGCGCCCTACGGTCTGAAACTTGTCGCCCAGGGACTGGAGGACGCACCGCCCTGTCTGGGCCTGCGCACCCAGGAGCAAAATGGCCGCACCCTCGTGCAGACCGTCGAAGCCGATTCTCCGGCTCAAAAAGCAGGGCTCAACCACGGCGACGAACTGGTCGCTCTCGGCGGCTGGAAGGTGACCCACGCCACCCTCAAGGACCGCCTCGCGGAGCTGCAGCCTGGGACGGCTATCGAGGTGGCCTACTTCCGCCGCGAGGAGCTGGTGAGCAGCACGGTCTGGCTGGATGCACCGCGACCGACGGGCTATACCCTGAGCGTCTCCAACGACGCAACCAATGAGCAGCGCGAACGGCTCACAGCCTGGCTGGGTCCGGCTTAACGCTGTGTATCGAATGCGTGCATTTGGGCTCCCCAGCATTTAAGCTGGTTTTCCGCGCGATTGGCTTTCCCTCCTTGTCCAGGCTCCATCCCCTTGTGCTGCCAGTCAGTGTGGTGTTGCTCAACTCCATACTCACCTGGCTCAATTCCCGGCTCTCCGATCAAAGAGTCGTCACCAGCCCCCTGCTGTTGGGGGTGACGATTGGCTGTATTTTGATCATCGGCGTCCTCAGCTACCAGCTCAACAACGCCCCGGCCAAAGCTTCAGCTACCACCAGCGTCGAGGCGAGCAGTCCCGGCAGTGGCTGGTTCGCTTCTTTGTTCAAACGGCGCTACGCGCTTCTGGCGGGTATTGCAGTGCTGGAGGTGGTGCTGCTCGCCGTTGTCTTCTGGTGGGGGACGCGGGCGACGCTCCCAGCAGCCGCAGGCCACTCGATCGCCGTGTTGCCCTTTGAGAACCTCGACGGCGACAGGCAGAGTGCCTACTTCAGCGACGGCATGACGGTCGATATCACCAACGAACTGGGCAAAATCGCCGATCTGACGGTGATCTCCAGCGGTGCCGCCCTCCAGTACAAGGGCAGCAAAAAAAGCATCGCCGCGATCGCCGAAGAATTAAAAGTCAGCACGGTTCTCACCGGTTCGGTGCGCCGGGAGGGCAACCGCGTGCGCATCGTCGGGCAGCTCATCGATCCGCGCACCAGCGCCCAACTGTGGTCGGAGGACTACGACCGCAAGTTGACGGACGTGTTTGCTATTCAGGCGGACGTGGCCACCCAGATCGCCCACAAGCTCAAAGCAAAGCTCACCGACACCGAAAAAAACCACATCGATCAGGTACCGACGGCAAGCCTGACCGCCTACGACTTCTACCTCAAGGGCCTCGAATATTATCGGCGCACCAACAAAGCAGACAACGACCGGGCAATCGCTCTATTCAAGCAGGCACTGGCGATGGATGCGGACTACGCCCTGGCCTACGCCGGGCTCGCCCGAGCCTACAGCCGCAAGACGATCTACTTCGGCGAAGGGCTCAACTGGCTGGAGGCGGCGCTGCAGACCGCTTTGAAATCTGTTTCTCTCAATCCAAATCTGGCAGAAGGCCACACTGCTCTTGGCAACAGCTACTGGGACAAAGGCCAGGTCCGCCGGGCGCTTGAATCCTACCGCCGGGCAATCGCGATCAACCCCAACTATTCACCGGCGGTGAGCAGCTACGGCTCAGCCCTCTCCAATCTGGGCGAGCTGAGCGAGGCGGTGCGCTGGACCAAAAAAGCGATTCCCCTCGACCCGACCAACGCCAACCCCTACCACAACCTCGGCTTGATCTACGTCACCCTCGCCGAGGATGACACAGCGATCCAGTGGCTGCAAAAGGCGCTCGCGTTGCAGCCGGACGATACGACCGCTCTGGCGGTCTTGAGCGAAATCTACCTGCTGCAGAACAAACCCGATCGGGCGATGGCCCAGGCCCAGAAAATTCTCAAAGGTGACCCCGAGAGTCTGGACGGCCTTCCGGCGGCGGGCAACGTCGAGCGCTTCCGCCGCCGCTGGGGGGCCGCCCGCCAGTACTACCAGAAAGTGCTGGAACTCACCAGCGGCGACTTTGCCGCCAGCTCGAACGTACTGCAACCTACGACGGTGCTCGCCGACATCGAGAGCAAGTCGGGCCACGCTGCCGCTGCCCGTTCCCTGCTCGCAAGGAGCGTCAAAACCGACAAAGAGCGGATCGCCGCCGGCGATGAGACCTACTACTATCCGTTCGATCTGGCTGCAGTCTATACGGTCCGCAAGGACAGAGCCCAGGCTTTGCAGTGGTTGCGCAAGGCGATAGCAGCCGGACTGCGCGACTATCGCGGCACCGCCTCTGAACCAGCCTTCAGCAGCCTGCGAGCCGATCCTGACTTCCAGATTCTGATACAACAGATGAAGAGGCAGGTAGAGACGATGCAAAAACAGCTCGCTGCCTCCGACAGTTAGAGAATCGTGTATCAAGAATAGCGCTGTTGCTGGAAACTACGCTCTGACGGTTGCGGTCAAAGGTACCGTATGTTTCAGCCTCTACTCCTGCACTCTGCCGCTTTTGCCCTGGCAGGCTAGCTTGGAGGATTTGACAATATACAGAACTACCCTCATCGAGGAGCGATCATGGGAAGATTCTGGAAGGCAGCGGCAGCCAGTCTCGCTTTGAACCTGGCTATTAGTGGGATTGCCGTTGCTGCACCGCTGCGGGATATTGCCAGTTTCTGGGCGCGGCCCTATATCGAGACCCTCGCCGAGCGCCAGTTCGTCGAAGGTTTTCCGGACGGCACTTTTCGCCCGGACGCTCCGATCACCCGCGCCCAGTTTGCGGCGATGGCGCTCAAGGCTTTTGATCTGCCAGGCGGCGGCGAGCGCCCGGACTTTCGCGACGTCGATCGCAACTACTGGGCTGCCAGTGCGATCGCAGCAGTCAGTAAAAGTGGCCTGGTAGCCGGTTTCCCGGACGGAACGTTTCATCCGGAAGAAAACATCACCCGCGCCCAGGCGCTCGTCATCCTCTCGCGGGTGCTGGGCACCAACCGCCCGGACGCCGCTGCGACCTTACAGCGCTACGCCGACGCCCAGGAGGTTCCTGAGTGGGCCCGTTCGGCAATTGCCACCGCCGCCGACGCTGGAATTCTCGTCAACTACCCCGATTCGACGGTGATCGAGCCCAATAGCCTCGCCACGCGCGGTGCCGTCGCTGCCCTGTTCTACCAGACCCTCGCCCGCAGCGGTCAGTCCCTGCCGCCCCTTGAGATCGGCACCCTTGCCCCCAACGCTCCAGCCAACCCCGAAGACAGAACCTCACAGCCGTCCCAACCACCCGCCTCGAACGTCGCCGCCCGCAACGACCAGCTTGCGATCGAGCGGATCGTGATCGTCCCGGCGGTGCGCTCCTTCCGCTTTGGCGATGAACTGCTGGTGCGCGTCTTCGCCACACCGGGCGCACAGGCCAGTTTCAGCATCCAGGGTGTTGCCCAGGCGATTCCCCTTCAAGAAGTCGGCTCCGGCGTCTACGAGGGCAACTACACGGTCCGGCGCGAAGATCAAGGAAACAACGCCCGCATCGCGGTCTCGCTTCAAAATCAAACCGGCGGCAGCGTTACCCGGACAGCAGAAGGAACGTATACTTTCGTTTCCGTCCTCAATCGCTGATTTCCCTCTCAAGTCGGATGCAGGAGAGGTAGGATACGGTAATACTAGTGCCTATCCTCTCCGGTGATACTGTTCACCGAATGTCAATGGGAGCATGACGCATGTACACAACGCCCTGGAAGACAGTGGCAGGCGGTCTGGTTGCAAGCCTGGTATTTGGCGCAACCGCCCTGGCCGCAGATTTTAACGACGTGTCCGGTTACTGGGCTGAACCCTACGTATCGGGGTTGGCGGACCGCAACTTTATCGGCGGCTTTCCAGACGGCACCTTCCGTCCCAGCGCCCCGATCACCCGCGCCCAGTTTGCGGCGATTGCCGCCAAAGCCTTTAACCTGCAGGGCAGCGGCGGCAACGCCAACTTCAACGACGTAACAAGAAACTACTGGGCGGCGAACGCCATTGCGGCAGTAAGCGACAATGGCCTGGTGACCGGCTTTCCGGATGGCACGTTTCGGCCCGAAGAGCGGATCACCCGCGCCCAGGCGCTCGTCATCCTGACCAAAGCCCTGGGCAACCGCTACAAGGGTTCCTCCCAGGCTCTCGATAAGTACAACGATGTCCAGGCGGTGCCAGACTGGGCCCGGACAAGCATCGAAAAGGCCGCCGATGCCGGGATTATCGCCAATTTTCCGGACCCGGCGGTGATCGCGCCCAACAAGCTCGCCTCGCGGGGGGAGGTGGCCGCTTTGATGTACCAGACCCTCGCCCGCAGCGGTCAGAACCTGCCGCCCCTGTCGATCGGCCTGATTGGTGGAGGCCAGGGCGGCGCGGATCGCGGTGGTGCCCTGTCGATCGAGCGCATTGCCCTCTCCCCCAACAAGCCGTCCTTGCAACCCGGTGAAGTGCTCAACATTCGGGTGAGCGCTTCGCCTGGGGCGACGGGCAACTTCAGCATCCAGGGCGTTGCCCAGTCGCTGCCCCTGCAGGAGACCGACAGCGGCGTTTACGAGGGCAACTACACCGTCAAGCGCGGCGATCAAGAAAACAACGCCCGCATCGCCGTAACGCTGCGCAACCGCAACGACTCGATCACCCAGGAGGCAGATCGGCGGCTCTCGTTTGGGGCTGCACCCACCAGACCGGACTTTTTAGAAGGAAAACTGGTCCGGGGCAGTAGTTCGACCATCTACAAGGTCGAAAATGGCCGCCGCCGGGCGATTCCCAATCCCCAGACTCTCCAGGCGCTGGGCTACAGCTTTGATCAAGTTGTCAAACTGCCGGACAACCAGCTCAACACGATTCCGCTTGGCCAACCCGTTCCATCCCAGCCCTTCTTTGCCGACGGTGCTCTGGTCCGGGGCAGTGGTCCGACGATCTACCAGATCGAAAATGGCCGCCGCCGGGCGATCCCCGATCCCCAGACCCTCCAGGCGCTGGGCTACAACTTCAACCAGGTCAAAAAAATCTCCGACAGTCAGCTCAACGCCATTCCCCTCGGCGCACCAGTTCCCCCTTCGCGCTAACGGCTCACCAAAAAGCCACCGACAGGCGACTGTCGGTGGCTTTGCAGAAGCAGGTCGCTCAGTAAGCGTCCTGCAGTTCGTAAAAATCGGGGGTGACGTAGTCCTTGCGCATCGGCCAGCCGACCCAATCTTCGGGCATCAAGATCCGGATCAAGTTGGGATGGCCCTCGTAAAGGATGCCGTACATGTCGTAGGACTCACGCTCCTGCCAATCGGCGGTCTTCCAGATCCAATAGACCGAAGGCACCCTCGGGTTGTCGCGGGGCAGGAAGACCTTGATCCGGACCTCCGGCGGTCGATCGGCCCGGTCGCTCAGCTGGGTGAGGTGGTACATGCTCCCCAGTTGGGCACCGGGGCCTTCGTCGAAGCCGCACTGGCACTGCAGGTAGTTGAAGCCGTCGTCGTAGAGGGCTTTGGCGACGCGCAAGAGGTGCTCAGGCTCGACTTTGAGGATCTCGACGCCCTGGCGATCGAGGCCCAGCAACTCGTGGGGCAGACCGCGCGCCTTGAGCGAGTCGGAAATGGGGCCCTTGAGCGGTTCGATTTCAGTTGCCGGCGATGGCTGCAGTTGTTCTTCTTCCATGACGATGATCTTTAGGACTGTTCCTGTTTGGTCTTCTCAGGCAGCACCAGGGGCACCTCCATCGCCGCCACCAGCTCAGGCGGTGCCGCCTGGCGGGTGGGACTTTCGAGGTACTGGCTGGAGAGCGGTTCCGGCACCGCCTTCATCGAGTGCTGGGTCTGGTAGTAGCGGTGGGTCTGCTGCATCTGGTTGTAGCGCTCGCGGAAGTCCTCGCTGGCCATCTTCTTGCGCAGTTTGATGATCGCATCGAAGATCGCCTCGGGCCGGGGCGGACAACCGGGGATGTAGACATCGACGGGAATGAGCTTATCGACGCCGCGCACGGTGGTGTAGGAGTCGGTGGAGAACATGCCCCCCGTGATCGTGCAGGCTCCCATCGCGATCACGTACTTGGGTTCGGCCATCTGCTCGTAAAGTTGCACCAGCGCCGGAGCCATCTTCATCGTCACCGTTCCGGCAGTGATGATGAGATCGGCCTGGCGCGGCGTGGAGCGCGGTACCAGACCGAAGCGGTCAAAGTCGAAGCGCGAACCGATAAGCCCGGCAAACTCGATGAAGCAGCAACTGGTGCCGTAGAGCAGGGGCCAGACGCTGGAGAGCCGCGCCCAGTTATACAGGTCGTTGAGCGTGGTAAGCACCACGTTGTTGGTCAATTCGGAGGTGACTTCCGGGCGCTGGATCGGGTTGAGGAGATTCTTGGTTTCCATGACGATTCACGAGCTTTCGGGTCGGCAGAGCGCCTCAGGTCCATTCGAGGGCACCCTTGCGCCAGGCGTAGACAAGGGCAATCACCAGAATGGCGATAAAGATAAGCGCCTCGATAAAGGCGAGCAGCCCCAACTGGTTGAAGGCGGCAGCCCACGGATAGAGAAAAACGGTCTCCACGTCGAAGACGACGAAGACGAGGGCAAACATGTAGTAGCGGATGTTGAACTGAATCCAGCTATCGCCTCTGGGATCGATGCCCGATTCGTAGGTGGTGGTGCGGTAAGCGCCAGCAACCTTTGGCCGGATCAGCTTGGCGACGAGCAGAGCGAGGACGGGCACCAGGGCACTGAGCAGCAGGAAGATGAGCAGCGCGTCGTAGCCAGTAAGAACAAACACTCTGTTTTGTAAACGAATTGTTGACAATAACAGTGTAACCCACCTCCTGCGCCCGACAGGCAGACGTCCGCTCTCGCCTTGACACCCCCCTAGCCCGCTCGTTACGATCGCCTGGCAGGTTCGATTGTTCGGGCGTAGCCAAGCGGTAAGGCAGCGGGTTTTGGTCCCGCCATCCGGTGGTTCGAATCCATCCGCCCGAGCCTTTGCGTTTTTTGGTCAAGCGAGAGTTCTTTTTGCCAGAAGTGGTTATATTTGGTATTGCCAGCGCCTCTGCCTTAGGGCAGAATTATTACCTGGGTATTCTTACGCATCCATCCGCAGCATCTATGAGCACAGAGACTCTTGAGAAGAAGATTGTACAGCGCAAACCGATGCCGCTGTACAAAGTTCTACTGCACAACGACAATCACACCCCGATGGATTACGTCATCGAGGTGCTGATGAAGACGATTCCGAAGATGCAGCCCACCAAAGCGCGCTCGGTCATGCTCGAGGCGCACAACAGCGGTGTAGCGGTGGTGATCGTCTGTGCCCTCGAACACGCTGAATTTTATAGTGAAAGCCTTGGCCGTCATGGCCTGAACAGCACCTACGAACCGGACGGCTGACGGTCCAGCACGCGCTGGAGCACAGCGGCGTTGCCCCAGGCCAGGGCCCGCCAGTGCCGGCGTTCCGCTTCATCGAGGCTCCTGCCGCGCCGGTAGTGATCGATCCAGAATTGGGCGAGAACCTCCGGATCGTCCGGGAGTCGGGCGAGATCGCAGCCCGGCGCTTCGATCTGAGCGAGCAGTTGCGCCACCTTCGGGTCGTAGCTGATTCCCCAGACCCGGCTTCCGGCAGCGGCGGCGATCAGCACACCGTGCAGGCGCATCGCGATCGTCAGATCGACCCCGGCAAACAAGCTGCTGAGCCGCCTGGGGTCCGATTCGGCGACGACCTCGCAGCAGGGGCCGAGGCTTTCGGCAATCGCCCGCGCCAGGGCAACATCGCCCGGTTGCTGGAAGGGAACGCAGAGAATGTGGCTATCGGTGGCGCGCTGCAGACGTTCGAGGGCAGCGACGAGCACGCTCTGGCGGCGGGCGTCGAGGTCGAGATGGGGTCTGAGAACGACGGCAATCTGCGATTTTTGAGTCGGCGAAGGCGGGCCTGACAGCGGTTCGAGCCCCCAGACCGGATCGCAGACCAGTTCGTAGCGGATCTGCCAGCGATCGAGCAGTTGCGCCGAACCCCGGTCGCGCACGCTCACCGCTGTGCAACCGGCAAGGACGCGGCGGGTGTACTCGCTGCTCCAGCGGCTTTTGAGGGGACCCAGGCCCTGCGCCCAGGCGATCGTGCGCTTACCGAAGCTCTGGGCCAACTGCATCAGCGAGCCGTAGTAGAGCAAACTGGCTTTGCCCGTAACGTCCTGCATCAGGCTGCCGCCGCCCCAGATAAAAGCGTCGGCACCGGCGATCGCCTGGCTGACGCTGAATATATTCCAGCGATCGATGCAGGCGATGCCGTAGCGCTTTGCTGCCGCCTGTGGATGGGCTGCGAGCACGACCGGCTCGACATGGGCGGGCAGCATCTGCAGCAGGCTTAAAAGCAGAGCCTCATCGCCGCCGTTGCCGAAGCCGTAGTAGCCGCACAGGACGGCCCGCATCTAGAACTGCACCAGTTTGCGGCGCATCGCCTCGATGCACAGGGCTACCCGGCCATTGGTCTCGTTGGTGTCCTCAAGGGCGATGCCCAGCTTTTCTTTGAGGCGCTGGACGTGGTTCTGGACGGTTTTTTTGCTGGTGTAGATGCGGTCGGCCACGGCCTGGTCGGTGAGCGCTTCTTTACAGATGAGGCTCAGCACTTCGACTTCGCGCTCGGTGAGCTGCAGGAGGCCACGCAGTTCGCGGGGAATCTTTAATTCGCCGCTGAGGGCACTTTTTGCCCCCTCAAGAAACTGGGTGCGTCGGTCCATCTTGTTGACGGCAGCAAAACCGCCCTCGTGCTTGCCAATCGCCTCGCTTAGAGGCGTCAGCAGGAGCGGCTCGCTGGAGTAGACCATGACGCTCTGGTTGGGATAGTTCTGAAAGACTTCGCGCAGCAGGTTGAGCCCCGGTTCCCCCGACTGCTGGCCGCTGGTCTGGCCGTAGAGCAGATCGACTACGAGCAGATCCGGCTGAAATTCTTTGAGGCGCTTGCTCGCGGCAATCGGATCGGTGAGGATCTCGCAGTAGGCGTCGCCATCGACTTTTTGCAGCCATTCGCAGTTGTTTTTGGCGACCTCGGGGTGGTCTTCGACGACGATAAAGCGCAGGGCCATGATGTGCTTGAACGTATTTTTTATAAGGTAGCACTGCTGTTCCCCTCACCCCCCAGGTAGAGGAAGCTCCCCCCAGGGTAGGAAGATAGGCGACGGCCCGTTCACCCAGGATGGTGAGATAGAGCAAAATTATCGAACACTCGACTATGCAAAACTGGCTAAGCACACTGGTCACAGCTCAGCTGGCCGCAGGCGATTGGCCGGGCCTGTCCCTGGCTGCAGCCGGTCTGAGTGTCCTGGCGCTCGGGCTGTACTGGCTTGCAGGCGTCCTGCAGCGGCGCTACTTCAGCGCCCAGGTCCAGACAGATTCGTCGAACAAGGCGCGCAACCTGCTCGTACCGGAGCTGGCTCGCC
Organism: Gloeobacter kilaueensis JS1; assembly: GCF_000484535.1. Classification (NCBI taxonomy): domain Bacteria; kingdom Bacillati; phylum Cyanobacteriota; class Cyanophyceae; order Gloeobacterales; family Gloeobacteraceae; genus Gloeobacter; species Gloeobacter kilaueensis. The sequence continues at coordinate 1,107,961 of NC_022600.1, read as the reverse complement.
TTTGTCTGTGGCTCCTCCGCCTGGGGATCGTCGCCGGCTGGCTTTATCTTGTCAGTGGTCTGGTCAATGCTGAGTGGCAACAGCAAATCTACGCGGTGCTCATCGGGCCTCTGCCAGGCATTTTGCTTGTGATCTCGCTGGGGGTCTTTGCGATCCGGATCGGCTACCGGCTCATCGATCTATTCTTCGAGGCGATCCGCGATGGTCGGCTTCTGGCGCGCGATCGCTCCCCCCGTCTGGAACTGCGCATCGGCACCTTCAGCGGCGTGCTCAAGGGCACCTTCACCGTCGTGCTTGTGACCATCGTCGCCGTCTCGGTGCTGGGCAAAGTCGGCGTCGAAGTGGGACCCATTATCGCCGGTGCCGGGATCGTCGGGCTGGCGGTTTCCTTTGGTGCCCAGAGTCTGGTCAAGGATGTGATCACGGGCTTTTTTATCCTGTTTGAGGACCAGTACGGCGTCGGCGACTTTGTTGTGATCAACAGCAACGACAGTCTGAGCGGCATGGTCGAGAACATGAATTTGCGGATCACCCAGCTGCGCAACAGCGAAGGGCGGCTGATTACCATCCCCAACAATGCGATCCAGACGGTGGCCAACCTGTCGAACCGCTTTGCCCAGGTCGATCTCAAGCTCACCGTCCAGCACGGCAGCGACATCGATCGGGCGATGGCGCTCATGGCGTCCGCAGTAGAGGCGCTGCGAAGCGAGGCGGACTGGCACCAGAAAATTCTCGAAGCGCCCAGAGTGCTCGGTATCGACGAACTGAGCGCCGGTGGCGTCGGGCTGCGGATGCTGGTGAAGACGGCTCCCCTGGAGCAGTGGGCTGTCCAGCGGGCGATCCGCTACGCCGTGCTCAGGGCGTTCGAGGGCGCAGGCATTCTGCTGGTCGGTCAAACTGCCCCCGCCGCCCCGCCCGCGCCGCTCGTGGTGGAGCTGTTGTCTGGCCGGGAGGAAAACGGCAAAAAAAGCTGAGCCCGCTCCAGCAGGAGAGCGGGGTATTATCCTGGGATCGAATCGCCCACGGACGCCATGAGTCACCGGACCGCCGCCCCGCGCCTGCCCGACTGGGTGCGCCGCTCGATCGGCACTGCTTCCCAGGTAAGCACGGTCGAAAAAATCATCAAGCAGCGCCAGCTGCACACCATCTGCGAGGAGGGGCGCTGTCCGAACCGGGCCGAGTGCTACGCCCAGAAGACAGCGACGTTTTTGCTGATGGGGCCGGTCTGCACCCGCGCCTGCGGCTTCTGCCAGGTGACGAGCGGCAGAGCGCTTCCTCTCGATCCAGATGAACCTGAGAAAGTAGCCGAGTCGGTGGCCCTGCTGGGCCTGCGCTACGTCGTGCTCACCTCCGTCGCCCGCGACGATCTTGCCGATCAAGGAGCGGGCTGGTTTGCGCGCACGATGGCCGCCATCCGCGAGCGCAACCCTGGAGTTGCGATCGAAGTGCTCACCCCCGACTTTCGCGGCGACGAAAATTGCATCGCCACCGTTGTCGCCGCCCGTCCTGTCTGCTTTAACCACAACATCGAAACGGTGCGCCGCCTGCAGAACTATGCCCGTAAGGCGGCGAGCTACGAGCGCAGTCTGGCCGTACTCGCCACCGTCCGCCGCCTCGATCCGGCGATCGCCACCAAGTCTGGCCTGATGCTGGGCCACGGTGAAACCCACGAGGAGGTCGTCCAGACCCTCGCCGATCTGCGCACCATCGGCTGCGAGCGCGTCACGATCGGCCAGTACCTGCAGCCCTCCCGCGCCCACCTGCCGGTGCAGCGCTACTGGACCCCTGCCGAATTTGCCGAACTGGAGGCTGCCGCCCGAGAGCTGGGCTTTGCCCATGTGCGCTCGGGGCCACTGGTGCGCAGTTCCTACCACGCCGGGGAACCAGAATAGCGCTATGGGCAGCCCAAAAGCCGGAATCATCTTCAACGACACCAAGCCCGCCGCCGTGCGAGCCGCCGTCGAACTGAATGACAAGCTCCTGACAGCGGGCTACCGGGTCTACCAGACCACCGGCTGGGGAGGCATCCTCGGCTTTCCGAGGCCCGACAGCCCCGTCTGCCACACGCCGATCGACCGGCTGGTGGCAGATGGCTACGACGAGGCGATGCAGTTTGCGATCGTGCTGGGCGGCGACGGCACGGTGCTCGCCGCCGCCCGCCAGGTGGCTCCCTTCGATATTCCGCTTCTGGCCATCAACACTGGCCACATGGGCTTCCTCACCGAGGGCTACCTCAACCAGCTCCATCCGGCCATCGACACGCTCCTCTCCGAGCAGTACATTCTCGAAGACCGCTCGATGCTGGAGGTGCGGGTCTTTCGCGACGAGCATCTGATCTGGGAAGCGCTCGCCCTCAACGAGGCCGTGCTCCACAAGGAGCCCCTCTCGGGCATGTGCCACTTCGAGGTCGCCATCGGTCGCCACAACGCCGTCGATATCGCCGCCGACGGCATCATCATCGCTACCCCCACCGGCTCGACCGCCTACGCCCTGGCTGCCGGTGGTCCGGTGGTCACCCCCGACGTGCAGGTGATGCAGCTCATCCCGATCTGCCCCCACTCCCTCGCCGCCCGTGGGCTGGTCTTCGCCGACACCGAATCGCTGGTGCTCTACCCGCCCACCAACCACGCCCACCTCATCCTCTCCCTCGACGGCAACTCCGGCTGCTACATCGTGCCGGGCGATCAGGTGCGCGTCCGCCGCTCCCGCTTTCGCACTCGCCTTATCCGCCTGCAGCCGCCAGAATTTTTTGCCCTCTTGCGCGAAAAACTCGGGTGGGGCCTGCCCCACATCGCCAAACCCCTCTCTGTAGAGCTGCCATAGATCGCTTCGGGGAACCTTGAGAAAGACGCGCTCCCGTGATAGAACAGGGGCAGGTGCATAGCTTTTGTTGCGCAGAGATTGCTGTTGGAGCAAGTCAGTCCATGAATGTACGCATGGCCGAGCCAGAAGAAATGGAGCAAATAGCCCGCGAGAAAGCAAGGGCTAGAGCTGCTTTCAATGCACTGGATCCAGAGCAGGCACAGCGCTATCTTGAGTTCAGTTTCCGTCCTCGCTCTTTCGAACTCATCGTGCCTAAGGGATGGGCTCTGGGTCTGCGCAAGCGACGGTGAGCCATCTCGGTACTTTTCTTGATCCTGCACTAGTGCAGGAAATCTTGTTTGAAATAACCGAGAGCGGCGCTGAAGTTGTGCTAGTTGGCGGACAGGCTGTCAACTTTTGGTCGATCCTCTTTGCGCGAGAAACTGCCAATTGGCAAGAGCTGCAACCTTACACGAGCATGGACATTGATTTTCTTGGCACCAGACAGGATGCAGAGTTAATTGGTCGCGCTTTAGGAGCAAAGATCACTCTCAACAAAAATATCGATGGTGGTACACCAAACACAGGTGTGCTGCTTGTTCAACGTAAGAATACAACTCTGCTGATAGATGTCTTGGGCAGTGTGTATGGTGTGAGTACAGAGAAAATCTTAGAGCAGGCTCTCGCCTTTATAGGTCGGAATGAATCAGCTGGTGTCAAGCTCAAAGTTATAGATCCAATCACACTGCTTGAGGGTAAACTCGCTAATCTTAAAGGTCTTCCCCAACATGACCGTCAGGATGAGAAACATATTAGATTATTACTGCTGGTAATTCCAGAGTTTGTTGCATCGCTGGATCTAAAAGGTCGGGAGTTTATAGAAGTTATCAAAGCTTTGTTCGCTCTAGCAGAAAGTAAAGAGGGCCTGTGTGTTTGGTATCAGTACAGCATTAGCGTTGAGGAGGCAGTTCCTTGGAGCTATTTGCAGGCTGAGACTTCAGAGGTGACATCCAGGTTTCGAGAACGAACTGTCAACGACAAACTTCAGAGGCTTGAAGCAAAACGGCAAAAGTACAAGCGGACTCGGGAGCAAGCGGAGAGCCGTGGATCTGCTCTCAAGCAAAAACGGCATCTGTAAATAAAATAGTCTTTCAAAGACTTCACAAACGATCCAAAACAGGTAACAGACTGCTCATGTAGCTCTGTCGGCTAGTCGATAATCTAGCGCTGGGGTTCGAGGGGCAGACGGGTCGCTTCGATTGGCTGGACATCGCGGATGCGGGGGGTGATGAAGACGAGCAATTCACTTTGCTCGACGGAGACGGAGGTGTTGCTAAAGAGTTGTCCGATCAGGGGCAGGTAGCCAAAAAGGGGCAGGCGGGTGACGTTCTCGTGGGTATTGTTTTGAATCAACCCGCCAATCTCGACGGTGAGGCCGTCTTTGAGAAGCAGGGTGTTGCGCACTTTGCGCCGGGAGATATTGGGGGCGGTGTTGGCGTTGGTCTGGGTACCGGCGACCGAAGATTCGAGGCTGAGGATGGCGAGCACGTTGCCGTCGGCCTGGACGGTCGGTTCGAGTTCGACCACCGTACCGGCGCGCAGGGTGTTGATGGTCGAAGTGTTGGAAGTCGAGCCGTTGATCGTGCTCTGGGCAGTAAGGGTGAGGTTGATGTCGGTCTGGACATCGAGGCTCGCCTTCTGGCCGCTTACCGTGCTCAGTTTGGTGTCGGTCAGAAGGCGGCCTTTGCCCTGGGTGACAAGACCGCTCACCACTTCGAGGATGCGGGCAACGTTGTTGAAGACGCCGACCGCTACACCGCCGGTGAGTTGCGAGGCGAGGCTGAGATTTGTCGAGCTGGTGGTGGTGTCGTCGCTCGTCGTGCCGGTGGCGCTGCCATTTTGTACCCCTTTGAGCACGTTGAGGTCGCGGGAGCCCGACTCGCTCAGTTCGACAATCTTGACTTCAAAGACCACCTGCTTAATCGGGGCGTCGATGCGGGCGAGCAACTGTTTGACCTGGCGGCGGATCGCCTCGGTGCCACTTATGACGACGGCGTTGCGAATCGGGTCCGCCTTGATGTAAGGGGCGAGGCTGGCTGGAACAAGGGTGTTCACCGTCTTGGCGGAAGTGTAGCTGAGGGGTACGACATCGGTCTGCTCGAGCAGGCGGCTGGTGAGGGTGCCGGGGGTGGCATCGGCGATGAGGTAGATAGCATCCTCGTGGAGGTAGCCGAAGCGGGTACCGCCCAGCAGATGCCCCAGCGCCCGCTCGAAGGGCACCCCCGCCATCCGGCCCGTCACCCGGTCCTGCAGGATGCCTTTGATCACCAGCTGCACCCCGGCCTGGTTGGCGATGTTCTCGATGACAGAACCCAGTTCGGCATTCTTGACGTTGAAACTCACCGGTCGCTGGGCAGGATCGCTGCCGCCGCCCGCCTGGACGATGCCGCTTACCAGGGGAGAAAGACCGGCGGTGGCAGGCTTGCTCACGATATAGACGTTGTCCTCGGTACGAACAACTGTTAATCCGGCAGCAGCGGCGACGGCGGCAAGGGCAGCGCTGAAACTGACCTTTTCGAGGTTAAGCGTGATCCGACCGCTCACCGAATTTTCTAAGATCACGTTTGCCCTGGCAATTCGGCCCAGCAGGGTGAGGGTGCCCGGCAGATCGCCGCTGCGCACCTTAAGCGTCAGCGGCTCAGCGGGCGGCTCCCCTCCCCAGGCCGACGAGAAAGAAAATAGCATCAGCAGCAGCCCCAACGACCCGCTCCAGCGGCGCATCGCCACTTACCTCGCTTACGGAATTGAGGGCGATTGTCTTGTTTAGCCTAAAAAGCGCAGCCGGCAACCAGCCCGCTCGATCGTGCAGATTTGTCCCCTACCGGAGGTAGAGTCTGAACTTCGACCGATAGCGAGCGTCTACAGAGCAGTTCCCCGCCCAACAGGAGTTTTACCCAGTCGGCGTCCCCTCTATACTGGGTCGCGGTTATCGTACTTTCTGACAGGAGTGTGCTCCGCTATGCTCAAACCTATTTTGATCCGTAGTCTGTTGAGTTTCTGCGTGCTCACAGCTCCGGTCCTGGCCCAGGTCGAAGGGCCTGCCCCCGGCGGCAACCTCAGCAATCTCAACCTCTCCTCCGACCAACAGGCGGCCCTGCGTCAGGCGGTGCGCGACTGCCGCGAGCAACAGAGTTCCCAGAGCCCGGATAACCAGCGCACCTGCGTGCGCCAGCGCCTCGGTACTATCCTCACACCTGAGCAAAAACAACAGCTCACAGGTGATCGTCGCCAGCCGGGCAATGGCTATGGCTATGGCGTCGAGTCAGGCGGTGGTCCTGCCAACTTGAGCGACCAGCAGCGCGCTGCCCTGCGCCAGGCAATCGAGCAGTGCCGCAGCGAGCAGCCGCAGCAAGATCGTGAAGCGATGCGCGCCTGCGTCCAGCAAAAGCTGGGGAACGCCTATTAGACGCCCAAACAAAAAGGTGGCGGCAACGCCACCACCCAGAGAGCCTTACAAGTTATGTAGTGCTCTCGATTCTACACTATTTCTGCCGGATTTGCGTACTTTCTTTAGGCTCGACGGCGCAGGCGCAGCTTGCGGCGGCCAATGGCTTCGATGCACCGCATCGTCTGTTCCTGGGCTTCCTGGTGTGAGAGAAACCCGACGAGCGGCCCCCAGCGTCCACCGTTCGGGTCGATCAACTCAGCGATGAAGCCGCGCCCGTAGCCCGGTTCGACCGCTCGGGTGAGAATCGTCCACCCTGCGTGTTCGCGAAAATGTGTACCGAATGTTCCTGGTGCTTGAATACTTGACATCGTTGCCCCCTACAGTGTTGCCTGCGATCTGGCAGGTGCTGTCAGTATAGATGCTCTATTTTGTGGACAGGCTGCGGTTTTAGCTAAAAATTTGTGCTCTGCCGTCGGGGCAATCGACGACAGCCAGCAAATTGCGAGTGCCAGGAGCCAGACTTGAACTGGCGACACGCGGATTTTCAGTCCGCTGCTCTACCAACTGAGCTATCCCGGCTTGCATCAACGAATACCTATTCTGGATCCAGCCAAACATGAATGTCAATCGTCCGCGCCCGCTCTGCACCAGAAGATGGGTGGCCTGCTTGAAGAATATTTATAGACTGAGAGGAGAATCGAAGTTGGGGGTACGGGCGTGCAGAGCACTCAACCGCGCGAGCGCCATCTGGTGATTGCCGTGCTTGGCGATGAGCCGGCGGCGCTGGAGGCTTATCGCTCTCTGCAGAGGCAGGGGCTTTCGCCCGAAAATATCGCGATCGTCGGCAGAGGCTACCGCGACGCCGACGCTGTAGGTTTCGCCGATCCGCTGCGGGTCGCAAAGCAGCGCGCCTGGCGCACCGCGAGCTTAACGGGGTTGATTGGCCTGGTCTTTGGCTTTTTATTTAACTGGCTTACGCACATCGACATTGTGCCGGATAACCGCATCCTGAGCCTGGTAATTGCCGCGATCCTGGGTGGACTCTCGGGGATTTTGGGCGGGCTACTGGTTGGCGGTGGCGTCGGCTTCGTCTTCGAGAGCGGCGAATCGATCGCCTACCGCAACCGGATCGAGCGGGGCAAGTACCTGCTGCTTATCGAAGGCAACGAGCAAGTCGCCAACCTGGCCCAGCGGGCTCTGCGCGACAGCCGGGCCACCGAGGCCATCGATCGCTATTACTTTCGCGACTGATTACTGGGCCGGCAGAGCCCCCGGTGCGATCACCTCCGGCGAACGGGCCAGCTTAAAGATCGCCTCCAGAATCTGCTGCGCCCCGGCGGCCTTGAGATCGTCGGCAACGGCAGAGCCGAGGGCTTCTGGATCGTCGGCGGGGCCGCTGCGGTGGGCACGCACCAGTTGCTGGCCGTCGAGGGAAGCGACGACGCCCTGTAGGCTGAGGGTCGTGTCATCTTTGATCTCGCTGTAGACGCCGATCGGTACCTGGCAGCCCCCTTCGAGGGCGCGCAGCATTGCCCGCTCTGCCCGGCAGCGCAGGGCGGTGGGCGGATGGTTGAGGCTGGTGAGCAGTGCGAGTATCGCCTCATCCCCGCTGCGGCACTCGATGCCCAGGGCCCCCTGGCCGACGGCGTGCAGCGAGATTTCCGGAGGAAGAATGTCGCTGATCCGGGAAGCCATCTCACTGCCTAAGCGCTTGAGTCCTGCGACTGCAAGCACGATCGCGTCGTACTGCCCTTCGTCGAGCTTGCGCAGGCGGGTGTTGAGGTTGCCGCGAATATCTTTGAAGCGGAAGCGATCGCCGTAGTGGTGCTTGAGCTGAGCGAGCCGCCTGAGCGAGGAGGTGCCCACCAGAGCGCCGTCAGGCAGTTGTTCGAGGTTCGCTGCCTCCAGATCCTGGCGAATAATAACGGCATCGCGGGGATCTTCGCGCTCGGTGATCGCTCCTAAGATCAGACCTTCCGGCAGGATGGTGGGCAGATCCTTGAGCGAATGAACGGCAAGGTCGGTGCGCCGATCGAGCATGGCGGCTTCGAGTTCTTTTGTAAAAAGCCCCTTGTCGCCGATCTTGGCCAGGGGGACATCGAGAATCTTGTCTCCCTGGGTCTTCATCTCAAGGACGCTAAATTGCGTCTCAGGATGGGCGCGCTGCAACTCGCCCTGGACCCAGTGGGTCTGAACCAGCGCCAGCTGAGAATCGCGCGAACCGATACAGACAGTGCCAGACACGCCGCCAACTCCTACTGCAAAAGCTTTCTCAGCATAGCTGAGCGGCTTCATACCAGGGCGGGAGTGTTAATGCAGGTAAACTGGGAGGGTCTGCTTCGAGAATCACCTTGATCGTGCGTCTGCGCAAATCCATTGTTCGTCGCGCATCGCGCAGGCATTCGGCCATCGAAAATCAGTTGCGCCTGCAGCAAAAAATTCTGGCTGCTCCCGAGGGTGGCAGCGTTGCCGCCTTTTTTGACATGGATCAGACGCTGGTAGCGGGCAACTCCTCGCTTCTTTATGTGCAGCGCGCCGTGGCCGAAGACAGAGCCGCGATGAGCGATCTATTTAAGACGATCTACTACTACCTGCTCTACCGCCTCAACCGCCTGTCGATGGATGCGATCTTAAAGCCGACCCTGGAGGGCATCAAAGGCAAGCCAGAAGCCGAGTTCATCCGTTTTTGCCGCCAGATTGCGCTGAGGGAACTCTTGCCCAGGGTGGCGGCCCAGGCCCAGACGGTCCTCGAATGGCACCGCGCACGCGGCCATCGCTGCGTGCTGCTCACCGCCGCCATCTCCTACCTGGCGGAACCGCTCGCCCACGCCCTGGGCATGGATGCGGCGCTCTGCACCCACCTGGAAGTCGAAGACGGCCTTTTTACCGGCCAGTTTGCTGGGGTGGGCCTGTGCTACGGCGAGGGCAAGGTCAAGGCAGCCCAACTCTGGGCGAGGGCAGAGCGGCTGGAGTTGATGGATAGCTTTTTTTATACCGACAGTGCTTCCGATCTGCCGATGCTGAGCGCGGTCGGCATCCCGATCGTCGTCAATCCCGATTGGGCGCTCAAGCGCCTGGCCAGACGCAGAGGCTGGCTCGCCTGCCGCTGGCCGCGCCGCCGCTGAACGCATTTGCGATCAGTTAGAATAACAAAGCTATGCAATTACCTGTTGTCGCTATCGTTGGCCGACCAAATGTCGGCAAGTCCACGCTGCTCAACCGCCTGGCGGGAGGCAGCGAGGCGATCGTCTATGACCAGCCGGGGGTGACCCGCGACCGGCTCTATCTGCCCGCCGAATGGTGCGGCTATCGCTTTCAGGTGGTCGATACCGGCGGCCTGGTCTTTGAAGATAGCGAACAGTTTTTGCCCCTGATTCGCGAGCAGGTGGCGATTGCCCTCGCTGAAGCTTCGGCGGTGATCTTTGTCGTCGATGGTCAGTTGGGCCTTACCAGCGGTGACCGCGAGGTGGCCGACTGGCTGCGCTCCCAAAAGCAATTGCCGGTGCTGCTTGCGGTCAACAAGCTCGAAGAGCCCTCCACTGCCCTCAGCCTGGCCGCCGAATTTTACGCTCTGGGTCTGGGAGAACCGTTCGCCGTCTCGGCCATCCACGGCTCCGGCACAGGCGATCTGCTCGACGCGCTGGTGGCGGTTCTCCCCAAAGAACAGCCCGAGGAGCGCGAGCAGGCGGAGTTGCGCGTCGCGATCATCGGTCGGCCCAACGTCGGTAAATCGAGCCTGCTCAATGCCCTAGTCGGTGGTCCGCACCCACGCGCCCTCGTCTCCGAGGTGGCGGGCACTACCCGCGATGCAATTGACACACTTATCGAGCGCAACGGGCGGCGCTATCGCCTCATCGACACAGCCGGTATCCGCAAAAAAGCCAGGGTCGATTATGGCCCCGAGGCGTTTAGCGTCTCGCGGGCGATCCGGGCGATCCGCCGCGCCGACGTGGTGGTGCTCGTCATCGACGCCCTCGAAGGGGCCCACGATCAAGAAGGCAACCTGGCAGCCAAGATCGTCGATCAAGGCCGCGCCTGCGTAGTAGTTGTCAACAAGTGGGATGCCCTCGAAAAGGACACCTACACGATGAACCACTACCGCGAGCGGCTGCGGGAGGAGTTAAATTTTGTCGAGTGGGCACCGATCGTCTTTACCAGCGCCCTGACGGGCCAGCGGGTCGATAAGATCATCGAGGCAGTCGATCGGGTCGCCGAACAGCACCAGCGCCGGGTGCCCACCGCCGTTCTCAACGAGGCGCTGCAGGAGGCACTGCTGTGGCGCTCACCCCCCGCGACTCGCCAGGGCCGCCAGGGCCGGGTCTACTACGCCACCCAGATCGCCACCAATCCACCAACTTTTGTGCTCTTCGTCAACGACACCAAGCTCTTCAAAGAGGGCTACCGCCGCTACCTCGAAGGGCAGTTCCGCTCGATTCTGGGCTTTGAAGGTTCGCCCCTGCGCTTTGTCTTTCGCGGCAAGCCGGAGCGGGAGGTGGCGCGCACGGCCCGCAAGCGCGAAAAAGTTTAGAGGAATCTTTGACCCTGAACGTTGCTCTTAAAGAATGGGCAGTTATCTGCGACGCCCTTGAGCGGGGTGAGCAGAGCATCCTGCTGCGCAAGGGGGGTATTCGCGAGCGGCGGGGCGGCTTCAGCGTCGAGCACGAGGCATTCTTTCTCTACCCGACTGCCTTTCACCAGAATCCAGCCCAGTTAATCCCTGCCGCCCAAGAACGGCTCGCCCAGCTTCGGACTCCAGAACCGGGGCGAGTGCCGATCCAGCTTTTTGCCCGCGTCGAGCGTTACTGGCAGGTGGACACCTTTGAGGTACTGGAAAAACTGACAGAATTGCACCTGCTCGCTCCGGCCACCGTTGCAGAGCGCTTTTACTACCGCAGGCCGGGGCTCACGGTGCTTCTGCTCACGGTCTTTCGACTCTTAGAACCCTTTGAAGTGATCGAAAAACCTGAGTACGCCGGTTGCCACTCCTGGGTGCCGCTCGTGGAGGAACCGCCTTCCCGACAGATGTCGCCAGTGCTGGACGAACCGCAACGTCAAGACCTCACTTTCAAACTTACCCGGTTATTGGGCGGAGCTGCTTCTGTCGAGGCACCGTGACAAAGGAACTGAGTAAGGGGACAAGGCCGATGAGTTTGACAGACGAAGAACTGCAGCGCTTCCGGGAACTGATGCGGCTGGGAACGGAGCGTGCACGGTCCGCGTGGACCACAGGTCGAGAGCGCAATATCCTCGCCGCCAACCATAAAATCAACTCGGCATAAAGCGGATGATGTACCAGAACATAGAGCCAGTAGTCACCAGCTCTCCGTCCGATAGGGATAGTGGAGGGGCAACAAGTTGTGCCCAGGGCCATCTGCTACTATACTCCACTGAGCCAGCATATACAATTAAATTGAGCAGGTTCTATGGCGACATCTGGTGAGCTTCGTATAAGAGTTAGTGGTCCCAAAGACGAACTGAGACGATTTAGAGATGTGCTACAGGTCCAGGGCAAAAATCGGTATAGCACGCTAAATTTTTCTAATTTTATTCCTGTCCTCAAAGCAACCGGTGTGGCCATAATCCTGGACCAAGGTAAGTACGGGATTATAGTAATTGTTGGTAAACAAGTCGAGGAATCTGAGATGGAAGATTACCTTGATGATCCAATGGTTGAAACGTTCTTATACTGTACTGACTCTGCTGGCAATCCTGTCCATTTCATTGTTGAAAAAGGATTCTCTACTGATGTCCATCTCCCCAGTGTAGGAGGAGAGCTTATTGAGGAAGCAGAAGATTGTCTTGTCTACAACGCATCGGGAACGGGAGTTTTCGAGCCAAAGCATTCTGTTTCTCTCATCCGTCTAATAGGACGTGCTTTTCCCGAGCTAGAATTTTGGTTTAAGTACAGATGGAATAGCCGATATAGCATGTGGGGTTGGGGTAGAGTCAAAGGAACTTGGTGCGAATTTGAAGACTTTAATTCACAGGCTCCAGGCCAGGAGTGTGAAGTCGAGTGGTCGGATCATCCTCACTGCTACCTGAAAAATCGCGAAGCTCTGCTTAAGTCGCATATTCTTGCTCTGGAAGCTAGAGATGTAGAAGCATATGAGCGGGAATTTGAAAATGAAGAGAGGTGGAAACATACATATAATGATTGGGAGTTTGGACAATTTGAATGGGAATAGGAAACTACGGAAGTGCAATAACGACGACGAGGCAACGGCAATGGAAAACATAATATGTACTTTTTTATTCTAAGCAGACGATAAGCATCAGGTTTTGGGCTGGAGTGGGGGAAGCGGATTTTGGAGCTGGTCGTTCTTTTGCTTTTTGGGTGCTTGCTAAAACCGTCCCCACCCCTCCACACCCCCCCTGCCCCCCGCTCTCCTCCCCTGCCCCGCCGGGCAGAGGAGAAGAGGGGGGGTTCACTGTCACTGGGCTGCAGGCGGGATGGGTGAAGTCAGTTTCAAGAGAGCAGTTATGCCTGTAACCCTGTTTGTAAATCACACATCCGATGTCCGAAGCAGGAGGATAGCTCAAGTATCGGGTGCGCTGGCTCGGCAAAATTCCTGCCAGTCCGCTACTACCTGCTCGCTGTAATGGTTGGCGTATTCGCTCAGCAGCGATTGCCAGCCTTGCTGGTGGGCAAAGTTGATGAGCGCGTCGGCGATGGCCGAGCGGTCGCGCCCACTGGCGCGCAGGTGCGCCCAGCCGATGATCTGGCTCATCGTCCGTACCAGGCTTTCCAGGCGCTTCGGCTTGCCGTCCCAGCTTGTAAGATCCACCCGGTCGGCCTCCGGCTGCAGTTCTTTAAGTACGTAAGGCTTGCCGTCCAGTACCAGTGGGTGCAGCGAGTCGGGGGCGACGGCCTGCAGGCGCTGCTGCACCTGGCTGACACGCGTCGCTTCGTCCGGCCAGGCAGGTTGAAAGGCTTGAAACAGCGGCTGCCAGCAGGAGGGAAGGGCGCGCTTGAGATCGAGGATGAAGTGCCCGTCCGGTGAACCGCGCCCCTGCACGAGGATCGCGTAGCGCTCGATGCCGATGCTGCCGGTACCGGCGACGCGCCGCTTGATGTCGAAGATCTCATAAAATCGCGGGTCCGGAGCTGTTGTCGCGAGCCTGGCAACGGTCCCGGCTATCTGTTCGTACTCTGGCTGAGGGATGGGGAAGAAGCGGCCCGGTAGTGTCTTGAGCTGCCAGCCCGTCGCAGTGCGCTCGCTTAAACGCAACAAAAAGTCCCGGCGGCGGCGCTGACGAAGACGGTCCAGCAGATCGCCGATCAGCCCCGCAGCGATCCGCCGCTCGATCCAGAACGCCTTGCCCGCAGCAAGAGCAGCGCTGTAAGCTTCAAGTCCACTCTGGAAGAGGTGTCTGGCAACAGTTGCTTCGTCACTCAAAGACCGCACAGCCAGCAGCACACTTGTCAGAAAGCGAGTGAGATCGACCGTGCAGGGAGCGAGGATCGCCTCGTCGAAGTCGTCGATGTCGAAGTAGGTGAGACGGTTTGCGCCCTTGTAGCTGCCAAAATTTTCGATGTGCAGATCGCCGCAGTTCCAGGTGAGCGGGGAGCGATTGAGCGAGGAGGCCACCGGCCAGTCCTCGGCAAACAAGTGACAACTGCCGCGAAAAAAGCGCAGGGGACTGGTGCGCATCTTCGCGTACTTGATCTGGAGCAACTGCGGGTCGCGGCCCCGGTTGAATTGCTCGATGCGCTCGAAGATCGTCATCTAGCTGCCCACGCGCCGGCGATAGCTCTGCACGGTGTTGGCGAGCAGCATCGTCACCGTCATCGGCCCGACGCCGCCCGGCACCGGGGTGATGGCGGAGGCCACCTCACGCACGGAGGCAAAATCGACGTCGCCTACCAGGCGGCTCTTGCCCGCCGCGTCGGTGATCCGGTTGATGCCCACGTCGATGACGACCGCTCCCGGCTTGATCATCGCGCCATCCACCAGGCCCGGCTTGCCGACAGCGGCCACGACCACATCGGCGCTGCGGGTGAGGGCTGCCAGATCCCGCGTGCGCGAATGGGCCATGATGACCGTCGCGTTTTTTTCGAGCAGCATCAAGGCGACGGGTTTGCCCACCAGAATGCTGCGACCGAGCACGACGGCAGTCTTACCGGCCAGATCGATCCCTGCTTCGGCGAGCAGGCGCATCACCCCCGCCGGGGTACAGGAGCGCAGACCCGGTTCACCGCGCACCAGACGGCCAAGGTTGGTGGGGTGCAAACCGTCCACGTCCTTGTCCGGATCGATGCGGTCGAGGATGCGGTTGCTGTCGATCTGCTCCGGCAGTGGCAGCTGGACGAGAATGCCGTCCACGCTCGCATCGGCGTTCAATTCATCGACGATCGCGAGCAGTTCGGCCTCCGAGAGGGTGGCGGGTAGATGCTGCCCTTTGCTGATATCGATGCCGACGCCGGCACCGGAGCGGTTCTTGTTGCCGACGTAGGCGGCGCTGGCTGGATTGTCGCCCACCCAGAGGACGGCGAGGCCGGGCGGGCGGGGGAAGCGCTCCTGCAGCGAGCGGACTTCGTGGGTCAATTCTGCCTGGATGCGGGCCGCCAGGGCTTTGCCATCGAGAAGCAGTGCGGACACGGGTGGAACTCCTGATCGGGCGGGCTAGCGGCGGACGCGGCGGCGGGGCCGCAGAAAAAGAACGAGGCCGATGGCAATCACTACTAGGGCGACGGCAATCCCGGCGATCGATGCGAGGTTGAAGCTCTGCTCGACGGTGGCGGTGACGACCCGCGCCTCATCGACTAAAAGGGCGTCGCCGGAGCCAAGTTTGACCTGCAGCGATAGACCAATATTTTTGACCTCGCCGCTGAGCTGGGCGGGCGGGCTTTTTTGTTCAAAGTTGGACTGTTCTCCTTCGGACTGCACCGCCGGAATCTGGATGCTTGTGGCAGTCTGGCTGCCGACAAGGGCGCTGAGCTGGTTTTGGGGCACATCGAGGGCAAGTCGGGCATCCTCGACATCGGTGATCTGCCCCTGGTAGTGCAGGCTCGTGCGCGTCTCGGGGCCAAGGGTTTCAAAGTCGGAACTGGTGACGCTGAGAGTAATTTCTGTCCCTGGTTCTCCAGCGTTGGTGATCATCGGCTCCGGCCCCTCGCTGCCGGTCGGCCCGCTCAGGGTCAGGGCGCGCTGGCCCCTGGCCGTAAGTTCTTCGACCGCCGTCGCCCGTACCTCGACGTCGCCCACCTGGCCCGCGTAGCGGATCGTGCCGCTCGTCTTCTCGGCATCGAGTTTGCTGTTGTCTGTGACCTGAACGCTCTGGCCCGCCACCGTCACCTGCAACGTCAGCGCCAGGGCAGGGGCAGGCAGGGCGAGGGCCACCAGCGAAGCAACGATCGATAAGCGCCGCAACTGTCCGAGCATTCCGTCCGCGTCAGAAGCCGGAGGTCCGGCGAAGGATTACCCCGGTATGATACACCTGACTCGGAATCTCTCAAGAAATTATGCCTCTGAACTATCGCCTGGGAGGAAGGCTGGCCATCGCCGCTCTGGCAGCTTTGCCCTTTGCCGCCGCTGCCCGTGCCGAAAGCGGTGCTGTGAGCACCGCCCACCCGCTGGCCACCGCCGCCGGGATCGAGATGTTGCGCAAGGGGGGCAACGCCTTCGACGCCGCCATCGCTGCGAGTCTGGTACTGGGAGTGGTCGAACCCCAGGCGTCCGGTCTGGGGGGTGGCGGCTTTGCGCTTTTTTACACGGGCCGCACCCATCAGGCGCGGGTGCTCGACTTTCGCGAAACCGCTCCGGCGCGGGCCAGCGCCTCGATGTATCTGGATGCGGCGGGCAAGGTGATCCCCAGGCTCTCCCTCGATGGCTATCTGGCGGTAGCCGTTCCCGGTCAGGCGGCGGGCCTGTTGCGGCTGCAGCAGACGAGCGGCAGTCTGCCCCTTGCCGAGGTGGCCGCCCCGGCGATCCGGCTGGCCAGGGACGGCTTTGCGGTGAGCCCGCTCCTGCACGAGCGGCTCGAAGCGTCGGCCAGTCGGCTCCGGCGCGATCCGGAGGCGAGCCGCATCTTTCTGGTCAATAACCAGGCACCGGCGGCGGGTTATCTGCTCAAACAGCCGGATCTGGCGCGCACGATCGAGGCGTGGGTCCAGACGCGAGGCGCGAGCTTCTACCGGGGCCAGACGGCCCAGGCCCTGGCCAGGGCGATGACGGCCCACGGCGCTCTGGTGAGCACGAACGATCTGGGAGCCTATATTCCGCTCTGGCGCGACCCCCTGCGCGGCAGCTATCGGGGGACCGAGATGCTGACGATGCCGCCCCCCGGTAGCGGCACGGTGCTGTTGGAGATGCTCGGTATTGTCGAAAATTTTGATCTGCCCACCCAGCCTCTGCCCCTGCGGGCCCACTTTACGGCCCAGGCGATGAGCCGCGCCTACGCCGATCGCTCGCGCTTTCTGGGCGATCCGGCCTTCGTGCCGGTGCCGGTTGCAGCCTTGATTGCCAGAAGCTACGGCATTGCTCAAAAAGCAACCATCGACCCGGCCCGCGCCACCCCCTCCAGTGCCATCACCCCCGGAAGCCTCCTCGATCGATCGACCCTCGCCGCCTTCACCAGTTGGGAAGGGCCGCGCCCGGTGGAGAACACCTCCCACCTGAGTACGATCGACAGCGACGGCAACGCCGTCTCGATCACCCAGACGATCAACGGCGGCTTCGGAGCCGGGGTGGTTGCACCGGGGACCGGCATTCTGCTCAACAACGAGATGGACGACTTTGCTGCCGCCCCCGGCGTGCCCAACCTCTTTGGCCTGATAGGCAGCAAGGCGAACGCCATCGCCCCCGGCAAGCGGCCCCTCTCGTCGATGACGCCGACGATTCTGCTTAAAGACGGGCGGCCCTGGGTCGTCCTCGGTAGCCCCGGCGGATCGTTTATCACCAACGCCGTTCTGCAGACGGTGCTCAACCTGCTCGACTACAAACTGCCCCTCGCCGAGGCGGTGAACGCTCCCCGCCTGCACCATCAATGGCAGCCGGACCGCCTTTTGGTCGAAGCGGATTTTCCAGTGCCGACAAGCACCCTAAGCGATCTGGGCTATCAGGTTGTGCCCATCGATGCGATGGGCAACGTCGAAGCGGTGCAGGCCCAGCCTGACCCCGCTGTGCCGTTCGTCGCCGCAAGCGACCGGCGGCGCGAGGGCACCAGCGCCCTCTGGATCGCCCCGGCTAGGCCGCTGGTTCCGAAGAAGGCTGAGAAGCAACCGGCGGCTTCCCGTTTGCCGAATCGCTGAGTTCGGCGACGGTTTCGGTAGTGATTGGCTCCGGCAGTGGGGCGGGCTCGAAGGAGCGCTCGGGGAATGCCACCGGTGTCTGAGGCTCGACGAACTCGCGCCGCAACTCGCGCTCGAAGTCCCGCGAGGCATCTTTAAGACCGCGCATCAGCCGACCGACATTCTGCGCCAGCTCCGGTAGCTTCTTGGGTCCAAAGACCAGCAGAGCGACCAGACCAATGACCACCAGTTCCAGCGGGCCGACGCCAAATAGTTCCATAGCAAAACTCGCCTACCTGCTCCCAGTATAGAGCGGCACCCTAGCGAGACTTGGGATAGTAACCGTAACCCTGGTTGGCAGGACCGGTCGCCTCCTGATCGTTGACGCCCTGCAGCAACAGCGAGTTGTTGGCGATCTGCAAGATGATGATCAAAAAGACGCCAAATAGAGCGATGAGCACGCCCATGATCGGCGTTGTCCCCCAGCCAGGGCTGGCCTTGCCGATCTCCGAATTTAGCGGCTTGAGCCGGTCACCTAACCATGTCCTACGCGCCATCGGTACACCTGTCGCAGCTAGTGTTACTAAATTATACGTATTCTGTCGGGATCTAACGCACCTGTCAACGAATTTTCCGGCTTGCGCGCCTGGGGCAAAGCTGACACACTGGAAGCAGCAGTTTACACTTTGAAACAACCATGGGTGTCGCACAGTTTTTCGTCGTTGGCATTCTGGTCGCCCTGGTGCTGGTGACCGCCCTTTCGATCTACACCGCCTTTGGTCCGCCTTCTAAGAAACTGGCAGACCCGTTTGAGATGCACGAGGATTAAATCGAATAGATTCAACAAAAAGCCACCCGGCCATTGTCGCCGGGTGGCTTTTTGTTGGAACGCATCCGGCCCCGTGGGCAAACTTCAGCGCTTTTTCTCCTGGAAGAAGACGGCGAAGAAGATAGCCAGGATGATGAGGGCCAGGATCAGTACGTAGGTGATAGTCGTGATACCGGACGAACCCATGAGCGATCCCCTTGGATAACAGTGGAAAGTGCAGGTTCAAGCAGCGGGGAACCCCGCCGCTTGAACTACAAAATCAGGCCACTTCTTCTCTGCGGGTGGTGGCATCACCCAGCTTCTTGAAGACGCCGTACTCGAACTCTTCTTCCTGACGGGTCGGATCGACGCCGGTGAAGACATCGAGGAAGAGCGTGCGCGCTCCGTGCCAGATGTGGCCAAAGAAGAACAGCAGGGCAAAGATGCCGTGGGCGAGGACGAACCAGCCACGGGTGCTGGTGCGGAACACGCCGTCAGCTTCTGTCCCGCCCGGCAGGTTGCGGTCAAACTCGATGAGTTCGCCGAACTGGGCGGCCTTGGCGTACTTCTTGACCTGGGCCGGATCCTCGAAGCTCTGGCCATCCAGCTTGCCACCCACAAAGGAGACGGTGACACCCGTCTGCTCAATGCTGAGCTGGGACTCGGAGCGCTGGAAGGGGATATCGGCGCGCGGGATGCCGTCTTTATCGATGAGCACGACCGGTTGGGTCTCGTAGAGGGTGTTGAGGTGCATCACCCGGAGGGTGCGGCCTTCTTTGTCCTTGAAGATTGGGTGGCCGAGCCAGCCGTTGGCGATGCCGTCGCCGTTGTTCATCGGGCCGCCCCGGAAGAGGCCGCCCTTGGCGGGGCTGTTGCCGACGTAATCGAAGAAGCGCAACCGCAGCGGCACGGCGTCCTCGGCCTGCTTGGGGCTCATGCCCTTGGCGATGTTGGCGGCAACGAGCTGGTCAATCCGTTCGTCGTAGAGCTGCGCATCCCAGGAGTAGCGCACTGGACCGAACAGTTCGACCGGGTTGGTGGCAGAGCCGTACCAGAAGGTACCGGCGACGACGAAGGCGGCAAAGAAGACCGCCGCGAGGGCGCTCGCCAGGACCGTTTCGATGTTGCCCATCCGCAGCGAGCGGTATAGCCGCTCCGGTGGCCGCACCGCGATGTGGAAGATGCCCCCTAAGATGCCGACGATACCGGCGGCGACGTGGTGGGCAGCAATACCCGCCGGGTTATACGGGTTGAAGCCGTCCGCTCCCCAGGCAAAGCCCGTCGGAACGACGATGCCGGTCGATTTGAAGTTGCCGAAGGCGTCCTTGGGTATATTCGCTGCCAGTCGCTGGATATAGTCGCCGTACTTGCCCGCTTCGACGTAGAGCGGGTCGAGCGAGTACCACATGCCCACCGTCTGCAGGTGAACGGCCCCAAAACCAAAGCAGAGAATACCCGCAAGCAACAGGTGAATGCCGAAGATCTTGGGCAGATCGAGGCCCAGTTCCCCGTTGCGCGGATTGCGAAATAGCTCCAGATCCCAGTTGACCCAGTGCCAGCAGGCCGCCAAGAACAACAGCCCGGAGAGCACAATGTGGGCAGCAGCGACGCCCTCGAAGGACCAGAAACCAACGTCCCCAGTCACCGGATTGCCCAGCCCGTCGGAGGTGAAGGGCCCGAAAACCGACCAGCCACTCCAGGAATTGATCACACCCAGCCGGGTCATGAAGGGAATGACAAACATCCCCTGCCGCCACATCGGATTGAGGATCGGGTCAGACGGATTAAAGGTGGCCACTTCATAGAAGGCCATCGATCCTGCCCAACCGGCCACCAGCGCCGTGTGCATCAGGTGTACTGCGATCAATCGACCTGGATCAGAGGTGACAACTGTGTGCACCCGATACCAAGGTAATCCCATCGAACTCGTCCTCCTTAACTGTGCCAGTTATCCGCGTTGGGCCCGCCATCCAGCGCGCCTATACTCTTTGCCCGTAAGAACCGCTTTTTTTATTGCCGCAGGTCTTGGAAAACAGTATAAAGAAGTGTAACCAATGCTCAGCAACCGCGCAACTCTTTTTTACAAGGCTTTTCACTCCTGTAACAAAGCCGGGGATCGAGGGGAGCGGTTGCCGATAGAGGACTGGAATTTCGCTGGCAGGGCACCTATGGCAACGATCCACATCAAGCCTCAGCAAACCGACATCTACGTCATGGACGGCACCATCCTGCGCGATGCGCTCCTCAAAAATAGCATCGACATCTACAAAGGCATGGCCAAGCTGCTCAACTGCGGCGGCGTCGGTCAGTGCGGCACCTGCGTCGTCGAGATTCTCACCGGAGCCGAGCAACTCAGTGAGCGCACCGCCGTCGAGGAGCAAAAGTTGCGCAACAAGCCGGTCTCCTATCGGCTCGCCTGCCAGACGGTCGTATCGGGTGAACTGGGTGTGCGCGTCAAGCCTTAGACTTCGTTTTTTAGGGTGGGTGCTATTCTGTTTGGAGGACGGGCACCGGAGGTGATAAAGGTTCGATGAGTATTGCACTGCTTGCGATTGCGTTGCTGGTTCTGGTCTGTTGCGGTTTTTTGATCATCGTCTGGGTCCAGTCCGAGCGAAAGTAGCTCTTGCGTTACCGTCCGGTGCTGCCGGTCGATGAACTATTCCTACAAAGAAGAAGTCCAGAAGCACTTCGAGGCGGTGGCCTACAGCCTGGAGCGCTGGCGGCGGCGCAACCGCTACTACTACCAGGACATCGAGGCGCTGTGCCGGTTTTTGATTCCCCAGGGAAGCCGGGTTCTTGAAATTGGCTCGGGTAACGGCGATCTGCTCGCTGCGCTAGGCTGTGGGGCGGGTCTTGGTATCGACTTCAGCGCTTCGATGGTCGCTCTGGCCCGCGAGCGCCACCCCGATCTGCAGTTTCTCTGTCAGGACGCTGAGAAGCTGGAGCTAGGTGAGCAGCGCTTCGACTATATTCTGCTGGCCGGTGTGGTCGGTTATCTGGCGGATGTGCAGACGGTCTTAGAGCAGCTTTTGCCCTACTGCCACCACCGCACCCGCGTCGTCATTCTTTTTCACAACTATCTCTGGGAGCCTATCCTGCGCATCGGCGAGCGCATCGGCGAGCGGATGCCCCAACCGGCACAAAACTGGTTGTCGGTGGCCGACGTGCGCAGTCTGCTGGCGATCACGGGCTACACGGTCGTCAAGCAGGGACGGCGGCTTTTGGTGCCGCGCCGGGTGCCTCTGGTCTCTAACTGGCTGAACCGCTACGTCGCCCGCCTGCCCCTCGTCGAGCACCTGTGCCTCACCCAGTACATCGTCGCCCGTTCGCCTGCGGCCTGGGGCGATGCGCTACCGAGTTGCTCGGTGATCATTCCGGCCCGCAACGAGTCGGGCAATATTCGCGCTGCGCTTGAGCGGCTGCCGAAACTGGGCAGCCGCACCGAGGTGATCTTTGTGGAGGGCCACTCGCAGGATGATACCTGGGCTGTGATCGTTCAGGCGGCCCGCGAGTACGCCGGGCGCTGGGAGATCCGGATCTTTCAGCAACCGGGCCGGGGCAAAGGGGACGCGGTGCGCTTTGCCTTCGAGCAGGCGACAGGCGACGTGCTCTTCATTCTCGACGCCGATCTGACGGTGCCCCCCGAGGATCTGCCCAAATTCTTTAGGGTGATCGCCTCTGGTCGGGGCGAATTTATCAACGGCTCGCGCCTCATCTATCCGCGCTCGCGCCAGGCGATGCCCTGGCTCAACACCCTCGCCAACAAATTTTTTGGCGCGGTCTTTTCGTACCTGCTCGATCAGCCGCTCAAGGACACCCTCTGCGGCACCAAAGTTCTCTGGCGGACGGACTACCGTAAGATCGCCGCCGGGCGAACCTACTTTGGCGACTTCGACCCCTTCGGCGACTTTGATCTGCTCTTTGGAGCGGCCAAATTGAACCTGCAGATCGTCGAGGTGCCGATTCGCTACCAGCCCCGCGTCTATGGCCAGTCCAACATCGCCCACTTTCGCGAGGGACTGTTGCTGTTGCGCATGTGTGTGTTTGCCGGGCGGCGGATCAAATTCTGGTAGAGAGTTGAACGGACAGGTTCCACCCTCGGGAAGACCCCCGTTGCCCGAGGCACGCGCAAGATGGACTCAGAAATCCGTTCTTTCTCTCACGGAGTATTCCTATGCAACGCTCACTCGTCGCCGTGCTCGCTGCCTTCAGCCTCCTGGGCAGCTTCGTCGTCCCGGCCCTGGCTCAGACCAGCACACCGGAGACCACCTCCAGGCAGAAGATGACCGATAAGACCGAGACCAAAACGACCACCAAAGAAAAGGACAACACGCTCTCCGAGATGCGCGAGCGTCAGGTCAAGTCCGACAGGCGGGCCAAGGCCCAGCGCGCCGAGATGACCAAGGACGTCAAAAACAAGACCAGCGACGTCAAGAAGAAAGCTTCCTAGCCACCCGAGCGCACGCTTATTTGGCGGGCTTCAGCACACCGCAGGCAATGCGGGCTCCACTGTTGCCCACCGGATCGCTCTTGAGATCGTCGGGCCGGGCATGGATGATGAGGGCCGTGCCGTCGCTGTCGAGGAGGTTATTGAAGGCGTTCGGTTCGAGGGAGGCGCGCACGTCGGTGGCGCTGTAGCTGGCGGTTCCGTCGGCTGCGACGCTCAGATTGGGCAGATCACCCGCGTGCGCCCCCTTGGGATTTTCGAGGCCGTGCTGTCTGGTGGCCGGATTGAAGTGGCCACCTGCTGAAGTAAAGCCTGGCCCCTCGCACAGGCCGACGGCGTGAAAATGAATGCCGTGCTCGCCCGGCGGCAGTCCCTTGACATCGAGCTTGACGCTCAACACGCCGGCGGAGGACTGGCTGAGGGCAGCGGTGCCTACGGTCTGGCCGTTGCTATCGACCAGGGCGGCGGTGGCCTGACGGGTGCCCGTCTGGGCGGAGGCGGCGAAAACTGGTATGAGCAGGAGCAGGCACCCTGAAAGAATAGATTTTTTCATTGCAGCCACGTGGACGGTGCCCCGATTTTACGATGTGTGGGCTTGCCGCGCACACCGGGTCACTTGAATTCCCCAGAGCGTCAGGTGGGGCTCGTAGACGTCGAACAGGTCCGGCCTCTGCTTTTGTACCCAGGGGCTATCGCCGCCGGTAGCGACGGTGATCCCCCCGGCCCACTGGATCTTCCACTGCTGGAGGATGTGCTGGAGGCCCAGCAGGGCAACGTGGGCGACTCCGGCCTGAATCGCTTCGACCGTAGAAAATGACAGCAACGCCGGCACCATCTCCGGCAGGACCACCTCCGGCAGCGCGGCTGCGTCCTGGGCGAGGGCGCGAAACTGGGTGCGAAAGCCCGGTAGAATGCAACCCCCGCCAAAGCGGCCCTCGCTATCGCTGCTGCTGACGGTAATTGCCGTGCCCAGATCGACCACCAGCACCGGCAGCCCGCAGGCGTCGGCTGCCGCGATGAGATTCAGTGCCCGGTCGATGCCAAGACCTGTGTAAGTACCGGCCAGCGGTAGCGCTTCGAGTGTCAGGATCTGCGCTCCCGCCGCCTGCCAGGGCGCGAGCGCTTCGGGCACCACCGAGGCGACGATCACCGCTTCTGCTTGAGCGATAGACCCCCTATCCCAGTAATCGAGCGGGTAATCGGCCACTGCGACGAGCGTACTTTGATCGAACCAGCCCCAGTGCTGGCGGCTGTTGCCGATATTGACCGCGAGCCACACCCTCGGCTCTCCTATTCGCCCTGCCGCCAGCGGGCAAAGCGCTCGAGTACCCCAGGATCGAGGTGATCGGCGAGCTTGCGGCCCGGCTGGCGGCGGCGCTGCTGCAATTGTTCGTCCATCTGGTGGCGGGCAGCCTTGACTTCTTTAAGTAGCTGCTGGGCCGAGAGCCAGCCTGCTCCCTGGGCGAGGATCAGCAACTGCTGGGCCCGGTCGGAAGTGGCCACCATCACCCGCCTTCCCTCGCGCAATAGCTCGTAGCTAAATTTTTCGATAAAACTGTCCGCTGTCTGTTCGTAGTCGGTAAAGCAAATCTCAAGGCTGGCCGTCTCTACCTTCCGTGCCAGAGGTGAGAGCACCAGCTGCGAGTCGAAGACCAGCACCGTGTAGTAGCCGCGAAAACTGGCAAAGTCAGCTAACTGCTCGATGAGGGCGTTTCTTGCCGCCTCAAGGCTGACACTGTCTCGCAGGCGCACCAGCTTTGGCCAGCTGCCGACCACGTTGTAGCCATCGACCAGTAGAATCGTCTGCACTGCCGTTTCCAGGCTTGCTTATGTTTCAAGTTTGTCACATTTGGCTGTGAAGATCTTGCTCGCGGACCGGCACGCGACGCTGGAATTGGGAGCGAGGCTCGCCCGTTGCTGGCAGCCAGCGGTGGTACTGCTGTTTTACGGCGATCTAGGCTCGGGCAAGACGACCTGCATTCAGGGTCTGGCCCATGAGCTGGGCATCGGCGAGCCGGTCACCTCGCCGACTTTTTCTTTGATCGAAGAGTACGGCGGTGGGCCCTGGCCGCTCATCCACATCGATCTCTACCGGCTCGAACCACAGGAAGTACCGGCCCTCGGCCTCGAAGAACTCTGGGAACAACCGGCGATCGTCGCTATCGAATGGGCAGAGCGGCTCAGCGAGCTGCCAGAAAATTACCTGCGCATTCGACTGGACTGGCACGAGCCGCGCACGGCCACTGTCGGAGCCCAGGGCGACGCAGCAGGAGAGCTGCTGCGGCAGTTGCAACAGTTATATCGAGACCGTTAAAAAAAAGTGCCTCTCAGGAGCGGGAATATTTGCGGCGCTGCCGGGCCACCGCCTTGCGCCGCCGTTTTTCGACCGCTGTCTCGAAGTGGCGATGCCGCTTTGCATCGGCAAGGATACCCGCCTTGGAGACGACCCGTTTGAAGCGGCGCAGGGCCGATTCAATCGTCTCGTTCTCGCCGAGTCTAACCTGCGCCATCGCTCCCTCCTCAAGTTGATGTACTGAAGACTTTGTCAGGCCGAGGCCCGTTTTCTGAGCGCAGGCCGCTTCGCCTCTGGCCGGGAATGGGCCTGGGCCGGTTGCCGTTGGGCCTTGCGCTCGGCTTTGGCTGTAGCCCGCGCCCGCTCCTCCGTCTTGGCAGAGCGGATCGCGGCGATCCGCTCGCGGATCGGTACCTCCAGCGGTTGGGCGGGGGTCGCCTTGTAGTCGAAACCGGCGAGCGTCAGCCGGGGCAGGCGCTTGCCGATTGCCCGCTCGATCGCTCGCCAGCGCTCCTCCTCGTCGGGGGCGACGAAGGTGATCGCATCGCCGGTGCGCTCGGCACGGGCGGTACGACCGACGCGGTGAATATAATCTTCGGCCACCTGGGGCACATCGAAGTTGACGACATGGCCGAGCGCTTCGATATCGAGGCCCCGTGCGGCGATATCGGTCGCTACAAGAACCTGGCATTTGCCGCTTTTGAAGCTTTCGAGCGCCTGGGTGCGCTGGGCCTGGGTGCGGTTGCCGTGGATGCGATCGCAGCTTACTCCGGCGGCGGTGAGCAATTCAGCCAGCCGGTTTGCCCGGTGTTTGGTGCGCGTGAAGACGATCACCTGACGCATCCGCTCGTGGGCAATAAGCTGCAGCAACAGCCTCGCCTTCAGTTCCTGGGCCACCGGGTAGGCGCTCTGGGTGAGGCCGGTAGCGGGAGCGGCCTGACGCTCCTGATTGATCGAAAACGGCTGCTTGAGGATTTCTCTTGCCAGCCGGGCGATGGGCCGGGGCATCGTCGCCGAGAAAAACAGCGTCTGCCGCCGGGCGGGCAGATGGGAAAGCACCTGGCGGATCGCCGGTAAAAAGCCCATATCCAGCATTCGGTCCGCTTCGTCGAGGACCAGAACCTCGAGGCCGGACAGACGGGTGTAGGACTGGTCCAGGTGATCGAGCAGGCGACCGGGTGTGGCAATCAGCACCTCGACGCCGCTTTTGAGTGCCCGAATCTGGGGAGCTGCCGGGACGCCGCCCATGATCACCGCGCTGCGCAGGCGCGTGTGCCGGGCGAGCTGAACAAAATGTTCTTGAATCTGGGTTGCCAGTTCCCGCGTCGGGGTGAGGATGAGGGCACGGGTCGTCCCGCGCGGTTCATCGAGTAGCCGCTGCAGAATCGGCAGCAAGAAAGCAGCCGTCTTGCCGCTACCGGTCATCGCACAGGCCAGCACATCGTGGCCGGCCAGAGCTGGGGGAATGGCCTCAGACTGGATTGCCGTCGGCTGGTTGAAGCCCATCTCCTCGATGCCGCGCAGCAACGCCAGGTGCAGATTCAATTGTGAAAAGGTCATAGCTTGGGGTGCCTACAGGTTAAAACGTCCGACAGAGCGCGGCTGAGGTCAACCGCGCTCCACCGGACACCATTGCTTTTTTGCTTCGCAAAAAGCCGCTCCCGTCTTCTGATACGTGTCAGAAGACGGGTCAAACCGGAATGGGAGGGCTTAATAGCGGCGATCCCGACCGCCACCGCCGCCACCGCCACTGCGACCGCCACCGCCGCCGCGATAGCCACCGCCGCCGCCACCGCCGCCGCGTTCGGGTCGCGGTTCGGCCTTGTTGACGCGCAATTCGCGGTTGTTCCAGGTCGCCCCGTCCAGCTCTTCGATCGCCTTGGCCTCGGCAGATTCGTCCATCTCGACGAAAGCAAACCCCCGGGGCCGACCCGTCTCACGGTCGGTCGGGATCTTCACCGATTTGACTTCGCCGTACTCGGCAAAGGCGTCCACGAGTTCCTGCTCGGTAGCAGAAAAAGGCAGGTTGCCAACAAATATCGTCACCGTCTGTCTCCAAAAAAACTGACCAACTGCAAAGGACCTGAAAGTGACTTTACCGCTGGCTTAGCCGCTCCACCCTAGCACGGATCGATTTGTCCGTGTCGAGCCCTGCCGGCGGGGCATGTTTGCTGGTGTGTTCAGATTCACGCTGGGCGGCTGCGCGTGGCGATCGTTTCGCCAATCGCCGCCCCCAGACCGGAGCCTGCCAGCTGCAGGTGAATCTTAGCGCGGATTTCCTCGCGAAACTCAAAAAAATGCTCGCCGTGGGCACAGACGGTGAGGTAAGCTCCCAGAGCCTGGGGATTGCGCCGCAGCAGATCCCACAGCTGCGCCCAGAAGAGCCGTCGGGTCCGGGCGCGCTGCACACCCTGCAGCCAGACAATCTGCAATAGACCGCGCATCTCGGGCAGGGCAGGCAGCTTGAAAGGACGCTTGCCCTTGGGCATCCCCAGTTCGAGCGCATGGCGGTAGCAGCGCCTGATAAAGCGCGCCGGTTCGTACAGTTCCCAGAACGCCTGCACGTACTCCTCAGCGATCTGGTCGATGGGCCGGGTTGGCACAAAGTTCATCAGGGTGCTCTGGTTCATGCCGTCGCCGACATCGACCAGGCGGTCTTCCCGCTCAAGGCGACTCCAGAGGGCTGTGCCCGGAAGAGCCTGCAACATGCTGAACATGGCATCGGGAATCGCCGTCTGCTCGACAAAACGCACGATCCGCTCCCCCGCGCCCGATTTTTCGCCGTCGAAGCCGATGATAAAACCGGCAAGCAGCCTCAGCCCAGCCTGGGTGATCTGCCGACAGGACTCACTCAGGGGCTTGCGGTTGTTCTGAAATTTTTGGGTGAGGTTGAGGCTCTCTTCGTCGGGCGTCTCGATGCCCAGAAAGACCGAATCGAATCCCGCTTCAACCATCAACTCCATCAACTCCGCATCCTCAGCCAGATTGACAGAAGCTTCGGTTGTAAAGCGAAAAGGAAAGCCGCGCTGCTGCATCCAGGGAATCAAGGCTTTAAGCATTCGCTTGACGTTGCGCTGGTTGCCGATGAAGTTGTCATCGACGACGAACACCGAGCGGTCCCAACCTAGATCCACCAGTGCCTGCAATTCGGCGAGCAACTGCTCGGGGGTCTTGGTGCGCGGTTTGCGGCCATAGAGCACGATGATGTCGCAAAATTCGCACTGAAAGGGGCAGCCCCGCGAAAATTGCACCGACATCGAATCGTAGGCCGACAGCTCCAGCAGGTCGAAGCGCGGTACGGGTGTAGCGGTGATGTCTGGCTTTTCTGCAGCCCGGAAAGTGCCGCTTTGTTCTCCGCGCTCGAGGGCAGCTATAAACATCGGAATTGTCAGCTCCCCTTCGTCGAGCACCAGATAGTGCGCCCCGGCCCGTTCAGCGTCCGTCGGCATCGAAGTGGGATAGGGACCGCCGACGGCGACTTTTTTGCCCCGGCGCACGCCCTCGCCAATCAGGTGCAGAAAGTCTTCTTTTTGAACCATCATCGCTGAGATCAAGATCAGATCGGCCCACTGCCAGTCCGCCTCCGTCTCAGCTCGCACGTTGCGATCTACCAGACGCAGCGACCAGTGCCTGGGCAACATCGCCGCTACTGTCACCAGCCCCAGGGGCGGCAGAAGCACCTTGCGACCGATCAAGTTGAGAACGCGCTCGAAGGACCAGAAGGTTTTTGGAAAGATGGGCGAGAACAAAAGAACGTTCATCAGAAACTATTTGTTGGACGAAGCGATAAGAGCGTAACAGATATTTCCATACATGTCCCTATACATAAGGTCTGACTGTAACCTTTGCCTCCCCTGGGAGAGAAGATTCGTACTGATGACTTGAAAGCCCATGCAAGCCAGTATCGCTCCAAATTCTGGTGGAGTAGTACTGTGCGTCTATCCTGGTCAGGCTGGACGGGTAGACGCGCTAAATTCGATACATGTTCCCAAAGGTTTGCCGGTCCCTTAAAGCTGCCTTAAAGCAATCGCGGTAACTTTGCTCTGGTCATTCTGGAGCACTGCACATGTTCAACCGCCGCTCAGTTCTCAAAGGGACGCTGGCTGTACCGGCCTTGCTGCTGGCTGGCGAATCGGGTTTTGCCCAGGCCACCGACGACTACGGTGTGGCCTCGGGGGAACCCCAACCCGACGGGGTACTCCTCTGGACCAGGGTGCCGGAGGCGTTCCAGGGCAGCGGGGCGGTGACGGTGCGCTACGAGGTGGCTGCCGACAGCGGTTTTTCGACCATCGTCGCCACCGGCAGCCAGGTGACCGACGCAAGCAGCGACTACACCGTCAAAGTGCGCGTCAGCGGCCTGGCTGCTTTTAGCCGTTATTACTACCGCTTCACGAGCGACACCGGCTACACCAGCGTTACCGGTCGCACGAAGACGGCTCCAGCAGCGGGTAGCGAGCCTGCCCGGCTCACCTTTGCCTACGTCAGCTGCCAGGACTTTACCCAGGGCTACTACACAGTCTTCGCCGCGATCGTCGCCGACGACGATGCCGACTTTTGCGTCCACCTGGGCGACAACATCTACGAGACCGGTGCCGCTGACTTTCAAAAAGGCCAGGTGCGCCTCGATACGATCGGTGGCGGCGAAGCGACCACCCTCGACGAGTACCGCCAGAAGTACAGGCTCTACCTGAGCGATGCGAATTATCGGGAGGTGCGCCGCCAGTTCTGCTGGATTCATCTCTGGGACGACCACGAGGTCTTCAACAACTACGCCGGAACCGAACTTACCTCCGCGAGCGACGAGGCGCGCCAGGCGGCGGGTTATCAGGCGTTTCTCGAATATCTGCCGGTCGAACCGGTCAGCCCACTGGCGATTGGCTCCGACGGCAAGGCGAGCGTGCAGCTCTACCGCAAGCTCTCCTTCGGTAGCCTCGCGGATCTGTTTGTGCTCGACGAGCGGCAGTACCGCGACGGTGTGGTCTGCAAGAGCGACCTGTTTACCCCGCCCTGCCCGGAACTGGACGATCCGGCGCGCACGATGCTGGGGACGAGTCAAAAAACCTGGCTCAAGGACAACCTGGCCGCCTCCGCTGCACGCTGGAAGGTCATTCTCAACGAAGTGATGGCGATGCGCTTTGCGGCGATCGACATTTCGCTATTTGGTCCTACCGGCCAGGCACCGCGCTACTTCGATCGGGCTCTGCCCATCAAAAACCCCCGCCTCTACCAGGGAGCGAACCAGGATCTGATCAACAGCCTCACCCTCTACATCAACCTCGACGCCTGGGACGGCTACCCGGCGGAGCGCCAGGAGCTGCTGCAATTTATCGGCGACAGGCAGATCAAAAACGTCGTCTTCTGGACCGGCGACATCCACAACTGCTACGCGGGTCTGCTCAAACCCGACTTTACCGACCCCAACAGCCCGACCGTAGCGGTCGAAGTGGTGGGCGGCTCGGTCAGCTCGGCGGGCGTCTACGAACTGGTGGGCGGCCTCAACCTCACCGCTTTGGGCCGGTTGCTCCTGCAGGCGACCAACCCCCACATCCTCTACCTCGACCTCAAGTACCACGTCTACTCGAAGGCCGTGATCACCCCCGATTCGATGCAGGTGAGCTACCGGGCCGTAAAGTCGATCGTGAGCACCACTTCGAGCCGCTTTACCCTCAAGTCCTTTACGATCCCCAACGGCCAGCCGCAGCTCATCGTCAACTGAACTGCTGGCGCTACAGGAGGCAACTGCACCTCAGGCGAGCCCAGGCGGGGGCGCACAGGTCAGCTCAAGCCCCCGGCCACTCTCAGGGTGCCTGAATCCCAATTTCCAGGCGTGCAGCCAGTAGCCGCAGTCGCCCGGTACTGCCCGTCTGCCTTCCCCTTCCACTGCTTGCGGCACCCCGCCGGGACCGTAGAGCGGGTCGCCCACCAGGGGATGCCCGGCAGCCGCGAGGTGAATGCGGATCTGGTGGGGCCTGCCGGTGCGGATCGTCACGGCAAGCAGGCTGTCTCGGGCCTGGCGGCGGAGCACAGAGCACTCGCTGTAGGCAGTAAGACCCCCGTCCGTCGCGGCCCAGAGATAACCCAGGCCCGGATAGGGCACCTTGCCGATAGGTTGGTCGATCGCGAAGTGATCGGCCACCGGCGAGCCCGAGGCCAGAGCCCGGTAAATCTTGGTGATCTGCTGCCGGCGCAACTGTTCGCTGAGGGCCGCCCGACTTTTTGGGGTGCGGGCGAGCAACAGCAGCCCCGAGGTGCCCCGACCCAGCCGATGCACCGGTACAGGTGTGCGCTCAGGAAAGTGTTTTTTTAGTTGGGCCAGCAGCGTATTTTCGACGAAGCCGCCCCCCGGCAGCACTGGCAGCCCCGAAGGCTTGGCTACGACCAGCACCACCTCGTCCTCGTAGAGAATCTCGAAGTGCAGCGGCACCGGTGGCTCCTGCCAGGGTTGCCGGTGGTAGCTGAGCACCTGGCCTGGGCGCAGGATTTCTCCAGTCCCTGTCCTTTTCCCATCGAGCAGCACTTCTCCCTTCTCGATGCGCTCCCGCCACTGCTGCGGCTGCGAATGGCGGTAGCGCTCGCGGTAAAAATCGAGGACCGTCGCCCCCGCTGCTACGCGGTCGATGCGATCGATGTAGGTGCAGCCCTGATTCACAGCGCTGTCGCTGCTTTCGGCCATATTTTTATACCCCCAGCCGGATTCGAACCGGCGTCGCCGCCGTGAGAGGGCGGTGTCCTGGGCCTCTAGACGATGAGGGCAAATGGGGCGCAATTGCTTGCACAGACCATGTATATTAGCGCACCCTTTTTTGGAACGGCAACCCCTGGCAAAGGCGCAAATGAAGTGCTAGCTTGATTTGGGTCGTTAGCTCAGCGGTAGAGCAGGAGACTCTTAATCTCTTGGTCCAGGGTTCGAATCCCTGACGGCCCATCAACCCTTTCAGACTATAAGCCCCCTATCAAGAGGCTTGTAGCTCTCCTGTGTTTTGCATTGGCCCTGCTGATAGAGCGGATGCAACCGCTCAAAAAGCCAGAGCTGAGAGCAAATTTAGGCAATAACTTTGGCTATCCAATTTGGGCCAAAACCCCTTTGCTTGTAGCATTCCAGCAGATGCGCCCAGGGGATGGAAGCCATGTCTGAGGTGGCTGAAAAAGTGTGCCTGGCTATCTTAGCGGCCAACAAACGCCTGAAAGAGCGTGGAAGCGGAGTGCAGATTAGCCTGGTTGGCGGATACCTCTACTTGCGAGCAACCTTGCCTCCCTTACCTGCTTCCGCCAAGAAGCTACCTTTTCAACAGCGCATCCCTCTCCATCTGCGTGCTTCTGTCGCTGGTATCGCTGTTGCTGAACGTAAGGCCCGCCTGGTGGGTGAACAGTTGGAAAATGGTGTTTTTTCCTGGGATGAATATAAACCGTCAAGCCCGCCAGCAGAAAAGCAAAGTCCCCCACTTACGACCTTGCGGGAGGTAATCGCTCGCATGGAGGAAGATTACTTTCAACGCAGACCCAGAGAACCTGGCCCGCTTGCTACCTGGCAAGCAAGCTACAGAGCCGCTTTTATTCAACTAGATCAAGATGCCCCGTTCACTGTGGAGCTTTTGCATCAGGCCATCTTAAGTAAGCCTGCGGGGACACGAGCCCGTGAGAAATTCTGCTTTGCGATGGGCAAGTTGGCTGAGTTCGCAAAACCGGAACTCAATTTTGATATCAAAGCCCTCAAAGGAACCCATACGGCTAAACAAGTGCTGCCGCGCAACTTGCCGGAAGATTCTGAAATAGAAGCGTGGCGTGAAAAAATTCCCAATCCAGGGTGGCAGTGCATCTATTCAGCAATTGCCGTATTTGGGTGAGCCGCTCAGGCCGGACGGTTTTTTGACTTGTCACTCAATTGCGTACACTGGACGCAAGCGAAGTACCAAATCACAAAACTCAAGTCAAGATGCAAAAGCTGAAGTGCGGCAAATGTGGTGGAATTGGCTGGAGTGCCGCCGCCGCACGCCTGAATGTCGATTATGCCGAGCGGGTCCGCTCGCTCGATCAACTGGATGATGAAGATAAAGCTGTGCTTTTGTGGGCAGGGCGGCTGGACCCGGTAGGCATGGACTTCGATATGCCTAGTGGCCTGTTCTGCTCGTTGCACTGGCCGCTGGTGTGCGCCCGCCTCAAAAAATCAGGGCTCAGCCCTTACTGCTCACACTGTAAGGGCAGTGGCTCCATCCTGATTAACCAAGACAAGCAGGAAGATAAGAAAAAGTATCGCTTCCGAGCTATTAAATGAATGTGCCCACGGTGACGAGCCATGTAAGCACATTGTCTGCGATCAAGAACTGCACTCTAGTTAGCAAAAGCGCATAGAGGTGAGATATTGACTCAAGCCAAGCCCTCCTTCGCATCGAGATTGAGATTGCCTGGATTTGGTGGACTCCCTCAGTAGACTTGGAACCAAGGAGGAGTCCATGCCACCAAAATCTCACCAGCAGTACACCTCTGAGCAGAAGCAACAAGCCGTTCGCATTGCCCGAGAGTCCGGCAAATCCGTCACCCAGCTTGCTAAGAACCTCGGCATCTGCCAAACCACCCTCAGCCGCTCTCTTCCGCCAGTCCCAGATTGACCGACTCCATAGCACTTCTGTGATGCCCCTTCGACGAGCGTGGAGCGCCAGGAACTGGCTCGCCTGCGTCGGGAAAACCAGCAACTGCAGATGGGGGTCGTTGGGTCAACGACCCTGGCTGTGGTCATCGATCTATTTTCCCGTCGAGTGGTGGGCTGGCCTGCCACCCGAATGGGTGGTCGATGGCTCAACATCTACAGACCGCAAAACCTGGGCAATCTCAGTAGATTGCCTGTCGTGTGCTATGCGGCGAAAAGCACGTGGGAGTTTTACTTTTCTGCAGCCGAGTCTCGTCCTTGCCACAGGCGCAGGGTGAGGATACAGGCCGTCAGCCACACCAGCCCGGCGGCGTACCCGGCGATGATGTCGGTGGGCCAATGCACGCCCAGGTAGAGGCGACTGAAGCCAATGACAGCGATAAGCGCGATCGTGGCAGCAGCTATCCAACCCCGCGAGTGCTTCGCGTGTTTGATGAGCAGGTAGCCTACCAGGCCGTAGATGACGAGAGAACCCATGGCGTGACCACTCGGGAAAGAGTAATTGATCACCGCGACCACCCGCTGCCACAGTTCGGGCCTCGAACGCGCGAAGAGGTTCTTGAGTAGCAAGTTGAGCGCCGCTGCCCCGCCCCCAGCTACCAGCAAAGTCAGCCCCTCCGCCCTTCGCCGACGCAGGGCCAGGGCCACGCTCAGACCCACGCTCAACACCACCAGCACTTTCGGATCTCCCAGGGTGGTAATGCCGCTCATCAAGGTGTCCAGTGTCGGGGAGTGGAGGCGACGGATGGCAAGCAGGATGGACTGGTCGAAGGCGAAGCTTTCCTTTTCAAGGACATCCTCGCCCAGTGCGGTGAAAACCCACAGGGCCAGGGCGGCCACGAGCAGACCCGCGAGGGGCAGGCCGGATAGCAAAGGCCAGAAGTTCCGGAAACGGGAAAACACACGAGACATAGATTCAATGCTGTGCCGAAGAAGCGTCGGCTGTATCTGGTAAATGGAAGGCTAGTGCCAGTTCCTGTTGCTGGCCCGGTTACCTATCTGTGACCTCTGGCAACCTGTCGAAGGACGTGTCAGTTGCCTATCCATATACGATAGATCTGTCAGGTAGGTGGCGACCCTTTCGAAACCATAGACCTCCGCAGGCCCATCTTCCAGTCTGAAATCCATGTCTTGCCTTTTAGCCCCTTGTCGAATTCGCCAACAGCACCGTCGCTCATCCTATCCCTCGTGGACCAACTGTCCCTGTCAGCCGATACCTTCAACGTCCGGAGCAGGAAAGCGATGGTCTTGGGCCAAGCGTCGTATTGGGCGTGGGCATTGCCCGCCGGGCTACCTCCTAGACCTGCACCGTAGTCAGTGGTCGGTTTCCAGCCATCACCGCTCAGCGGATGCCCGGCCTCCGGGTAGATGAGGGCCGTTGTCTTGCGTCCCGCCTCCGCACGGCGCTCAGCGATATTCTGAGCCATCAGCCCGGAAGCCCAGACTTGGTCTTCCATTCCACCCACCACCATCATCTCGCCTGCAAAGTCCTCGACTCGAATGCGGGCAGCGGCGGCTCGTTCGGGGTTGGCTCGTCGCCCTGCATCGTGGGGAATGCGCAGACGCACCACCGCACCAGGCTGGGAGAACTTGGCAAATTCTTTGTCGATGCCATCGTATGGAGTAAAAGGCAGTGCTTTTCCCTCGAAGGAAAACGACGGTTGTGATCCTGGCGGCTGGGCAGTGGCCCCCCAGCCCTCCCAGACCACATCACTGGGCACCACTGCTACCACCGAGGTGAGCCAGGGATACTTGCTTGCAGCGATGAGGGCAAATTCTGCTCCTTTTGAGACTCCGTAGATAGCAATTCGACTTGCGTCGATGTCGGAGCGCTTTTGCAACCAGGCGCGCACCTGAGCGAGGCGGTCCACTGGCAATCGAGCGAAGCTGGAGGGCAACCCCGGCACCTCCTGTTTGCCACCGAAATCGGGCGAGTAGTAGGGCAGCCCTAGAACAGCAAACCCATAGGGAGCAAGCCGCCCAGCCAGACTGCGAGCTGTGGTGGCCCCGCCTTCTGAGCCACCCAGAACGATGAGCACCGGCGGTTTGCTCTGACGCGGTGGATGGGCAAGCACTGCTCCGGCAAACGCGTCCACCGCCTCGATTCGCACATTCGGATCGCTATCGAGGAGTGTTACTTCCCCGATCGCCAACGGTTTTCCTGCGGCGCTTGCCTGGAGTTGAACCAGACCCGGCGCAAAGCCCGCGATTGATGCGGTGGTAGGAAGCATCGACCAGAAAAGGCCGGTGGGGTCGATGCCGGTGAAGGAGCCCGAAAGGGCTGGGGTAGTAGCTAGATCGATCACGCCGTTGGTATCGGCTTGAAAAGTAGCCGAGGAGCGATAGAGCGTTGGTTTGTCCGCCGGCACGAGGCGTTGGGCAGTAATCTCGACGGTTGCGCCTGCAGATAGTCCTGTCAGCCGGATGGAAAGTGGGTCGCCGGAATGCACCTTGTTCGTGGGTACGAAGTTAAATGCCAGAGCGGTCGATGCCGTCGTAGCGCTACTGCTGCAGCGGGTACCTGCGATTGTACAGATGCTGGGGCTCGTGCCGCGCCGAACACTCATCGCCTGCTGTGTCCGAGCGGCACTGGCAAAGCAGCCCGAGACAAGAATCGCCAGGGCGATTGACCAGCCAGTTCTGTGTAACATCTGTACATCTCCTTGAGGCAGCGAACAGTTGGGGCACATCGCCTCCAGGTGGTGAGGCAGAGGGAATCCGCGAACTTCACCATAACGTGAGTTCGGGCCGGGGGATAAGCTAGTCGGCATTGTCAAGTTCAAGGAGTGGGCGTCTGGCACTGTAGAGCGACGAGCACTCCCCATTCCCCTCTCCACCGCTGCTTCCCGCCTGAGACCATCTCCCGTTGCGGCTGGCTCTATTTCCGCTTTGCCCTTAGCTATGGCGATGTCGAGGAGTTGATTGCTGTGCGCGGCGTGCCGCTAACCTGCGAGACTATCTGCTCTTGGTGCCGCAAGTTCGCACAGACCTATGCCAACCGGATTCGTAGGCGCAGGTACCCCCCGAAAATTGGTGGCCTCATCTGACAGTGCCATCTGCACTGCGCTCCAGGCGAAGGCAGTGTTAGGCTGCGGGTAGCTGGGAGATAGCGGGCGTGCCCGCTTCGAGTGAAGCCAGTTCATTGCTCATAGCAGAGGGTTTTACGATCACCACTACCCTCTCCATGTTGCCTAGCACTTCTAGGCCAACCGGCAGTTCAATGTCTCCCACGTGCAGAACGTCGTCGATACCCAGCCTGCTCACATCGACTTCGATCGATTCAGGCACCGACTCCGGACTGGCAATGACGGCCAGTTCTGTGAGTACTTTTTCCATTATGCCACGCTCGCCAGTCACTCTAGCTGGCTCACCAATAAAGACAATTGGCAAGTTCATTGTGATAGGGCCGTGTCCAGCAATTGCAAAAAAACTCAAATGCTGGGGTTTTTGAAGTAGATGGTCCATTTGCTTCTCGCGCAGCAGTACCTCTCCAGACCAAACTCCAGCGATGACAATATCTATGACCGTGTTGTTAACTGATGCTCGCTGCATCAACTGCTCGACAGCAGCTAGTTCCACTTCTAAAGACACGGACTGGGTGCCTTGGTGTCCGTAGAGAACAGCTGGCACTTTGCCTGCTCGACGCAACGCACGTGGATTGATACCGAAGGTGCGCTTTGCAGCAGTAACGTGAGGATGAGACATGAAAAGCCTGATTAATGAATCTCTAGTCTAGACTACT
Source organism: Gloeobacter kilaueensis JS1 (assembly GCF_000484535.1). NCBI lineage: Bacteria > Bacillati > Cyanobacteriota > Cyanophyceae > Gloeobacterales > Gloeobacteraceae > Gloeobacter > Gloeobacter kilaueensis. Next base: position 1,070,547 of record NC_022600.1, on the reverse strand, counting down.
TCCGACTTCTTTAGCACTTCGACCCAGAGAAATCATACTGCAATAAATATGCGAACATGACAAAACTGAAAGTTCTGGGAGGCAGATCTTTACTGTGTATTGGGTTCGGGAAATCGAGTTTAGCTTTAGGGTTACTTACTTATGAAACTTTTCGATGTTGGTTGAAAATTACTTCGCTACTAAGGAGCTAGAACGTGAAAGGGCATAGAGCATAAGGCTAAAATCTTCTCTTTGAAAGCATTTGAACTATCGACAATCTTACGTTTGATTATCTCCGTTTACTTAGCAGCAGCTTTGCTGCTTTTAAAGCAAGTAAAACAAAAATAGCTATATCGCGATATCAATAACGAGAATTTATCCCATAAACTAAAAAAATCCTTGCTTTAGTTCGAGCAAGGACTTGCTTGTATCATGCCGAAATTAATTGGCAGGGAATGATGCCGAGCCAGCAGCCCGGTCCATCGGTCATCACTCTAGCCAGTGGGCATCAAAACCTGATTTATAGAGTGAATCACACCATTGTCCGCAGCAATATCTGCCTGATTGACCGTTGCGTTGTTCACGGTAACCTTGCCACCCTGCTGGCCAATTGACAACTCACCACCTTGAACGCTCTTGACCTTACCAGGCTTGATATCGCGGGAGAAGATTTTACCGGAAACAACATGATAAGTGAGGATTTTCACTAACTCAGCTTTGTTTTCGGGCTTCAGCAAGCTATCGATGGTGCCAGCAGGCAATTGTGCGAATGCTTCTTCGGTCGGAGCGAAAACAGTGAACGGTCCGTTACCCTTGAGGGTCTGAACCAGATCTGCCGCACCCAGAGCAGCTGCCAGAGTCTTGAAAGTACCAGCTTGAACGGCTGTGTCAACAATATTAGACATTGATTCCTTTTGTTTCTTGCACTTTTAGCATGGCACACATGTTTCTAGATCGGCAACATTGTCCACGAACAGACATGAATAAAAGGAAGCATAACCGCAATCTCTATTGAGCGATATGGCCCTTGTTGTGTGGGAATTTCGAGTTAAAAATAGGCCAGAGCAGTTGTAAATAGAGAAGGTAGACGAGCGAAATCTTGCACCTTCAACTCTCTATATGGCGCTCCTACAAAGCAAACTTCGAGACCACAGCCCTGTTGTCAAGAAGCGATTGTGGGTGGTGACGATGCCCATCACATGTTGGGCAGAACGACTTACGCCGAAGCTTCCCTCACACAAACTCGACACTCGTTAAGATATTGTTACAAAAAACCAAATCGTTTTACTGCTGTCTACAGTGGAGGTACTTGACCCATCTGTCAGGGCGCATTGCTCTCCTTGACCTTTGGTTGTTTTCATAGGAGACGTGCAATGACTATTTTTGTTGGCAACTTGCCTTTTTCCGTTACTCAGCAGGATCTCAGCGACGCGTTTGCCAAGTTCGGAACTGTGAAGAACGTGAAGATCCCGATCGACCGCGATAGCGGCCAGCCCAGGGGTTTCGCCTTTGTAGAGATGGCGGAATCTGAGGAAGCGAAAGTGATCGAACAACTCGACGGCACTACCTGGGACAACCGCCAGATCCGAGTCAGCAAGGCCGAGCCCCGGCCCGAACGTAACGGTAGCAGCTTCGCTAACCGTTCCGAGCGGCCCAGGTAATAGTGCAGCCTGGCTGAGTCAGTCTGGTAGTTTGAAGGTGTAATCTCTGCTCCCTCCCATGCTGGTTTCCAAACTGCTTATTCTGTTGGTCTCATCGCACCCGAGAAGATCCTCTCGCTGAGGTCTGGCAATCAGAACTATTGCCACTGCGTCGTACACCTGAACTGGGGCCGATGACGCTGTGGGAACATCTACAAACGCTCTATCCCGGTCGTTACCCCCGCAAGATTCTGCGCACTCTGCAGCGACGGGTGCGCAAGTGGTTGGCTACAGAAGGTCCACCCAAGGAAATGATGGCCCGTTGGGGCCAACGGGCCTGATGTTCCGCCAGGAGCACTTACTAGGACAGCAGGGCCTCTCGGACTTCACCCCCCATTCGGGGGGCAGGCTGAACTGAAGCAGGCCACTGTCACCATTGACGGTCAACCCTTCGCTCATCGCTTGTTTCATTCCCGGCTGGCCTCTAGCGGCTGGAGTTACGTTCAGGTTGTTCAGGGGGGTGAGAGTTTTGCCGCCCTCTCCCAAGGATTGCAGAATGCTCTATGGCAGCTGGGTGGCTGCCCAGCCGAGCACCCCGCGCTGATAGCCTCTCAGCGACCTTCCACAATCTGCACCCGCGCACAGCTGAGGATCTGACCGTGGCCTACCAGGGTCTGTGTCTGCACTACGGCATGACCCCCAGCCGCAACAATCGTGGTAGAGGCCATGAGAATGGCTCAGTCGAGTCACCTCAGGGGCATTGCCCCAACGCCCCTAATCCGCCGCCTCGTTGCGCCGCTTCTATACCAGGATGTCGAGCATAGTGCTATCCCCATCCACTGCCCGCCATAAATAGGAGGTGTGACCGTTGATCTTGAGGGCCATCTCGTCCAGATGCCACTTGTCACCGGGCTTTGGCCGTCGGCGACGGGTTTGATTAGCGAAGGTCTGTGCGAACTTGCGACATCAAGCTCTAACGGTCTCGCAGGTGAGGGTGATGCAACGCATGGCCATCATCTCCTCAACATCGCGGTAGCCGAGATTGAATCGGAAATAGGACCAGACGCAGTGGGAGATAATTTCTGGCGGGAAACGATGACGGTAGTAGAGGGAGTCGGCTTTGCTCATCTTTTCACGGTGCTAGAAGCTTGTCCTCGGTGGCCACTCCAGTCAACTTGACCATTCCAGGAAGACCCCGCTTCATCAAAAGCTGGCTTGAGCCCAGAGTTGCCGAAATCAAGCGGCCATTTTCTTAAAATTTCATAGAGTGAACATGTTGCTCATCCCATGGGCAGATCGGGATGCTCCTGGGATGGCCGAACGCACTGGATAAAAATGCAGTGCAGGCTAGGAGGGCCACAGCCAGGAGCGGTTTTAGCCGGCTCGATTGACGAAGGGCAATAGAGCGAGGATGCGAGCACGCTTGATCGCCACAGTCAGGTCACGCTGCTGCTTGGCAGTAAGCCCGGTGACTCGTCGGGGTAGAATCTTGCCCCGCTCGCTGATGAACTTGCGCAGTAGGTCCACGTCTTTGTAATCAATTTTGTCCTTGGGCGGGATGGGCGACACCCGCTTGCCACGATATCCATAGGCCATCGCTATTTGATCTCTTGATGTATGGTGTGCTTGTTGCAGTGGGAGCAGAACTTTTTGAGTTCCATGCGCCTCGTCGCGTTGCACTTGTTTTGCTGGTGCTGTAGCGCGAGACGCCGGGCGAACGCTTGCAGGGCGTTGGTCTGGCACTCGGCAGACTCCAGACTCACAATGAGGCGAGCAGCTGGCTCCGCTATGGCTGCCATTGTCCAGTCCTTGCACGGTCTCTCACTGGTTCGCATTCCGCTCTCGATCTGCCCACAGGATGCACGACGAGCTTAGCTGGAAGAAGCCGAAACCTGCTCGTCAGGTGGCTGTGGAGTTGACTGTACTCTCTCAGCCAAGTAGATCAGACTTCCTGCAACGGAACCAGTAAGTTTCCAAGCAGGAGCGATCGTACCCAGCAATCGGACACTTGTCACCTATCGAGTTCGAGACCAACATCATCTGTGAAACAGAGCTGACACGTCAACCCAATTGGGAAGATCAGAGAACCATCTAGCTAGAGGTGAGCTAGTGAAATTGAATGAGCCATAGCACTGTTACTGGACAGACCCACTTTGCTCAGGCTCTGATAACTCAATCCCTGCTTCTCTAAAGCCACTTACCCAATAAGATGCAATACGTTGCGCAAGACGCTGTAACCTGCTAAATCCCAGAGTAAGTAAGCGACGAAGCCGATCATCGCTAGACGACCATTCCAGATTTCAGCCTGGGGTGTGAAACCGAAAAGCCATGCATTGCGATTTTGTCCGTTTATTTCGGTTTGTGTATTGGTTTCCATAGCAAGCATCCTCGAAAATGGTGTTTAACAGTTCGTTACATTACTACCGTAGTTGATGGCTCGGCTAGTTGTCTATCCCTATAAAGGCATACCCAGTGGTGATGCAATATTAATGGTGTGAGTAAGACGACCATTTCTTAGCTGCAAGGGCAACTTTAGTGGAATAGTTGCACTCTGCCTATTTAGTACATGGCGGGCGAAGGTGTCGCTGGACTTGCAATACCATACTCGCATGGTTTCTTAGGTGAGAGTGACGCTGGTTTAGCCATTATCTCTTCGATTTGACCTCCTCCCCGTCCTAGAAGGACGGAGATTCCTTCTCAGCAAGACATTGCTGTCTCCCCGACCGGCGGGTTCCTGCTTCACTGCCTGCTGCCCCCTTGCGAGTGGTCTTACGCTGGCGACCCAGGCGTTTATCCGGGTTCCTTCTCCGCAGTGGCGGATGCGGGAGGGTGCCCTAACCTCTCCCCGAGTCCCTGGGCGAGGATGTTCTTCGCTGCATTCTCGTCCCTATCGTGCTCGCTATGACACTGGGGACAGGTCCACTGCCGCACCCATAGCAGCTCCGGTCCGTCCTTGTGCCCACAAGTAGAACAGATTTGAGAAGAAGCGAAGTACCTGCCGACTTTGAGCACTTCCCGTCCGTACGTGAAAGCCTTCGCCTCAAGCATCGCCAGGAACTTGCCAAAGCCTGCATCGTGGAACGATTTGGCCAAGCGGCCTGCCTCCCGAATGGGGGGGTCCGTCCCAACCCCTTCACACACAAGTCCTCGACCACCACCACTTGGCCTGCCCCCCGAATGGGGTGGTTCTTGCGGAGGAGCTGTGTCGAGAGCTTGTGCAGGAAGCCTGTGCGCCTGTCGGCGTTTCCCGTGGTCCAGTTTTACGGGTCAAGACCAAAAAAAGCCGGAGAGGCCACAAAAAACGCCCAGGCGAGGGGCGCTTTCAGAGTTGTGAAATCCAAGATAATCTAATGAACGAGGCAGGTTATACTTCTTCGATCATTCGGCGCTTGGCACCTACATAGGCACCGCTCAGGGCAGCAGCCAGACCCAGAAGCGAGCCGACAGCGAAGGACAAACTGCCTTTTGCAGCGTTACCAGCGACGTTGCGGGTCTGCTCCGCTGTCGGAGCTTGTACGCCAGCCGGCACATTATTCTGGGCCTGGCCGGTCAACTGAGGGTTGGAGCCGAGCACGCCCAGGGCACCAGAGACGCCGCTCGCCAGTAAGTAGGCACCGAGTGACAGGGTCGTTGCCCACAAGATAGCACCGTTGAACAGCGAACCATTGCGAGTGATTGGACCACTCGTACGGGCAGTTACCCAGCCGCCCACGAACAGCGAGGCAAACAGCGAGATAATGCTCCAGAGACCGACGGCGCTCCCGACATCACCAGCATCTGAACGCGGTGCACCGGAGTTGGCAATCGCATTCAGGCCGAAGGCAGCACCCAGTGAACTCAATACGAGTTGCGTACCAAGTGCAACAACCAGGCCAGCCAGAACTGGACCCCAGCGTACCCGGTCGTGATACTCAATAACCTCGGTAGTGGTAGGTGCGGCGGGAACACCGGCGACGCGTCCCGACTGATCTGCGTAAGTCATGTAAGTAGTCCCCTCAATGTTTGAGAAAGTGCAAATTAGACTTGTGCTAGCAAGTCAGAACCTTGCTGCAAGTGGCAGGCTAAGGTTTTACAGCGAACCGATTAAGGTTGTAAGACCTTGATCTTAGGTGGGTGATCTAGCCTTCACCTATGTAAATAGGTAGGGCCAAATTTTATCTAAAGACATAAGTAGAGCTGGCTCACGTCTAAGTTGGACAGCTGTTCATGAGGGAGGTGGACCTGGAAAGCTAGACAGCCCGCTAAGTTATGTTCCTGCTCCGCTACACTAACCTCAGAAGGAGCAGATCATGACACAGGATCGCAAAAAATATGTACCTAAATTTAAGGCTGGGGTTTCTTTGCCTCATAAAGGAGTAATTGCTTCGGTTGCACTTCTCTTGACTGGAGGGCAAAAGCCAACCTAGAAAAGCAAGCTTATATTATATATTTTTACAATAAGCGTCGCTCAACTTCATCTAATCTTATCGTTTCGTTTTGTCTATGCCGTACCGCTACTACACCGCCGACGTCTTCACCGATCAGATCTTTGGGGGCAACCCTTTGGCTGTCTTTCCCGATGCCCGCGCCATCGATCCAGAGCAGATGCAGCACATCGCCCGCGAGTTCAATCTCTCTGAGACGGTCTTTGTTCTGCCGCCCGAACAGGGAGGCACCCGCCGCCTGCGCATCTTCACTCCCCAGGTCGAGTTGCCCTTCGCTGGACATCCTACTGTCGGAACCGCCTTTGTTCTGGCTGCCATCGGCGACATTTCCCTGACAGGCGAACGGACAGAAATTGTTTTTGAAGAAGGGGTCGGGCCGGTGCCGGTAACTGTCGAAGCCCGGAACAGTCAGCCTGTAAGCTGTACGCTCAGTGCGGCTCAGATGCCCGAGTATGGTCCCGAGCCGCCCGCCGCCGCCGATCTTGCCGCTGTGCTTTCGCTGGAGACGAGGGCAATTGCCGCTCCCGCACGGGCAATCTCCTGCGGCGTTCCGTTTTTGTTTGTGCCGATCACGAACCTGGACGCCCTCGGTCGCATCCGCCTCGAGCTGACCCAGTGGCAACGGGTGCTGGGCGGTGCCTGGGCCTCGATGATCTTTGCTTTTGTCGTCGGAGCGGACCCGGAGCGGGCCGATTACCTGCGGGCGCGCATGTTTGCCCCCAGCGTCGGTGTGCTGGAGGATCCTGCCACCGGTTCAGCCGTCACCGCTCTAGCTGGTTACCTGGCACTGGAAGATCCTCTCGTCCACGGTACCTGCTCTTACCTCGTCGAGCAGGGCGTCGAGATGGGTCGTCCAAGTTTTCTCAACCTCCAGTACGACCTGCAGGATGGGCAACTGACAGCCATTCGCGTCGGCGGTCGGGTGGTGCTGGTGAGCAAAGGCGAGTTTGGCCCAGGAACACGGCCATAAACTTCGGCTCGGCTTTTTGCCTGCCGGTCCACCCATATCCCTCTAAAAAACGTCCCCACAAAGATAGAAAGTAGACTTCTGACCTCGGATACAGCGAATGCGCCCTTAGCTGGGGAGACGGTGGGACGGGCAGAAGGGAACATCGCCAGCCTCCATCTGCCGGATTTGCCCGCTGCCCATGTTGTTTATGAGAGTAAGCACTATGTCTACAAAACTCGACACCACGCTCGCTGCATTCCAGGAGAAAATCACTTCCCTTACAGTCGGTAAGGCCACGCGCAATATCGAAGCCTGGCGCAAGGATCTAGCTGAGGCCGGCCCAGACTATGAGCCGATTGCTGCCGATCTTGAGAAGCTCGAGGGCATCCTCAAATCGGATGAAGTCGATGGCAAGGCCGTCGGCAAGCTGCTGGCCCGACTCGGCAAGGAAACCAAGAAGGTTGCCGCCAAGATCGATTCGAGCACCAGCGAGAAGCTCGAAAAGCTGAGCGAGCTGCTCACCAAGTCGAGCAAGGAAGACTTCGCAGCCTAGCCGACTTTCAAGCCGCCCTGCAGCCTGAGCTGAGGGCGGCCCGACAGCGGGAGAGTTTACACAGCAGTGGCTTTTTCCGTTTCAGGCCGATACTGCCCCAGGGAGGCGGCGCTGTTGAGCCTGGCGCGACGGTACAGTTCTTTTTGCGCCGCCGCGACGTTTTCTTCCCGTCCGTTCCAGATCTGCATGGCGGTTTGCTGAAGGGCGCGGCTGTAGGAAAAGGTCAGCCGCCACGGCAGCTCATCTTTAAACAGCGCATTCATGGCATTGAGATGAGCGGTGGCGTCCTCGTCGCTCTGGCCACCGGAGAGAAAGGCGCAGCCAGGAACGGCAGCCGGAACGCGCTCCTTGAGGCACTTTACCGTAAAGCGCGCCACCTCCTCGACGCTCGCCTGCTGGGGGCTTTTTTTGCCGGGTAGGACCATACTCGGTTTGAGAATCATCTGCTCCGGCTCGATGCCCTGGATGTAGAGTTCGTCGAATACCGCCTTGAGCACTTCGTGGTGGACAGCGTAGCTGCGCTCGAGGGTGTGATCGCCGTCGATCAAAACCTCCGGCTCGATGATCGGAACCAGGCCGCCTTCTTGACAGAGGGCGGCGTAGCGGGCGAGGGCGTGGGCGTTGGTCTTGATGCAGCGGTTGGACGGAATGCCGTCGCCGATCGTGATCACCCCCCGCCACTTGGCGAAGCGGGCACCCAGCTTGTAGTACTCAGCGATGCGGTCGCGCAGGCCATCGAGACCTTCGCTCACCAGTTCACTCGGCGCTTTGGCGAGCGGCTTTGCCCCCGCGTCCAGCTTGATGCCCGGAATGATACCGGCGTCCTGCAGAACTTTGATAAAGGGCGTACCGTCTTTTGTCGATTGGCGAATCGTCTCATCGAATAAAATCACGCCGCTGAGAAAGTCACCGATGCTGGGGGTCGTAAAGAGCATTTCGCGGTAGGCCCGCCGCATCTCAGCAGTCGTCGCAATGCCCAGCTTCTCAAAGCGCCGGTTTGCCGTGTCGTAACTTTCGTCTGCTGCCAGAAGCCCTTTGCCGGGAGCAACCATTGCTCTGGCAGTTGCCGCTAACTCCTGTCCGCCCATATCTTTTATCTCCCCTGTCTTGTGAACGCTCTGTCGGATCCATTTTGACGTGCTCGCCAAATAGTTGTTGCACTCGCTAAGCCAGAGAGGGTGCAGGTAGAAGACGTTTGGACCATCGAGCACAATCGCAGGGAACCCGAACCCGGAATTACGACTTGCGACCGTTCGGTTACGAATCGCAGCGGGAAGAGCGTAATGCCTTTCGACAAGATTGATGCTGAGTGGTTGTTATCATCGATGGTACATAGGCTTAACAGCGCAGCATGGTCCTCTACACACAGGCGGTTCACTACCCTGACTCGGATGGCATGCCCATGTCCGACAACACAAAGCAGTTCCGCCTGATTGTCTATATCAAAGAAGGGCTGGAATGGCTCCTCGCTGCCGATCCGAATGTGTTCGTTGCTGGTGACCTGCTGTGGTATCCGATCGAGGGCGACAACAAGACCCGCATCGGTCCCGATGTCCTGGTCGCCTTCGGTCGTCCCAAAGGCGATCGAGGCAGCTACCGGCAGTGGGAGGAGGGCGGAATCGCTCCCCAGGTCGTCTTCGAGGTGCTCTCCCCCGGTAACCGGGTGGCTGAGATCACGCGCAAGTTTGCTTTCTATCAGCGCTACGGCATCGAGGAGTACTACGTCTATGATCCGGACGAAGGGACGCTCAACGGCTACCTCCGCCGTGGCGAGAATCTCGAAGCGGTGGAGATGATGGGCTGGGTCAGCCCGCGCCTAGGGGTGCGCTTCGAGTTGAGCGGGGAAGAACTACAACTCTGGCGACCGGACGGTGCGCGCTTTGAAAGTTATAGCGAGATTGCCGCTAGAGCCGAACAAGAGCGAGAACGGGCAGAGCGAGAACGAGAACGGGCTGACCGCTTAGCGGAGCGCCTGCGCCAACTGGGTCTTGATGCTGAGTAATTAATAGTAATGCTTTTAGTACGTTTAAGACAGTTGCAAAGCCTGCTTTAGGCTAGCATCCAGTCTTTGCAACATCTGTTCTCCCAACTTGCCCAACCGGCGGCGTAGCAGGCGGCGCTCAATTGTCGCCATGCGCGTTACTCGCAGCCGCGAACGTACCTGCAGACCAGTAAGAGGAAACTCTGAATCTTGTGGATCGAGCAATAGTTCAAAGGCTAGAGGATCACCAGGCTGGGAGGTTATGAAACAGAGCAGAACGTCAGCCCCTGCAACGTCGCTCCAGAGTGTCACTGCCGGTCGCACTTTTGTCTGGCTCAAGTCGGTGAAGGGGAAAGGTACGAGAACGATATCCCCTTTACTCACCATGGAGGGCTTCCCCATCTTCCAGGCTGTACAGATCCGGTTCGTCGCGAAGGAAGTCAAGACTGCCGCCCCACTCTGCTAGAAGTGTCAACCTTCCGGTGGAAGGTTCTACAGCGCTGGAAAATGGCTTCTGCTCCGGCAACTGCCGCTTATCAGGTTGGGATTCGTACGGTTGGGGAGATAGGACTTCAAGATTTGAAGCATCAACGTCAACCGTCTCATTTGTAAGTCTGTAGTTGTCGTCAAGCAATCGAACATGCTCGATTCGACCCCCTCCAGCATTTGGGCTTTTGCGAGTAAAACCCTCATGTACAGCAAGTCGGTTTATATGTTTGACACGAAGAATTAGCTTTTGGCCCATGTTCAAGAAATACTCAACTCTTTAGTGATAACACAGGGGGTGCTTATACATGCTCTCTCCTTCACATAAGGAGTACCTGCTAAATAAGGTAAGGATAGAGAAGCAATTTCATCGAATTTATGTAAGCTCTTAAGGCAGGGCTTTTTCATTCTGGAGCGTCGATTTGCTGAAACCAAGCTGTAGCCGCAGCTTCACCAAGACCACCATCAACAGTATAAATCATAAGGTCAGTAGGTTTTTTTCTCAGTTGAGAATGTGCAGAGTACCCTTCTAGAGTGGACTCTGCGCCAGATAGGTTAACGAGTTAAGCATAACCAATCTTGCGGAGAACGAAAAAGCCCTGGCTCTTAAGGTTCCCGTAAGTGATGGCTTTACTTCAAGGAAGACTATATGCCAGTTGGGGTGACAACCTACTGTACCAATCAAAGGCTCAGGAGCAGATTGCACACCGTGATACCGGAAAGAGCTTTCTGGCGCTACTTGTAAAGCCGATGGCGAGATTCGAACTCGCGACCGTTCGATTACGAATCGAATGCGCTACCACTGCGCCACATCGGCAAACCGGATACCTTTTTGGTTATAGCGCTTTCGGTAAGCCAAGCCAAGGGGGCGCTACTTTAAGAAGGCGACGGTGACGCCGTTGCCGCCGTCGGCGCGATCAGCGAACTCGAAGCGGGCAACGCGCGGGTGACGCCCCAGAATTTCGTGGACGCCGTCGCGTAGTTTGCCGGTGCCGTGACCGTGGATGATCCAGAGAGGTCCGCGCTGGCGGTTCAGTTCCGGCTCCAGCAGCGCTTCCGCCTCGGCGACGCGCCGTCCGCGCAGGTCGATGGTCTGGGCTTCGGTGCGCACCAGGGGTTCAGGGTTGGCAGGGGCAGGGGGACGGGGCGGCTCGACAGGTTGAGAACGGGCAGGGAGCTTGGGGCGGGGGCTGCCGGGAGGACGCAACTGGCTTACAGGAACGGTGAGCTTGAGCACGCCCACCTGCACGCGCACCACCTGGCCGTCGTCCTGGAGGCTCACAACTTCCCCGCTCTGACCTAGAGAAAGAATCTCGACCCGATCGCCCAGCTGGGGCCGGTAAGCGGCGGGCGGCTCGGGCGGTTTGCTCTGGTAATTTTCAGCAATGTCCTGGAGGGCAGCACTCGCCTGCTGGGCCTGCTGAGCGGTGGCATTGCCGCGCTGCAACTCGCGAATCACCCGTGCCACTTCGGAGCGGGCCTGGGAGACGATCTCGGCCACCTGCCGGTCCTGGCGCTCGCGCAACTGCACCTCGCGCTGGTCGAGGGCCGCTTGCTGACGGATCAGATCCGACTGTTGGCGCTCGAGTTCGGCGCGCAGACGAGTAGCGGAATCGACCTGCACCTGCTGGTCCTGCACCTGTCGCTGCAGGGCGGCGATCACCTGATCGAGTTCGATGTCACTCTCGCTCAGGCTCGACTGGGCCGCGTCGATAACCTGCAGATCGAGGCCCAGGCGGGCAGCGATCGTAAGGGCGTTCGAGCGGCCAGGAATGCCCCAGAGCAGGCGGTAGGTGGGAGCGAGGCTCGCCAGATCGAATTCGACCGAAGCGTTCTCGAAGTGCGCGTGGGTGTACTTGAGCGCCTTCAATTCGCCGTAGTGGGTGGTGGCAAGCACCAGACGCACCCGCGCCGCCAGTTCGACAAGCAGGGCGCGGGCGAGGGCGGCTCCTTCTTGCGGATCGGTGCCGGCACCCACCTCGTCGAGGAGCACCAGCGAACCTGCGTCCATCGCTTCTAAGATGCGCACGATCCGGCGGATGTGGCCCGAGAAGGTCGAAAGATTTTGCTCAATCGATTGCTCGTCGCCGATGTCGGCGAGGATCGAATCGAACCAGGGCAGGGCCGCCGGATCGCGGGCCGGTACGAATAGTCCCGCCTGGGCCATCAGCACCGCCAGTCCCAGGGTCTTGAGGGTAACGGTCTTGCCGCCGGTATTGGGACCGGTGATCACCACTGCCCGCACGCTGCCTGGAATTGGCAGATCGACGGGCACCACCGGCACCCCCTGCTCGTGGCGCTCCTGCCAGACCAGTAGCGGATGGCGCACACCGGCAAGCTCGCAATTATCTGCGCCCAGATTCGGGCGCACTGCTTTAAGCCAGAGGGCGTAGCGGGCGCGGGTCGCGGCCAGATCCAGCTCGGTGAGCACCTGATGGAGGTGAGCAAGCTCCGGGGCCGATTCACCGACGCGGGCAGAAAGCGCGAGCAAAATGCGTTCGACCTCGACCTGCTCGGCGCGCATCCCTTCGATGAGGCGGTTGGTGGTCTCGACGACGGCCATCGGTTCGATGTAGAGCGTCTGGCCACTGGCGGAGGAGTCGTGGACGATGCCCGACACCGAGTCGCGGTGGGTGACTTTGAGTGGCAGCACGAAGCGCTCGCCGCGCTGGGTGATGAGCTGTTCTTGAAAGGCACTGGCCCGCCGCTGCAAAAGCTGCAGCAAATCGCGCTGGATCTCGCTGCGCAGGCGCTTGTGGGCGGAGCGCAGGTTACCGAGCTTTTCGCTTGCCCGGTCGGCCACCTCGCCTGTGTCATCGATACAGCGGTAGATCTCCTGCTCAATTTCAGGAAAGGTGCGCAGATCGCCCACGAGCAAAGCCAGTTGCAGTACCCGTTCAGCCCGATCGTCGATCGTGCGGCGCAACCGGCGGGCAGTAGCGAGGGTGGAGGCGAGGGCCAGCAACCGCTCACCGCTCAACATGCCCCCCCGCTCGGCGCGATCGATGTCACCGGCAATATCGTGGACGCCCTCGAAGCTGAGGCCCCCCGGCAGCGTCTCGCTCAGATCGATCGCCTCGGCGGTGCGCTCCAGCCACAACTCGGCTTCGCTTATTTTTAAAAAGGGCAACAGCTCCTCACAGGCGCGCCGGGCCGCCTTCGTCTGGGCAAAGGTAGCCAGGTGCGCACACAGCCGGGGCCAGCCCAGTAGCCCGCGCGTCTCCGCCGCCAGATCTGCAAGTTGTGCCATTCAATCGTTTTTGCTGCGTCAACGTCCGCTTCTCGATCGTAGTCCAACCGCCCAGAATCGGCCTTTCGCACCAAAACAACCGTTACTGCCGGTGTTTTGTGCAACACTGTTTGCAACGACACTCAGCCCTGCGGCTTGCAATGCGCGCAACGATGAACGATAGCACGGATTCCAATACTGAAAATTCTGGTAGCGGTTCTGCCCAGCGCATTCTGGAGACAGCGGAGCAGTTTTTTGCCAAGTTCGGTTTCGTCGGTACCCGCGTCGATGAGATCGCCCGCGCCGCTGAGATCAACAAGCGGATGATCTACTACCACTACAACAGCAAAGAAGGGCTCTACCGGGCGGTGCTCGAAAAGCACCTCAAACCGATGATCGAGCTGAGCCGCCATCTGCTGCACGCCGATCTTTCACCTGCGGAGACTTTCAAGCGCCTGCTCAACAGCTACTTTGATTTTCTTGCCACCCACCGCGTCTACGTGCGGCTCATCAGCTGGGAGGTCCTGAGCGAGCCCAACCAGTTGAGCAACCTCGGTTTTCGCCGCCAGACATTTGAAGAGGTGGTCGCCTACTTCGAGGCAGCTCAAAAGCAGGGCCGCCTGCGCGCCGATATCGACATGAGCCGGATGGTGATTTCGAGCATGGTGCTGTGCTTCTCGTACTTCTCCCAGATGCAGTACCTCCAGAGCTTTTTCTCCGAAATTCTCGATGATCCCGAGCAGTTTGCTCTCTGGAAGCGCACGGTGATCGCGATCTTTTTGCGCGGCAGTGGTCTTGAAGATTGCTAGCTGTGGCATCGTGAAGGCATGATTCTGCTGACCGGTGCCACTGGTTTTATCGGCTCCCACACCGCCCGCGCCCTGCGCGAGAGCAACCTGCCCGTGCGTGCCCTGGTGCGTCCGGGGGCAGACACAGCGGCGCTCAAAAAGCTCGATGTCGAGATCGTGGCCGGCAGCCTGGAAGATCCGCCAGCGCTGGAGCGGGCTACCCAGGGCGTCGAACAGGTGATTCACCTGGTGGGCATCATCCGCGAGCAGCCCCCCGCCGTCACCTTCGAGCGCGTTCACACCGACGGCACCCGCAACCTGCTCGCTGCCGCCCAAAAAGCAGGCGTGGGCAAATTCGTCTACATCTCAGCCATCGGGGCCCGGCCCACCGCCCCGGCCCGCTACCACCAGACCAAGTGGGCTACCGAAGAACTGGTGCGCGCCTCGGGCCTTGCCTGGATCGTCCTGCGCCCCTCGGTCGTCTTTGGTCCGGGCGACGAATTTATCAACCTGCTCGCCAACGACCTGGTGCGCACACCGCCGGTGATTCCGGTAATTGGCCCCGGCACCAACCGCCTGCAGCCTCTATGGGTAAAAGATCTGGCCCGGTTCATCGTCCGCTGTGTGACCAGCGATACCCTGGATAACCGCACGCTGGAACTGGGCGGCCCTGAACAGCTGAGCCTGCGGCGGATCCTCGAAATTCTCGCCGCCTACCTGCGGGTCAACAAGCCCTTCGTCTCGATTCCACTCGCGTTTGTCAGACCGGCGGTCGCGATCGGCAGTGCGATCGCTCCGCAGCTGTTGCCGATCACATCGGACCAACTCGTGATGCTGCAGGAGGACAACATCACCGAGCAAAACCCGTTCGCGGAGGGGCCACCGGCTGCCCTCACCAGCCTCAGCGAAGGCATTCGGGAATATCTCCAAATTTGAAGCGGTGCTCTATTATTGTTTAAGAAATACTTCGGGATCCTCAAGAATGGAAATTCTTAAGTGGGTTGTCACGATCGTGGTGCTGTTGTTCGTCGGTTTGTTTGCCTTTGGCTTTCTCTCCGGCGACCCGGCCCGCAACCCCGGTCGCAGCGGCGAGCGTTAAATTTGTTCAGCAGTCCTGGTGCGGGTCCGGTTTGATTGCGCAGACCGTTCCCTCCGCCAGAGCCACACCCTGCTTGAGAGCGACCAGCCAGCCGCACGCCTCCAGATACGAGCGCACGCGCCGGGCCTTGAGCCCGAGCCGTTCGGGGGTAACATCCAGGCGGCAGAGATTTTCTTCGACAGCGAGCAATACCGGCGGGGTTGTCTGGGCCATCAGAGCGAGCAATCCCGGACCGCCTGAGCAACCGACCGGGGCGACGATCGCATCTACCTGCGTGGGGAGCAGATCCGACGGGTGGGCGGCGTCTGCCCTCACGTAGCGCGGGGCCGTAGAAAGCCCGGCGAGCACACAGGGTAAAAACGTCGGTCCCAGCGCCTCGGCAGCGACGCGCGGATGGACCGGCTGGGGTTCCGCCGCGTAGTCGAAGGCAGGTGCGTGGGCCGCCGGTCGCCCCAGGTGGCGCACCACCAGATGGCTCACGAGCGCTTCGACCCCTCCGATTGGGTCCACGCCCCGGCCACCCAGATAGGCGCTGTCGTCCACTTCCGGGCAGCGGCTGACGATAGCGATTGCGTCTGCGCCAGCCGCCACCAGCCGCTCGGCGGCGCGCAACAGCCGATCCGGATGGGCGATCGTTCCCCAGGCGGTGCCGGTGGAACCTGGATGAACCAGGATGCCCAAAGCCCCTTCGCTGGTGCAGTGGCCCAGGATATCGACGCCCAGGGTAAAGCGGGCCGCCTCGATCGCCTGGAGGTGCTGCAGGCGCTGGCTGTCACTTAACGCGGCATCGAGCAGGACGCCGACGCGGTTGCGGTGGACAGGCCGCAGCGCCCACTCGCCCCGGCACCAGCGATCGAGGGCGTAGCCCTCGACGTAGAGGGCGTTGGGCAGAGGCCAGCTTAAAAGCGCGCCGTTTAAGACGTTCGGATGGGTCACAAGCCGGTCGGCTACCCCGGCCAGGAGTCTGGCGACAGGAATTGCGTCCCCGGCGTAGCCGCCAATCGCCGCTCCGACCCCGGTCGGCACCAGCAGGACAACGGTGAGCGGCCTCACTCGCGGACGACTACCGCCTCGACGCGCACCGGTGCCTCCGGCGAGCCAGAGGCTTCGACGATCGCCCAGCGGAGCGGTTCGCCCTGGGGGCGCAGCGCCTGCTCGATCTGGCCCACCAGTTCGCGGCTGGTGTCCACGGCGATCTCAGCTTCGATGTAGTGAATGCACATAGTAAAGAGCGCACGGACGACGTGAGGTCATTATTGCCGAGCCCGCCGCCCGCTGCAACGGTTGTGGCACAATTGCCTGGTCCGCCGCTTTGAGAAATTTGATGCCCACCGCTCTGCTCAGCGTCTCCAACAAGACGGGCCTCGTCGAATTTGCCCGCGCCCTGGTCGCCGAATTTCGCTTTGAGCTTGTCAGTTCCGGCGGCACCGCCCGCGCCCTGGGGGAAGCGGGGGTGCCGGTGCGGGAGGTGAGCGATTACACCGGCGCGCCGGAGATGCTGGGCGGGCGGGTAAAGACGCTGCATCCCAAGATCCACGGCGGCATCCTCGCCCGCCGCGATCAAGAAAGCGACCGCCAGGATCTGCAGGCCCAGCAGATCGAACCTATCGATCTGGTGGTGGTCAACCTTTATCCTTTTGAGGACGATCCGCGCATCGAGCAGATCGATGTCGGGGGACCAACGATGGTGCGCGCCGCCGCCAAAAACTGCGCCTTCGTCACCGTTCTGGTGGCACCGGCCCAGTACGAGAGCTGCCTCGCCGAGCTGCGGCGCAACGGCGGTGTGACCACCCTGCCTTTTCGGACCGCCTGTGCCGCCGCCGCCTTCGAGCGCACCGCCGGCTACGATCGGGCAATCGCGGACTGGTTTGCCTCCCAGCCGGTCCAGACGCCTCAGGTGCTCCCGGCCCGGTTGCACCTCGATCTGCAGCAGGTGCAGCCTCTGCGCTACGGCGAGAACCCGCATCAGGCGGCAGCCTGGTACCAATCTGGAACGACGCCCACCGGCTGGAGCACGGGCCGCATCCTCCAGGGCAAGGCGCTCAGCTTCAACAACCTGATCGACCTTGAGGCGAGTCGGCGGCTGGTGGCCGAATTTACGGACGCACCGGCAGCAGTGATCATCAAGCACACCAATCCCTGCGGCGTCGCTGCCGCCCAGACGCTATCCGACGCTTACCGGCGGGCCTTCGAGGCCGACAGCGTCTCCGCCTTCGGTGGCATCGTCGCCCTCAACCGCCCCTGCGACGCAGCGACCGCCGAGCAGTTGAGCCAGACGTTTCTGGAGTGCATCGTCGCCCCGGCCTTCGAGCCGGAAGCCCTCGCCGTGCTCGCGGCAAAAAAAAATCTGCGGCTTCTGGAGCTTGCAGATCTAAGCGCCGCACCGGTCTTCGACATCAAGCCCATCAGCGGCGGTTTTTTAGTCCAGCAGCCCGATCCACCCGTACAGACGACCGCAGACTGGAAGGCAGTAACCCGGCAGCAACCCGACCCAGAGACACTGGCTGAACTGCTGTTTGCCTGGAAAGTCTGCAAGCACGTCAAGTCCAACGCGATCGTCGTCGCCCACCGCCACTGCACCCTGGGCATCGGAGCCGGTCAGATGAACCGGGTCGGCTCCGCCCGGCTTGCCCTTGAGCAGGCCGCCGAAAAAGCAAAAGGAGCAGTGCTGGCAAGCGATGGCTTCTTCCCGTTCGACGACACCGTGCGCACTGCCGCCGCCGCCGGTATCCGGGCGATTGTCCAGCCGGGGGGCAGCCTGCGGGACGACGACTCGATCCGCGCCTGCGACGAGCTGGGCGTGGCGATGGTCTTTACCGGCCTTCGCCACTTTTTGCACTGAGGGCCAGGGCTACTTGCAGCCGAGGACCGTCACGGTGTAGCTCTTGCCGATCGAGACCGGGCCGCCGAAGGAGAAGTTGACCTGATAGGGCTGGTCTTTGAGGCCGCGCGGCTTGGCGTCGTAGCTGTAGCGTTTGCCTTTGCCGAGGGAGACGCCCGTCCTGTCAAAGAACTTCTCGCTGGTCTGGTCGCTGTACTTGAGGGCGAAGCGGATATCGTACTGGCCGTCGCTGTCGGGCACGACGGTCGCCACATAGCGATTGAAGGCAGAGTCGCTCGGAACGGTAAAGTCGGTGTTCCAGTTGTTGGCGGTCACAAAAGTGCCCGCCGGTGAGATCGATTTTTTGACGCGGGTGTCGCCTCGGGTGAGCTTTGCACCCTCGGTATTGCCGGTCTCAGCGCCGACGACTTCAAGGGGGGTGCAGGTTTCGGCCCGAACTCGAAGCGGCTGGGCAGCTCCCCCCAGCACGAGCAGTGCAACACCGGCAGCAAGCAGTGGAGTCTTCATCGTTTTAGTAAAGCGCATCACTGCCCGCATTGTCCCTGGACCCATGGGCTCCGGCATCTATCTACAGGAGAAATGTTTGCCCTGAACACCTAGGGCTGGCAGACGTAGTGCCACAGAACCGGCTGCTCCTCGCTGGTGGTATAAAAGTCCGGCCCATTCGTCGGCAGGGCAATCGCCTCGCCCTGGGGCTCGCGCTCGAGGGGAATCGCCACGGGCTGGCGCTCGAAGAGTTTATGCCAGTCCTCGCCGCTCTGGCGCTGCCAGCGAAAGGCCGTCAGATACGTGCGCAGCATGAACTGGCGGCCATCGGGGCTGAGGGCCGCTCCGGTAATCAGGTTGTCTGCGATCTCGCGCTTGCTGAGGTCTAAAACCGCCACCGGTTGCAGGTTGGCCTGCTGGGGATCGAGGCTGCGGGTAAACACCCGGCCCAGGCCAGAGTAGTCCTTGGTGACAAGCAGCAACTGCCGTCCCTCATCGTCGTAGACGAGGGCTTCGGTGTTGGCGGGCTTATCTGTAAAGCGCACCGGCAACTTCAGCAGCACTTCCGCGCTCGTCGCCGTCGGAGCCGGCTCGCGCACGACGTAGATAGCCAGGTCCTGGCGCTTGAGGCTGTTGTTGCCGACATCGCCGATGTAGAGGCAGCGGCCACCGTTGTCCGGGCAGCGGCCCGCCGCCAGATCCTCCCAATCGACGTTGGTGGCACCCGCAACGCTCACTTTGCCCAGCAACTTACCGGCATCGTCTATGGCGTACAAGAATGGCCCGTCGCCAGAATCGTTGTGGGTCCACCAGAAGTTGCCGCCGGCGCGCACCAGACCGGATGCTTCATCGAGGGGCGGCACCGGAAAGCGAGTCACCCGCTGGGGGCGGCAGGGCTGGGCTTGAACCTGGATAGCCAGGAAAAATACGCCCGCCAGCAACGAAAGCAGACTTTTCATCAGGACTACTGTACTACTGGCTCAGTAGCCCATTCAACGCCCAGGTCAAGAGCACCCCGGCACTGAGGCCGGCGGCCAGACTCACAGCCCGGCTGGAGAAGAGGACCACCTTGCCGTCGGCGGCGATCGAAAAATCGGACTGCGATTGCAGCGCCGCCGGCAGAAGATCGTGCAGGACGATAAACAAAAACGTGCCGCTCACAGCGCTGATGAGCCAGCCCAGTACCGCCGGCGCAAAGTGGAGGCCACCGATGCCCAGGGCCGCAACGAGCGGTGCAACGGCGTTGGTGACAAGAAACAGTGCGGCCAGATGGCGATCGGCGCGGGCCCGCAGCACGAGAACGACCGTGTTGATCCCGTCGCAAAAACTGTGGAGCACCACCGCCAGACCGATGCCCGCAGCGATGGCAGAGCCGGTGCTCAAGCCGATGCCCAGGATCGCCCCGTCCAGCAGCTTATGGACGATCAAAGCCACCGCCCCGACCAGCGCCGATTCGGTCGATGGGTGGCTTTCGAGGGCTTCAGGGCCGTGGGAGTGTCCGCCGATCCGCCCAGAGCGCTGCCACCACCACAGCCCACCGTAGCTGAGCCCACAGGCGAGCAGGGCGAGCGGACCGCAGACCTGCAGACTGTAAGGCAACAGATCGAGGCCAAGAATCGTAAGCAGCGTCCCGGCACTAAAAGCCAGTAGCTCCGGCGGCAATTGCCGAAAGCGCAGCACCACTGCCCCCCCAATCAAGGTGGCAGCGAGAGCCAGCAGGCTGAGAATCACGGCGAACAACGCAGGCAACCTCCCCAGGCGGTCTATTTATTCTAAGCGAAAACAAAACTGAAAACCATTCTCATCATAGTTGCATTTTGCGAAGCGCGTCCTCCATTTGCCTGAAAATAGAAGGCGATCAAATTGGTGCGCTCAAAGTGCCAGACCCGCCCTTCGCCGTTCCGCCGGTACGGCCTGCGCAGCCTGGGGACGCTGCGGAATGGCTGCGGATGCGCTCAGAACTCTGGCCGGAGGAAGTGGGCGGCGAACACGCCCGCGAGATCGAACGGTATTTTGCAGGCGGCATCGAGCCGTGGGCGATGACGGTGCTGGTCTACCCGCGCTCCAACGGGGGATTGGCTGGTTTTGTAGAACTCTCGGTGCGCGCCTCAGCCCCCGGTTGTGAGAGCGCGAACGTCGGTTATCTGGAGGGCTGGTACGTCGATGCGGACGTGCGCAATCGGGGTATGGGCCGGGCACTGGTGGCGGCGGCGGAAGCGTGGGCGCGGGCTCAAGGCTGCAGCGAGATGGCCTCTGACGCGGAGATCGAGAATCTGGTGAGCCTGCGGGCGCACGAGCGGCTGGGCTATCAGGAGGTGGAGCGGACGGTGCATTTTTGCAAGCGCCTGATCGCCCAGGAAGGCGATTAAAGCAAGATCAGACCCTGACGGACGCCCAGGGTGACAGCTTCGGTGCGGCTGGTGGCACCCAGCTTGCCAAAGATCGAGCTGATGTGAAATTTGACGGTGTGCTCTGAGATGGTGAGCCGCTTCGCGATCGTCTTGTTGCCCAGACCCTCGGCGAGCATCGCCAGCACTTCCGCTTCGCGGGGGGTGAGCGGCTGATCGGCGGGGGGGCTTGCCTGGGTGGAGCGGGCTTCCGGCAGCGAGGCGATCAAAGACTCGATCAAGTCGGGATGAATCGTGACGAGGCGGTTAGCGGCGGCTTCGACAGCGGCAACGATTTCGGTGGCGGTCGCCGTGCGCGGCAGGATCGATCGCACCCCGGCGCGCAGCGCCTCCGCTGTCCAGTTGCCGGTTGCTTCCTCGACGAGCACGACCAGAGGCGGTGCTTCTATTTGTTTGTCCAGTTCAAAGACCGGCAGCGGCAGGCGGGCGAGGGCCGCCTCGTCGGCTTCGCTTTCAAGATCGATGAGCACCACGTCGGGCAGCAGTTCCTCCAGTTGCCGGGCCAGTTGCAGCAAGCTGACCGGACGACCGGCGACGGCAAGCGCTGGACTGGCGGCGATCACACTCTCCAGCCCGGCCCTGACAACTGCCGCCGCTGCGACGATGAGCACCCGGATCACGCCGCCTCCGGATAGCTCGGTTGGTCATTGGTGTGGACGGTATCCGTCGAGATAGCGCGAGCCGGGCCGGAGGCGATCATCCTCCCCTCCGTGGCCGCTCGCCGATCGTGATGGTGAGTGCAACCGGTTGCCCGCCCCGCACCGCCTGGACCGGAACGCTCTTGCCCACCCGTTCGGGGCTTAATAGCGCGAGCACGTCGTCGGTGTCATCGATCGTGGTGCCGTCGATGGCGACGAGTACATCGCCGATGAGAACGCCGGAGCGCTCCGCCGGTCCTTCGTGTTCGAGGTTGACGACGATCACACCGCCGTTACCCGCAAGATTCAGCTGCGCTTTGAGGGCATCCGGCAGGCGCACCGGCTGCATACCGATGCCCAGGTAGCCACGGGCGATGCGCCCGGTGGCAAGCAGTTGATCGACGGTGCGCTCGATCGTGCTTACCGGCACGGCGACCACAGCGCTGCGCGATAGACCGGCAGTGGTAAGGCCCACGATCTGCCCGGCAGTATCGACGAGGGCACCGCCGGAGAAGCCAGGATAAAAGTTGAGGTCAAGGCGGATGAGCCTGTCGATCTGCCCGCCGCGCCAGGTGCGCCAGGGACCACTGATCGTGCTGACGGTGCCCAGGCTGGCACTCGGACCACCCTCGCCGGGGCGGGCGATGGCGAGTACCAGATGGCCAACTTTGAGGCTGTCGGCGGCAGCGAAGGGTGTAGTCGCCTCCGGCAGATCGGCGACCCGCAAGACGGCCAGATCGCTGCCGGGATCGCGGCCAACGAGGGTGGCCGAGCCGCTACGGCCATCTGCGAAACTGACGGTAATTTCTTCGTCGCGCTTGAGGGTGTGCTCGGCGGTGACGACGATCCCCTCGCGCCAGTGGATGCCACTCGCGGCAATCCGCGTTCGGGCATTGACGGCCACGACCGCTGGACTGGCCCGCTCGACGGTGGCAGCCAGTTCGCTGGAAATACTGGATAGGGTGCTCGAAGCAGTCATAACAATCGGTACTCCGAATGGGAAAGACAGGCTATCTGTCCTGTCCTCCAAGCATGTCGTACCCCAGGGGCGAAGACCATCGGCGAATCAGCTAGCGCCTACCCGGAAAAACGGTTAGGCCCGCCCGTAAAAAAACCAAAACGTGCAGATCTCCCGCCGCGCCCCTGGGATAACCCAAGGGAGCAGGCGGCCCAGACAGGCACGGCTGCACGAGATTATAGGTTTTGAACCGCCAGCCTAATTGACGATGGAAACGGCGTCCGCTTTTTTTTGCCAGCTTGCCGCCAACTCGAAGAGGGTAATTGTCGCTGCCATGTGATCGAGCAGTTGCTGAATGTCGTGGCAGTAGACACTCGGGTTGCTGAAGTGGCCCTGGTGGTAGCGATGGGCAAGCAGACCACCGCCGCAGACCGATTTGAGGCGACAGCTCTGGCAGACAGGGGCCAGGTGCGCTTCGCGCTCGACGAGCGGCTGCAGGATCGAGGTGGCGAGCAGGGCCGCGATCGGATCGGTGGCGACGTTCAAGCTGGTCTTGGTAATTCCCGCCGCACAGACTTTGAGGTAGTCCACCGGCTCGATCGAACCGTCGGTTTCGATCACCGCGAGCATCGCCGGAGTAAGTCCCCAGTACTCGTCGCCCCAGCGCAGGGACGATCCGCGCAAAAGCCGCATCGGCATCTCAAAAAAACCGATGCTTACCTGCGGATCGGCTTCTTGAATCCAGCAGTCAAAAAGTCGAATCAGGTATTCTCCGAACCCCGTCGGCTGCTCTGGACCCCGCCAGCCGGCTGGCGGATGCTCGAAGTTGTGATCGGGCAGCAAAAAGCCGAGCTTTTGCAGTCCCAGTCCTCGCAAAAAGGCGTACAGTTCCTCCGGCGGGCAGTCGCGGTTGAGGACACTGATCGTGCCGCCAAAGATAGCCTGCCCGGCAGCAGTGCCCTGCAACAGCTCGATGGTGTCGGTGACGCGCCGGTGCGTACCCATACCCTGCACATCGAGCCGGTGCCGATCGTGAAAGGCTCGTGGCCCATCCAGACTGATGCCGACGCCTACCCGCAGCTCGTGCAACAGTTCGACCCACTCCGGATCGAACAGCAAGCCGTTCGACTGCATCAAGAATGTGTAGTTGATACCGAGTGGATCGAACACCTCGCGAAAGATAGTAATCAGGCGACGCATTTTAGCTTTGCCCAACAACAAAGGCTCGCCTCCGTGCAGCACGAGCCGCACCGGCAGACGCTCCTCAGATCCCTGCCAGTGTTCGGCGATGCGTTGGGCCGCCATGCGCATCACCGTCTCGGACATCAAAGCCGGCTGATCGCGCCAGGACTGGTCTTGATGTTCGTAAACATAACAATATTTGCACCGCATGTTGCAACGCGAGGCAACCTTCAAGATGAACTGATTAATCATAAAAACCTCTGGCGACTGACTGCCTGAGGCAGCCAGAGAAACCTCAACGAGCCGAGGTTGGGGGAGACTACCGTCAGTGTTTCAAGTTAAACAGGTACGCTGGCTGAAGGGACATGCAACTGCAGCTGGGGCGGCCTGTAGGGACCGCGATTGAAACCAGGTTCAGGAATCGGATCGGGATCGCTCGGGTCCGGTTCAACCAGTAGATTCTGCAACAACGAATTGTGCTGGGGCAGGTGGGGAAGGGTGACAGCGAGCATCGCACACAAGATGGCCGTGTGAACGAGGGAAGATCGACTTTCACGCGTGGACATGATTTGCTCCTTCGGGGTCGGATACGGGAAACTCAGTTGGTGATTGCGGAATGGGGATTCTGGAAGACTTCGTGCTGATCAAAAAGATTGAGGTGACGAATTTTGTTGGCCGCCTGCAGGCGCTTGTTCTCGCCGCTGATGCCCAACTTGCGATACGCAGTGCCGGTGTGCAATTTGACCGTTGCCACAGAAATATTGAGTTCCTCCGCAATCTGCTGATTGCTCTTGCCTGCAATCACCAGGCGCAGAACTTCTTTTTCTCGCGCTGTCAGCTCGCCGGTCTCTTCGTTGCTGACGAGCTTGGCGGCAATCTTGGGAGAAATATGCTCCAGTCCCTGATGAACAGCCCGGATCGCTCCCCACAGTTCTTCCTGGGGGGCATCCTTGAGCAGATAGCCGACCGCCCCGGCCTGTTTGCCCCGGATGCAGTCGTCGTTGCCTTCAAAGATGGTGAGAATGATGATCCGCGCCTCTGGCCAGTGCTTGCGAATTAATTTAATCGTATCGACACCACTCAGTACCGGCATCCGCAGGTCCATCAAGATCACATCGGGCCGGTGGGTCATCGCCAGATCAAAAGCTTCGCGGCCATTGCTCGCCTGGGCGACGACTGCCATATCGGGAGCCTGTTCGAGCATCCAGACCAGACCGGCGCGGACGACAGGCTGATCGTCGGCGGTCATGATCCGGATCGGGGCACTGTTAGTAAGATTCGCTTCCATCGAGGACTCCTCTGGTTTCTTCACATGCCGCTATCGGCAGGCAAACGGTAATCGTGGTCCCCTGGCCCACGGCGGTGTCGATCACAAGTTGCCCACCGATTTCTTCTGCTCGTCTGAACATACTGAACAGACCAAAGTGAACATCATCCTGGGTTTGGGGACTGTGCTGTCGATGGTTGTAGCCTTTGAGATCAAAGCCGCAACCATCATCTTGAATGCGCATCGTCAACTGGTCCGGTTCAAAAGTGAGCGAGACCGAAATGCGCTGAGCGGCGGCGTGCTTGCAGGCATTGGTCAGCGCTTCCTGGCCAAGCAGTTGCAGTTCTTTTTCAACGGCATCGTCGAGGCAGTAAGGGGTGCCGCTGCAATGAAATTCGACGTGGAAGCTTTGATCGACGGACAACCGCTCAATGCACTGCTGCAGACTGGTGCTCAAGTCCGAGTAACCAACGGCGTCGGGCCGAAGTAGCCACAGCGAGCGCCGCATCTCCTGCAGGCCGTACTGAGCCGTGTTTTGAATCAAGGTCGCGACGCTAATTAATCGCCGTTGCTCCTCGGCGATCGTGGGCTTTTGGAGGGCGCTTAAGATCGACTTGATCTGCAACATCAGGCCAGCGAAGATGTTGGCCAGATTGTCGTGAATTTCGCTCGCCATCCGGTTGCGCTCGCCCAGTACCGCTGCCAGACGGCCCTGTTTTTCGGCGCGCTGCCGCTCTTCGAGGTTGGTGAGGGTGAGCACCAGGCTGACCTGGCTACTCGGATGGCTGGCTCTGGTCAACTTCACCTCGACCGGCACCGATTTGCCGCCCGCTCTCAGTAGCCAGGCATCGCCGCGCGTAAACGAACAGTTGGGCTGGGTGGTGTTCCCGAGGTCGAATTGCTCGATCTGGCAGCCGATCTTTTCGTCGCTCCAGTACAGTAGCGACAGCACGCTGTGAATATCTTTTTGCAGAATGCATTCTTCGGCTGTCCAGCGCAACAGCTCAAGGGCTGCCGAGTTGGCAAAGGTACACTGGCCCCGCTGGTTAAAGCCCAGGATACCGTTTGCCGCCGACTCCAAGATCAGGTCCTTGGACTGGTGCAGGTCGCAGTTATTCAGTTCACCCCGGCGAATCATATAGAAGACCGCACCGCCGAAGACCACCACTGTTACCAGGCCCAGCGCGCCGATCTGGTAGATATTGTCGGTGCTCAGCTTGATCCGGCTTTCGACCGCCTCGGCCATCGGCACACCAATTTCGAGCATACCGATCGGTGCTGCCTCGATGCGCGGGGATTTGAGCCTGTGATCGTAGAGTGGAACGGCACCAAAGGCATAACGGCCTCCGGCAATCTCCTCGACCCCCCAGTAGGGACCGGCCTGCTCCAGAGTGGCGCGCACGATCGCACCCGGCATCTTCTGGCCCAGCAACCGCACCCAGCCACCTCTAGCAGCGAGGGTGGTGCTGATCCGGTAGCCACCGGCGGCGATCGAAATCGCTGGTTTGCCCGTCAGATAACAAATCTGATCGACCAGCTCGGGATTGTTGTTGATGAGATAGCCGGCGACGATCCGGTAGGTTTTGCCCGAGCGCACCAGAGGCTGAATAGCGACGATCGCAAGCCCGACTTGTGATCGAAGCGCCGCTTTTGGCTGAAAGTATCCTGCCTGCCTGTCGATGCCCAAAATCGCCATCTCGCGCCAATCGAGCAGCTCGAAATTGCTGAGCGCTCCGGCCTGGTTCAGGTGCGCGTCCTGCAACAGACCCATCCGCAGTTGGGCACCGCGTTGAACGGCGCTCGGCTCGTAGTCGAGCAAGGCGAAGGGAACAGGCGTCCTGTAGGTCGGCAGCCATTTGTCCGGTCTGCTGACCGGATGACCGAATAGATCGGCGTTTTTTGAAAGTCCTTCGCTGCGGCGGAGAATGCGGCTGGCACCGCCGACGATCCGGTCTTGATCGTCGAGGATCGAAATAAAGTTGAGGTGGCTCGCGACGACCAGTTCCTTTAAGTTATCGGTGTGGATTCCTTCTTTTTTGAAGCGCAGATAAGCGTGCTGTAAACCGTTTTCAATTTCTTTTTGTTTGGCAGCCAGGACGGTCTCAAACTGAATGAGATCGCCTTCCATCATGTACTGTTCTGTGACCAACAATTTGCGGCGCACGTCGGTGACACTGAGCTGAATTGCTGCTATACCGATGACGACGACAGCCACCATCAGCATCAGGGTCAACCGGCTGGACAAAAATGGCATGGGGTTGTCGCTGATCGGCTGAGCCCCCTTCTTCCAGGCCAACAGCGGCAAAGAAAGCTTCATGGACGCGCACCGACAGTGGGGGGGATTTCACAGCGGAATAGCAGGCAATCCACCACCTGCCTGCCTTCTTGCCGCCAGCAACCAGCCAACTGGCTGCCTGACTGTCTGAAATGAACAGACAGACTGGTAAGGCCGGCGAAAAAGGCGGTGGGCATCGATCAGGACAAGCAATATATCTAGCAGCCAACATAACATCTCCACTCCGGCTCACTATGAAGATGCTGTGAAAGCCTTGTCGCCCAATTCTAGACGTGGTCAAAGCCCAGGCTTGCGTCTGCCGGGATCGGGGAGCATGGGACGGCAGACAGCCCAAAAGCCTGCGAGCAGGACTGGAAATCCAGACCCGCCTGCAGCTTATAACAGATAGACGTAGCTGATGCTTAGCTGTACTTGTTCTTTAAGCGCATCCCTGGGTGTGGACGCAGCAGACGGCTCGGGGGGAGGGACAGACAGAGTAGTCGGTAGAGTGCAGCTGGCGTGCAAAGCAAGATGAAGACATCTGCTCCGCAACCTTCTGGACTCCTGTGAAACCGTATCACGGCGGCCAGGGCACGGTAAATAGCACCTGAGTCTAGATAAGCTCTGGAGTCAGCACCGGTAGTATCTGCCTGCCTTTTGATAGAAATGCAGGACAAAAGCACGTTTCGGCCAGGACATCCGTCTGGGGAGAGATGGATACACACAGATGTAGTTCCAACAATAGATCAGCAAGCAGGCGTAGAGGAGCAGGTGAGATGCAACCGCACACAGAGGATAAGGACCGCTCCGCCATTGCGGCCAAGCTGGCGGACATGAAAGCTTTACAAAATTCGCTCATCGACGATGGACAGCGCCTGTTGTCCGACTGCGCTGATCCAGAAATTTGCGAGCGCCTGGGCAAAATCTTTCGAGACGATCAAAAAAACGCCGGGACTCTGGACGCGGTCGCTGCCAGGCTTGAACTGAAGGCGGAACCCAGCGCCACCACGATTAGAACCCTCCAGGAATCGAACCGGCTCATCAGCGACTCCGAGGGTGTCCTTCACGAGCGGGTCGTGCGCTACGCCCTGCTCAAGCAAGAACAGGTGATGAACGGCACCCTGGTGTGCCGGGCTGCTCAGGTGGCGGCGGGGGATCTAGCGGCGGCGGTCGCCCCCCTGCACGCGGTCAACTTCGAGAACCGGGCCCACCAGGAACAGCTCAAAGCAATCATCGAGACCCTCGGAACGCGCGAACTGACCGGCAAAGACCCCGATCATCCCGAACAGCAGCGCTGGTCTCAGGTTCAGGAAGTAGTCGCAACTCTGGCCGGTGTCCTCGACAACGCCGTAAGCGATGCCCAGACGGACAAACCAAATTAACGGGCGTTTGTAAAACCCGCGCCTGCAGTTTCAGATAGCTCCTGCATTCCATACGGGGCCGAAGTGGATTGAGTGTCTCGACGCCCTCAAAGTCCTTTTCGTTGTCGGTAACGACGACGCATTCGTTGGCTTCGGCGACCGCCGCGATAATCGTGTCGAGTACACTGCGCGGTCTCCCGCGCGCTTTTCCGTCCGCCATCAGTCGGGTCCACGCGAGAGCCGACCTTTCGTCGAACGGCAGCACGCGACCAGCGAAAAGACCTGAGAGGCATCTGGAGTGCAGACTGCGAACGCCAAATCTCGCAGTTTTGTATCGAAGTAGCTCCCCGGGCTGGATTCGAACCAGCGACCAGCCGATTAACAGTCGGCTGCTCTACCGCTGAGCTACCGAGGAATGCGTCTTTAACTTTAACCTCTGCACAAAGAGAACGGCAAGGGTCTGCTCGCCGTGTTCCCGTCCGTCGCCGGACACCGTTGTACCGGTTTTTTGTCTCCCATTTTTGGGAAAAACAACGGTTGCGTTAAGCTGCCCCTGTCGAGTGGCGGACAGCCTTGAAGACGAGCGGCAATGGACTTTTGGGCAGTTTTGTACTGGTGGCAGTGGTCATCGGCTTTTTGCTCAGCTGTTTGACAATCTGGAATACTGTTCAATTGCAGATTCTGGCGCACCGGCCCCTGCCGAGCCTGGTGCAGTTGAGCGATGGGCGCAGCATCGCCGTAACAGCGCAGGCGCACTATGAGCGGGAGCCAGAGGTGATTCGCCGCTTTGTGGGTGAATCGGTGCAGATGCTCTTCACCTGGCGCTACACGATAGCGGCGTCGCTGCCGGGACAGAGCGCCAGCCGCGATCCGGGTATCGTGCTCAGTAACCGGGCGCGGCTCCCGAGCAGCGTCTATCAGGCCGGTTTTTGCCTGAGCGAGGATCTGCGCTCCGAACTGTTGCGCCAATTGGCAGCCCTCAGTTCCCGCGTTGTTTCAGGCCGCAACAGCCAGGTCATCTTCAATGCCAGTTTGATCGGCCAGCCCCAGCCGGTAGCGGGCCAGCCCTACACCTGGACGGTGAATGTCGTCGGTGCCCAGGTGGTCTACAGCCCCGAGCGCGTCGAAGGTGAACCGATTCCCTTCAACAAGCAAATCACCGTGCGGGCCATCGATGCGCCCCTGCCGGTGGAGGGTCTTTTACAAACACCTCTGGAGCAGGCCGTGGCCCGCATCCGCGCCAGTGGTCTGGAGATCGTGGCGATGCGCTCACTGGAGCCCAATAGCCCTTCTTGAAGGAGTGATCTGTCATGTCGCAGCTAGAAGAATTCGAGAAACTCGAGTCCGCCGACCGGCGCGAACAACTGCTCAGCTGGCTGACGCCGGGCCGCAAGGTGGCGATTGTCGGAGTGATCACCCTGCTGCCGGCCCTGGGCATCGGCGGGGTGCTCAACGGCCTGTTTTTTCAGAGCGCTGCCCGGACGGGCTCCTCTCCAGCGCGGGCACAGCCGGCGGCGACACCACCACCGGCAGTTCCTGCCGGCGGCGGTGAGTTGGAGCGGCTGCGGGCGGAGGTGGCCCTCGCCGACCAGCGCCAGATGCTCGAACGATTGCAGGGGGACAAAAAGCGCCAGGCACCTCCCCCGGCGACGAGCAGGCCGCGTGTTCTGACTGCCCAGGCGGAGCGGACGGTCCTCCCGCCCCCACCGCCACCGGCCCAGATGAGCTTTGCCCCGCGCCTGCTACCGCCTGTGGCCCCATCGCCATCGGGCAATCCAGTCCGGCTCGCCTACCTTGGCTCCAGCCAGGATCAGCCCCAGGCCCAGCCGACCCGCAGCAATACCCCCGTGCTCTCTCCGCCGGCAATAGCAGGCGGAAGTGCCACAGCCCCCGCACGGCCTGTCCTTCAGCCCCAGGCCACCAGCCTCGATCCGGACCTCGAAGGAGCGGCTGAGCAGCGGCTATCCGCCTCCGCCACCACAGGCGCGATCGCCGCCACTACCCTGGCCGTCGGCGTGCTGGAGCGGCCCATCCTGCGCGAGCAGACGACCCAGGCGACGAATGCGGCTACTGACGACGAGCGCTACGTGGTCGTGCTCACTGAGCCGGTGCTCACCGAGGCGGGCGAGCCGGTACTGCCGGTCGGTACGCGCATCCTTGCCCAGGTGCAGCGCATCACAGCCAACGGCCTGGTATCGCTCGTGGCGGTGGCTCTGCGCAGCAGCAACCGGGAGGTGCCCCTGCAGGGGGTGAGTATCCGGGCGGTGGGCGGCCTGCCCCTCGTCGCCAATCGCCAGGACCGGGGCGGCGAGGTGGCCGGGCTCGACGCCGGTCAAGCCCTGCTTAAAGGCGCGGAAGAGGGACTGGCCATCCTCAACCGGGCCAGCAGCAGCACGCAGAGCAGCGGCTTTGGCGGCATCTCGACCACCACCACCTTTGGCCGCCCCAACCCACTTGCCGCCCTCGGCAGTGGTCTTTTTGGCGAATTGGGGCGGGTGATCCGCTCGCGCAACCAGCAGGCAGTACAGCAGGTGCTCGATCGGCCCGGTCTCTGGCTCATCCCCGGCGGTACGGCGGTCGAACTGCTCTTTGTTCGGGAGGTGCGGCTGTGAGGGCTCTGGCTGCCGCCTGGGCACTGGTGTTCTGGCTGGCGGGCAGCGCAGGTGCTTCTATCATCGCCCGCATCGATCAGCAGACCGCCACTGGTACTGGCGGCAGGCCCGTCTTCGTCATCGACCTCTACCGGGGGGTGGGTTTTGACATCAGCCTGCTTGCTACGGGTGAAAAAATCAGCGACTGGTGGGTAGAAGATCCGTCGCGGGTGGTGGCCCGCACCGACCGCACCGGCCAGATCTTGAGCCTTAGGCTGGTCAATTTGCCGACGCTGCTGCCCAGCAACCGCACCTGGACTACCCTCAAGATTCTCACCAGCGACAGCCAGGGCCGGATGAACCTGCTGCACTTTGCCATCCGCTTTCAGGACCGGGTTAACCCGCGCACCGACGAAGTGCGCTACCACGGCCTCGAAATCTTACCTGCCTCCCAACCGCCCACCGCACCCACTGCCCTGCACTGACTGCCATGCGCCGATTGCTCTTGCTGATCATCGTCCTTTCGATTGTTTCGCCCACAGCCTGCTGGGCGATCCCGGTGCGCTGGTCCGCCGGGGTGCCGTTGCCCGACTTCGAGCGGATTACCTTTGCCAACCTGCCTCCGATCGCCGAGGGGGGCAGCATCCAGATTGCCGATCCCGCAATTATCGCCGCTTTGGGCTACGATCCGAGCCGCCTCTGGCAATCGGGGGCGCGGGCGGACGCCACGATCCTGCTGGGGGATATGGCGACAGCCTTTGGCCCGGAGCAACTCTCCCTCGAACAGATTGCCGCCCTGGGCCTCACCCAGAGCCTGCAGCTGTCGCAGTTGCGCCTGTCGGATCTGAAGCTTCTGGCCATCAACACTGTGGCCGACATCGTCCAGGCGCTCGCCTACGAGAATTTGCCGCCGGAGGCAGTCCCCCTGCTGCGGGATCTGGCCGTCTACTTTTTTAAGGGCGGAACGCCGCCCTACGAGCGGCTCATCGACCTCATCCAGTACGTTCCGGGTTTTGGCGAGTTGCCCCTGGGCACCCTCGATCTGGCCCGCTACGCCCTTTCGGGGCTACCGGGCATCGAGCAGGTAGCGATTGACCGGCTGGCCGGGTGGGCAGGCCAGTTCATTCGCGACATTCCGGGGCTGGCCGACATTCCCTTTGCCCGCTTTGCCCGCTTTCCGCGCCGCTTCAGCGGCATCGCCGGTCTGGTGGATATTCCTCTAGCGGCGATCGAGCAGGAGCGCATCCGCACGATCACCGGTTCTGACATCGAGGGCTTCGCTGTGCCCTGCCACCGCGACTGCCTGCACGTCGAATTGGGAAACCCCCTATCAGGCAAGCAGTGGATCGGCAAAACCCAACTGGTGCGCGGCGGTCACGGTCCCCTCGCTGCCGTCAATACAGGCAAGGAGCCCACGGGCCGCCTGCCCTTCGGTCCCTGGGGCAAGATCGTCCTCACCGCCGTAAACGAAAAGGCGGGAACGGCTGATTTTGGTCTTTATCTAAGAGTCTGCATCAAAACCGCCTTCATCGACCTGGGCTGCACGCCGTACTTTATCGGTCCTATCCCCTGGATTCCTTCTCAAGAAAAAGCGCTGACTTTTGTAGGACCAAATTGATGGACGCGAACTATCTATTGCTGGCTCTGCTCGGTGGTGCAGCTGTCTGGTTGAGCCGCAGCGGCACGGCGAAGCTGCCCCGCTCTGCCTCTGCCCGCTGGGGCGGCAGGGCCGAACGCGCCCAGGCGCTGCGCACCGCCCGCCAACAGCAGCAGCGGCGCGCCAAGAACAAAGTCGCCCTGCAGATCAATCCCGCCGCCGGGGGGGGACAGCTCATCCCGGTGCCCCACGCCGAGCGGGGCGTTCTGGTCATGGGCCAGCCCGGCTCCGGCAAAACCTACTCGGCCATCGACCCGCTGGTGCGCTCAGCCCTGCGCCAGGAGTTGCCGCTGGTACTCTACGACTTCAAGTACCCGACCCAGACCCAGCGGCTCGCCGCCTACGCCCGCCACCTGGGCTACAGCACCCAGGTCTTTGCGCCTGGCTTTGCAGAATCTGCCGTCTTCAATCCACTGGATCTGCTTGCCTCCGAAGAAGACAGCGAGACGGCCCGGCAACTGGCCGAAGTACTGGGCCGCAACTTCAAGCTCGTCGCCTCCCAGTCCGGCGAGGACGCCTTCTTTGGTCCTGCCGGCGATCAACTGGCGGAGGCGGTGCTCCTTACGGCCAAAGCCAGTCCCTACCCGGATCTGCTGATGGTCCAGTCGATCTTGAGTCTGGGGGAACTACCTAAGCGCCTGCAACAGGCGGACCACCTCTCCAACTGGATCAAAGCCTCCTACGGCCAGTTTCTGAGCACCGCCAGTTCCGAGAAGACCGCTGCCTCGATCGTGGCGACGGCAAGTGCGCTGTTTACCCGCATCCTCAAGCCGCAGGTGGCGCGCAGCTTCGCCGGGACGAGCACGATCGACTTTGAGCTGACGGGCAAGAAATTGTTGATTCTCGGGGTGGACCGCACCCGCCGCGACGTGGTGCTGCCTCTGGTGGCGACGCTGCTGCACATGCTCATCCAGTTCAACGCCCACTCCCGGCGCAAGGATCCGCTCGTTCTGGTCCTCGACGAGCTACCGACACTTTTTCTCCCGGCCCTCGTCAACTGGCTGAACGAAAACCGCGAAGATGGCCTGGTGAGCATTCTCGGCCTGCAGAATCTCGCCCAGCTTGAGAAAACCTACAGCAAGGAGACGGCCAGAGCAATCTTTGGTGCCTGCGCCACCAAATTTTTGTTCAACCCTGGCGAGAAGGACTCCGCCCAGTACATCTCCGAGATGCTCGGCAACGAATCGATTGTGCAGCGCACTCTCAGCCGCAACAGCGGCAAAGGCGGTGCCTCCCGCACCTACGCCGACAACGAAAAGACCCGTCCGTTGCTGGAGGCAAGCAGCCTGCTCAAGCTGGGCCAGGGGCACTGCCTGCTTTTGAACCCCGAGTACGGCAGAGCCTCCGAGGCCGGGGTGCCGATGCGCCTCCTTGTGCGGCTGCATCCGAGCGAGATCGCCGTGGCCGATCTGTGCGAGCGACTCTGGCCCAAGGAGCAAGCCACGCTGGCCCAAAATAGCGCTCTGCTCAGCGCCCAGGCGCTCGCCCAGCGCCAGCAGGCTGCCGAGCGCTTTTTGCCCCTCGACGCCTCCGATTCGCCCGCCTCTTCCCGCAGCGTCCAGCTTTTTTGATCTTTACTTTGGGAACTGGCGTAGAAATTGCACAGTTTTTGAAGGAAGTACAGCTCAGTCAAATTTGCTCGGATGCTTCAGCCAGTCTCTGTCATAGTTAAATCTGATATTTCCACGGTCATGAAAGAGTGTTCCAATCCTGGTAGTCTTGTCGATAAAATCTGCATCAATCCAGACTTCGAGCCTGTTATTGCTCATTTTGCTTCTCTTCTTTTCGGAAGTTCAAGATCCTGCAACTTGCGACCGAGCCTGTCGTCCTGCGCAAGCAGATTGATGTCATCTTGCAGATGGAGCGCAGCCAAAATCCTCAGATAGGTTCCCAACGCAACGGCGGGCGAGCCTTTTTCGGCCCGGTACAAGGTCATACGAGAAATAGATGCTCTTTCTGCAAGGGTCTCAGCTGAGATCTCCCGCCGGAGACGGGCAAGCCGAAGCCGCTCGCCAAAATCGGCGAGGAGTTTTTTTTCAGAGGGGAAGATGGGTTGTTTTTTGCTCGGCATGCATCACATAGTAGACAAAAACAGCGCTCTTCGTCTACTATGTGATACGTGGAGAGCCATCAACCGCCCTCGCCCTTGACCTCCGTCCAGGTGCGGTCCCACAGGGGCGTCTCGCTGCCTTTGTCCTGATTGTCCTTCGAGTTAGGCTCCAGCACTCACCTGCTCTAGCCCATTATTGCGGCAGTTTCACAGATCGAGGGCTTTCCAGGTTGTGGAGCTGAGGGACAACGATATAGCCATCCGAGCGGCTGCCCAGTACGCGGTTGCGCTCCAACCCCCAGTACCACCAGTGGGCGGCGACGTAGGCGCAGAGCAAGCCATCCAGCCGGTCCTCCAGCGCCTTGAGGGCGGTGCCGCTCGCCGGGACAGGGGGCAATTCTAAATTCACCACCGGCGGTGCAAGGTGTGGCAGCACGGTGAGCATTAATTCCCGATAACGGCCCAGTTCTCGGATGCGGTCGGCGAGCGGCCCTTTTTTGTACTTGATGATCCGATCGAGGCCAAACAGTTCGACGATCGCCGGATGCGGAAAAACTTCGATCTGGTAGCGCCCCGGCTGGCGGGGGGTGAGCCGGTCGGCATGAACGAAGCCGTGCGCCTCCAGTTGCAGCCCCAGATCCAGTGTGCGCTGGGCGTAGGGCCGACCCAAGTTGGCCGGATAGCAACCGGCGTGGTACTTGCCAAATAGGCGATGGGCCTCCCGGTCCGGCACCCGCATCCCGGTGGCGTTGGGGATCAAAGTTGGGGCATCGACGGCAACGATCGCATCCGCCTCGCCCACCACCGCTTCGACCCAACCCAGAATATCGCTGGGTTCGCTGCGGCACTCGAGGGGACAGGCAAGTTGTAACGTTTTATCGCCAGTAAAATGCAGCGCGGCGAGGCCGCTCGGCTGACTCTGCCAGCCAAAATCGATGCCCAGACAGTACACAGTCTCTCCTTGCCAAAAAGAAGCCGACGCTGGGTCGGCTTCTTCACAGGTTGATTAACAATGGTAGGCCGGACAGCTTATTTGAAGCCGACCGCTGCCTGCCAGACAAAGGCCAGCGCAAAGAACAAAAGCGGAATGATCGGCAGCAGATCCACGAGGGGACTGGCCCATTCCCAACCTGCGGGCAAACCCGCCAAGATTACCAATGCTGTCATCTGTTAAGCCTCGCTACAGAATGTGCGCCGCAGTTCAATAATCGTAACATGTGCTTACGAAACGGGCGCAGCAGTTTTCCTCAGACAGGTTTGCTGAACTGACCGGAGACGACCAGATCTTTGGTGGTGACGCGAGTGCGCTGGCCGTCCTTGTTGCGGTCGGTGTCGCTGCCGGCGTCGCCTCTCCAGAGTTTGCCCAGGCGCGGGAAGGCTCCAGCGCTCTGGTTGGTCTGGTACTTGAAGCCCCGGAAGTAGGGCACGATGTTTTCGCCAAACAGCGCCAGGTACTCGTCGCTGTCGAGGTAGCTGTCAATTTCTGCGTCGTAGCCCGCCCGGTGGTAGGTGCCGAAGTGCTCCTGGATCTCGCCGTGGTCGTAGGGAGCGCGGCCCAGCAGGTGCTTGAAATTGAGTTCGATGAAGCGGTTGTTGGAGGTGTTGTAGAAGAAGCGGTCCTTATAGAGTTCGGATTTGGCAAGGCGGCGGATGAACTCGCGCACGCTGATGCTGCCGTTTCTCAGTAGCGACTCTGCCTGGATTGGCTGCTCACTTTCGAGCACGTAGGTATTGCCGAAGACCTGCTTGTAGATGGCGCGCAGCACCACCTGCAAGTCAGCTTCGCTGCTGTTGGGCCGCAGCTCGAAGATCGGGGCTGGAGCAATCGAACTGATGCCCAGCTTGATCTGGCCCTGGGCCTCGCTGGTGCCGCCGGTAGCCGGGCGCAATAGTTCGGCGGGGCTGGCGGTGACTTCTTTGCGCTCCTCGAAGAAGAGGAACGGCGTGACCGGAGCTGCCGGTGCCTTGCTATCTCCCAGACGGTTGACGAGGTCGGTGGTGGTGATACGGGTGTATTGACCGTCCTTGTTGCGGTCGGTATCGCTCCCGGCGTCGCCTCCCCACAGCTTCAACAGGCGCGGGAAAGCCGCCGCTGCCTGGTTGGTCTGGTACTTGAAGCCCCGGAAGTACGGCACCACTTCCTCGCCGAACACCTCCAGGTACTCGTCGCTGTCGAGGTAACTGTCAATTTCTGCGTCGTAACCGGCCTTGTGGTAACGACCGAAGTGCTCTTGAATTTCGGCCTGACTGTAGGGTGCCCGCCCCAGCAGATGCTTGAAATTGAGTTCGATGAAGCGGTTGTTGGAGGTCGATTGGAAAAAGCGCGACTTATACAGTTCAGACTTGGCCAGGCGGCGAACGAACTCGCGCACGCTGATACTGCCGTTGCGCAGTAGGGATTCGGCCTGGATGAGTCGGTCGGACTCCAGAATGTACGTGTTGCCGAAGACCTGCTTGTAGATGACCGGCAGCAACGCCTCAACGTCCTGGGCGCTGCTGGTGGGCCGCAACTGGTAGACCGGGGCAGGGGCAATCGAGGTGATCCCCAGCTGCTTTTGACCCTGCGAATCGCTGGTCTTCTCGACCGCCGGACGCAACAGCGTCTGCACTTCGTCGAGGCCAGGTGGCCCAAGGGTGCGCAGGCTCTCGTAGGGGATCGCCCAGACACTCGTGCGCGGCTGGACGCTGCGCGCCATGTCGAGGTAGTTGTTGAAGTCACCTTCTTTTGCCTGATCGCCGATCTTGATCTTGGCAACTACCTCGCGCCAATTGTATACACTCGCACTCATGCGGTTCTCCTGGTAGACACCCTGACTCTCTTTGAATTATCGTCAATTTCTGTTTCCGTGCAAGTTTACAAATCTATACAGGGCGAGACAGGTAGAAATTCGCGAAAATTCCCGTTTTCCCGGTGGCAGCATCTCTGATAATCTGAGCATCCCGGTTATGACGGTATTAGAGAAGAGAGCCTCCACAAACCATGAGCACTGTCAAAATTGGTATCAATGGATTCGGGCGCATCGGTCGCCTGGTTTTTCGAGCGGGCCTGACGAACCCCAGTTTGCAGTTCGTCGGCATCAACGATCTGGTTCCTCCCGATAATCTGGCCTACCTGCTCAAGTACGATTCCACCCACGGTCGCTTCGCCGGTAGCGTCGAGGCCAAGCCCGACGGCCTGCTGGTCGATGGCCAGTTCATTCCCTGCCTGGCGGTGAGAAATCCAGCCGAGTTGCCCTGGGGCGATCTTGGGGCCGATTACGTGGTCGAGGCGACGGGCCTTTTTACCGATCACGAGAGCGCTGGCCGCCACCTGGCCGCCGGTGCAAAGCGGGTGGTGATCTCCGCTCCGACCAAAGACCCTGACAAGGTACCGACGCTCTTGATGGGTGTCAACCACGACGCGTTCAATCCGGCCACCGATACGGTCGTCTCCAACGCCAGCTGCACCACCAACTGCCTCGCTCCGGTCGCCCAGGTGATCGACAAACACTTCGGTCTGGCAGAAGGGTTGATGACCACGGTCCACGCGATGACGGCGACGCAGCCCACGGTGGACGGCCCGAGCAAAAAAGACTGGCGCGGCGGTCGCGGAGCCGGGCAGAACATTATTCCAGCGGCCACCGGAGCGGCGAAGGCCGTCACCCTTGTGCTGCCGCAGTTAAAGGGCAAGCTCACCGGCATGGCCTTTCGGGTACCGACGCCGGATGTCTCGGTAGTCGATCTCACCTTCCGTACCGAAAAGCCGACCAGCTACAAGGCGATCTGCGAGGCGATGCAGCAGGCGGCGGCGGGCGAATTGAAGGGCATTCTCGGCTACACCGAAGATCAGGTGGTTTCCACCGACTTTCAAGGCGACCCCCATTCGAGCATCTTCGACGCCACCGCCGGGATCGAACTCAATCCCCAGTTTTTCAAAGTCGTCGCCTGGTACGACAACGAGTGGGGCTACTCCAACCGGGTCGTGGATCTGCTCGTGACGATGGCCAAAAAAGACGGTTTACTATAGAGCCGTCTCTCCTCTGATGAGGAGACGGAGACGGGGCTGGTATTCTTGAGAGTGGTCTTCGCGTGGAGCATTGCTTTGAGTCGCGCCCTGAGATCCTCCGGTCCCACGTCCAATCAACTGCTGCGCAGGATTCTGTTTCTGGGAGCGGTGGTTGGGGTGATTGCGGCCCTGGCAGCCTGGTTCCTCCTGACCCGGCCCGTTGCCCAACCAGCCACCGCCACCGTCAACGCCCTGCCGACGCCGGTAACGACCGATTCGCTGAGTGACACAGCTCCCGCGAGCGGCCCCGAGGACATCGCTGCTGCCGCCCGCCTCGCCCGCGTGCCCGCAATCATGTACCACGACATCGTCGAGGGCAAAAAGGCGGTCTGGTTCGACACGACGGTGGACGAGTTCCGCGAACAATTAGCGGCGATCCAGGCTGCCGGGGCGACGCCAATCACGATCGACCAGCTCTACGAACATCTCAAAAACGGTGCTGCCCTGCCTGCGAAGGCGATTTTGCTCACCTTCGACGACGGCTACCTGGGTCATCTCCAGTACGCCTATCCCCTTTTGCAGCAATACAAGTACCCGGCGGTCTTCTTTGTTCACACCGCCTACGTCGGCGTGCGCACCGGCAAAGCTCACATGAGCTGGGACGACCTCAAGCGCATCGATAGCGAAGGACTGGTGGCTATTCAGTCGCACACCGTCACCCACCCCGCCGACCTGCGCACTCTCTCAGACGCCGCCCTCGACCGCGAACTGGTCGAATCGAAGCGCATCCTCGAAGAAAAGCTCGGCCATCCGATCCTCTACGTCTGCTATCCCACCGGCAACCAGGACGAGCGGGTACGCAAAGCGGCAATTGCCGCCGGCTACCGGATGTCCTTCACGATGGATCTGGGCTACGCGGGCCAGTCCGGCAGTCTGCTCGCCGTGCAACGCTTTATCGACACGCGCCTCGCTCTGGCCCTCGGGAACATGGGCACCCCGGATCTGCGCGTCAACATGGGCGCTCCGATCGCCAAACACGAGGGAACTTTCGAGCGCGTCAAGCTCGTCTGGCTCACCGGCGGCACCTACCTCACCGATCATTCCGACGGAGCGCGCTACCCGGTGGGCACCTTCGTCGCCCGCGAAAAGGCCGAAGCGGGCATCAACGGCGGCTTCTTCGCCTTTGCCAAGCTCCACTCCAGCAACAGCGACATGGTCGGTCCCTACCTGGCCCACAACGAAGGCCATTTCGTGAGCGGAGCCGAGCAGTTCGACAAGTCCCTGCGGGGCAGGCCGGTCGTTCTTTTAAGTTCCACCGCCGTCCGCTTTGTACCCTTCAGCCCCGAGACTTTTAACACCGAGGCCGGGGCGCGGATGTACCTGCCGGATATGTCGGATATGTTCGTCGCCGGTGTGTGGCTGGTGAGCGACGGCCACGCCCTCACCACCGAAGCGATCGACCAGTTCAAACTGGCCAACCACGCCGAATTTCGCCGCCGCGCCTTTATGGCGATCGACAAAGCGGGCCTGCCTCTAGTCGGAGCCACCCTCTCCAACGTCAACGCGAGCCAGCTCGCCCGCGCCCTCGAAGCAGCCGGGATGCGCGAGGCGGTGCTCCTCGATTCGGGCTTCTCCACTTCCCTCATCTATAAAGGCGAAGTGCTCGTCACCGGCCACACCGAGCGCAGCATCCCGAGCCGCATCGTTCCCCACGCCATCCTCGTCTTCCCGCCCCTATGACCTGGTGGGATAAAGACAACGCGGGCACAACCCAAGTCCTGGCCAGGAGAAGCCGCTGGCTGTAAGCTGCTTTGCTGGCTGAAACGCAATAGAGAAGCAGGAGTATAGAGGACCAGCCCCATCGAAACCCTGTTTGTGAACCACACACAAGATACAGACGAAGGTGTTGCTCCGGGGTTGCTACTGGACGCTCAGCGCAAAGTCATCGACTACGAAGGAAGTCTGCAGGGAAGCATCCTCGGTGCCGACCAGATAGATCTGGACGGTCTGGCCCCGGTAGGGCGAGAGGTCGAAGGTCTTCTGCGCGTAGCTGTTTGTGGCGTTCAGGTTCGAGAAGCTGCCCAGGGTGCCGAGGACGTTTCCTGAACTGTCGCGCACCTGGACGGTGAGGGTGTCGTAGGCGGTGGTCGTGGTCGTCTCCGCCGTCGCGATATAGAGATAGAAGCTCAAAGTGGCGGAGTTGCCGGTCGAAGGAATCGCCACCTGCTGGTAGAGCGTGTCGGTGTGGGTGGTGCCGTAGCCATCCAGCCACGCTTTCCAGGAGCCGGAGTTGGCAGGGGGATTGGCGGAGCTGTCGATCACCCCAGGCGTTGCCACCCAGGGGGCAGGGTTGCTCGAACCGTTCTCAAAACCGGGGTTAGTCAGCAGGTTGCCGGAGGGAGGCGGGTTGCCGCCGCCGCTCGAACCGGTCAGAGTCGTATAAAGGGTGCCCACGTTGGGCACACCGAGGCCAGTCACCAGATCGTAGCCGGGGGCAGCGGCGTAGGCACCGTTGCTGCCGCTTGTGATGTCGCGGAAGTTGGCCGAGCCGATGAGCGGATAAAGGGTCGGGTTGAGCAGGCCCAGCAGTCCCTGACCGGCGGCGGCTCGGCCCTGATCGAAGAGGGTCGTAAAACCGGCCCAGACCGGGGCGGAGGCGCTGGTGCCGCCGATCTGCTGCACCTGGCCGTTGACGACCAGATAGTAGCCCGTGTTCGGATCGGCGTTAGCTGCGATGTCGGGAACCGCCCGTGTGCTGCCCGGCGCGATACCGGCCTGCCAGCTGGGCTGGCCAAAGTTGACGCTGGTACCACCGCCGCTGCCGCTCCAGCCAGTCTCACTCACGACTGCTCCCGAACTGTCGAGGGTGAGGCTGGTGCCGCCCACCGCCGTCACGTTCGGACTGCTCGCGTAGAAATCTACGCCCTGGCCATTGCTGCAGCCGCCATTCGAGCCGCTGTCGCCGCTGGAGACAAACGTACTCACCCCAAAGCTTGCGATCGTGGCCAGGTACTGATCGTCGGTGCTCAATTGTGAGCTGGGAAGATCCGACTCGCAGGCACCGAGGCTGATCGACAGCGCCGAGATAGAGAGGCCATTTTGCAGATCGGCGATGATCGCCTGGAAGGTCTGGTCGAGGTTGGTAAAAGCCAGGCTCTGGCTCGCGTAGATGCGCACCTTCGCCTCCGGGGCGATGCTGCTGCTCCACTCGACATCGAGCGATTCCTCGCCCGATACGCCCGGCAGTGTGCCGCCTACTGCCTGGACTTTTTCGATGTTGCCCAGGTTCTGGTTGATGCCGTTGGCGGACCAGAAACTGGTGAGATCGCTGTCGTTCGGGAAGGTATCGATCAAGATCGCGATGCGCTGACCGGCACCGGTGGCCGGTACCCCTGTCGCGTTGTAGGCGGTCTTGATGTCGTTGACCGAGTAGGGCGTCGTGAAAGGTGCGGTCGGACTCTGGGGCTGCAGGCCCGTGTTGAGTGCCCGTGCCTTCAAGTAGGGCTGCAGGCCGTTGATACCCAGCACGAACCGGCTGAGGGCAGTCGGCAGCGAAGGGGCTGTGCGCGCCGCAATGTAGGCTTTGCCCTCAAAGGTGACGCGCACCAGATCGACGCCCAGCGCCTGCTCCACCTGGGCGACGGTCCCTCGCACCTGCAGGCTCAGGCGGTTGGTGTAGGTACGCGTCACCGTCAGGCCGTTCTCGCGCAGCCAGCTTACCAGACTCGCCTGATCGGAGCGCAGCGGCAGGTGCTCGCGGTCCAGTTGGGACGGTGAGAGCTTTTCGCGCCGGGCGAGACGGGCGCGCAGAGCGTCGTAGTTTCGCAACTTCAAGGCCACATCGAACTGGACGAACGCCCCCGCCTCGGCAGTGCCTGCAACGCGGACGCGATCGCTGAAGGGCCGGATGCTCCCTGTGAGCACGGCGCGATCGGCGGGAGCCGCCTTGACAGCGACTGCCGAAACAAGAACTCCAGCCCCGAGAGCGAGGCCGAGTGCGGATCGCCATAGTTTCGTCAACATGCTTCGTGTTCCCCCAATAAAAAAGGCGCGGGCTTTCAAGCCCAGGCGAAATTACCACGCTCATGTGACGCCAGGGTGTCCGTCAGTGACGGAGAATTCGGCAGACAAGTTCGCCATGAACCAAAGGACAACTTCCGTGTCACTGGCGATACAATATCGGCTTTATTGTCTATATAGATTTTGTATAGCTATGGACACAGTCAGCGATGCAGGCCGAACCGTCCGGTTATAGCCTGTGCCTGCCCTTGCTGTTCGGGGGCAGTCTGGTAGAGAGATAGCAATCCAGGAAAGATTACAACCTTTAATCTCCCTTTTTAGGGGATTACAAAAATTTGCAATAAATCATCCCAGATTCAGGGTAGATGCACTCAGTTTTCTTCAAAAATCGAAATAACAGCTCAGACACACTTTTCTTGCAAGATTTGCAGAGCCTTTTGCACAGCAGGCCGCCCAGCTACCGCTTCGAGCCACCGCCTGACGTGCGGTTTTTCCTCCAGCGGTACGCCGAGGCGCTGGGCCGCCCCCCGGACCCAACCGAAAGTGGAAATATCGGCGATCGAATACTCTCCGGCCAGAAACGGCTCCTGGGCGAGCCGTCCATCGAGCACCCCCAGCAGCCGCACCGTCTCCTGTAAAAACCGCTCGACTGCCGGTGGATTCGGTGGTTCCTGGCGCTTGAAGTAGCCCAGTTGGCCAAACATCGGCCCCACACCCGCCATCTGGAACATCAGCCATTCGAGCACTTCGATGCGCCGACGCGGATCTTGCGGGAGCAACTGGCCGGACTTTTCTGCCAGGTAGATCAAAATTGCGCCGGATTCGAAGATAGCGAGCGGCTTTCCATCCGGTCCATCGCTATCCACGATCGCCGGGATGCGACCGTTGGGGTTGATCGCCAGGTAGTCCGGCTGCTTCTGTTCGCCCTTGCCGATGTTGATCGGGTGCAGCGCGTAGGGCAGGCCCGTTTCCTCCAGGAAGATTGGAATCTTCTGACCGTTGGGCGTGTTCCAGGTGTAAAGCTCGATCATTTTGCGCCTCGCTTGCGGTCAGTCGATCGTACAGCTGAAGGAAAGAAGGCGAATCAGCTTCAAGGCTGTGATCGCCAGGCCATCGCTGCCATGCGTGCCCGAGAAGCTGCCAGATCTGCCGCCTTGGGTTCGCTCTGCTGCCAGGAGGGACGCCCGGCAAGCCGCCGGGACCACTGCTGCAACCGTGGATATTCGTCGAGGAGCACGCCCACCCCTGGCACCCTGGGGACGATTGTTCCTGCGACCACTTCGGCGAGAGTGAGCTGTTCACCGGCAAAGTACGCCTTTTCACCCAGCAATTGCTCGAAGAAAGCGAGAACCGTACCGATGCGCTGTCGGGCCTGGTGGGCGGCAGCGTCTTCGATGTTTGCACCCATCAAGTGGCGGACGAGCAGACCGTAGGGCGGCACCAGTTCGTTGATCGTTACCAGTTCCACCATCCGCACGGTCGCCACCTGGGCCGGGTCGGTGGGAAGCAAGGGGGGCGAGGGGTATTTTGCCTCCAGGTAGTCGAGGATGGCCAGCGACTCCAGCACGCGCAGCCCGCCATCGACGAGCACAGGAATGTGGTGAAACGGGTTGAGTGCCAGGTAGTCCGGCTGGAACTGGTCGCCGTCGAGGCGCATCTCGACCAGTTCAAAGGGCAGGGCTTTTTCTAACAGCGCAATCCAGATGCGTCGGGAATTGAACGAGACGGGCAGATGGTAGAGCTTGATCACAGCTGTCCCCTTGCAGGCCAACCGGATTGTACGCTGCCTGTCTACCAGCAGCGCCCTGGGGCAGGAACTTCCCGTCTAAGATGATTAAACGCGGATACGAGTTTTAGCGCTATGACCCATCCTTTTCTCGAATTGCTGCG
Organism: Gloeobacter kilaueensis JS1; assembly: GCF_000484535.1. Lineage (NCBI taxonomy): Bacteria > Bacillati > Cyanobacteriota > Cyanophyceae > Gloeobacterales > Gloeobacteraceae > Gloeobacter > Gloeobacter kilaueensis. The sequence continues at coordinate 1,025,809 of NC_022600.1, read as the reverse complement.
CCAGCGGATCGTCGTCTTCGACGGAGCGATGGGAACGTCTATTCAAAAGATGGGACTGAGCGCGGAGGACTTCGGCGGAGCCCAGCTCGAAGGCTGCAACGAATATCTGGTGATCTCCAAACCCGAGGCGATCGAGCAGATCCACGCGAGCTACCTGGAGGCGGGGGCGGATGTGATCGAGACCGATACCTTCGGCTGCAGCACGATCGTGCTGGCCGAGTACGGTCTGGCAGATAGAGCTTATGAGCTGGCTTTTCAGGCAGCGCAACTGGCCCGCCGGGTGGCAGACCGCTACTCGACGCCCGACAAACCCCGCTTTGTCGCCGGTTCGATTGGCCCCGGCACCCGGATTGCGACGCTGGGGCAGACCGACTACGACGCCCTCAAGGCGGCCTACCTCGACAATGTGCGCGGCCTGGTGGACGGCGGGGCGGACGTGTTGATGGTCGAGACCTGCCAGGATCTGTTGCAGATCAAGGCGGTGCTCGCCGACATCGCCCTCGTCTTCGAGCAAAAAGGGATTCGCCTGCCGGTGATCACCTCGCTCACGATCGAGCAACAGGGCACGATGCTGGTTGGCTCCGACATCTCCGCAGCCCTCGGAGCCCTGCTGCCGTACCCGATCGATGTGCTGGGCCTCAACTGCGCCACTGGTCCGGATTTGATGTCCGAGCACCTGCGCTACCTGGCCCACAACTCGCCCTTTGCGATCTCGGTGATTCCAAACGCCGGTCTGCCGGAGAACGTCGGCGGCCACGCCCACTACCATCTCACCCCCGAAGAGATGGTGAGCCACGTGCGCCGCTTCGTAGACGAACTGGGGATCAACATTGTCGGCGGTTGCTGCGGTACTACCCCCGAGCACATCCGAGCCCTCGCCCAGGCAGTCGAGGGTGTCAAGCCCCGCGAGCGCCAGGTGCAGGTCGTTCCCCAGGTCGCCTCGCTCTACAATCCGGTGCCTCTAAGCATAGACCCGGCTCCGCTGCTGGTGGGCGAGCGCTTGAACGCCAACGGTTCTAAAAAATTTCGCGAGTTGCTGCTCGTCGAAGATTGGGATGGCATCGTCGGCATGGCCCGCGAGCAGGAGCGCGAGGGAGCGCACATCCTCGATGTCTGCGTCGATTATGTGGGCCGCGACGGCGTGCGCGACATGAACGAAACCGTCGCCCGGCTCAAGACCCAGGCCACCGTGCCCCTGATGATCGATTCGACCGAGATCCCGGTCATCCACACCGCCCTCAAGCAACTGGGGGGCCGGGCGATCGTCAACTCGATCAACCTCGAAGACGGCGAGGTGCGGATGCAGAAGCTGCTGCCGCTGTGTCACGAATTTGGGGCGGCGGTGGTGGCGCTCACGATCGATGAGACCGAAGGGATGGCCCGCACGGCGGCGCGCAAGCTGGCGGTGGCCCGGCGCATCCACGATCTGGCGGTCTACAAGTACGGCCTCAAGAGCGAAGATCTGATCTTCGACCCGCTCACCTTCACCCTCGGCTCCGGCGACGCCGATTCGAGGCGGCTCGGGATCGAAACCCTCGAAGGCATTCGCCTCATCAAAGAACAACTGCCCGGCACCCGGACGATCCTGGGATTGTCGAACATCTCCTTTGGTCTCAACCCGGCGGCCCGCCAGGTGCTCAACTCGGTCTACCTCTACTACGCAGTCCAGAACGGCCTCGACATGGCGATTGTCCATGCGAGCAAGATTTTGCCCCTCAACCGCATCGAGCCGGAGGAGCGCGAACTGCACCGCAAGCTCATCTTCGACGAGCACGACGCGGGCGATCCGCTCCAGAACCTGCTCGCCTTTTATGCAAGACAAGAAGGCGGCGGCAAGACGCGCAAGCAGCCCACGATCGATGCGAGCGCGCCGGTAGAGGAGCGGCTGAAGCGGCGGATTATCGACGGCAACCGGGTCGGCCTCGACAAGGATCTGGCCGAAGCGCTCAAAACCCACCCGCCCCTTACGATCATCAACGTCCATCTATTGGACGGGATGCGGGTGGTGGGTGAACTCTTCGGCAGCGGCCAGATGCAGTTGCCCTTCGTGCTGCAGTCGGCGGAGACGATGAAGGCTGCCGTCGGCTACCTTGAGCCCTTCATGGAAAAGTCCGAAGGCTCCACCCGTGGCACGGTCGTGATCGCGACGGTCAAGGGCGACGTTCACGATATCGGCAAGAATCTCGTAGACATCATTCTTTCAAATAACGGCTACCGCGTGATCAACCTCGGTATCCGCCAGCCGGTCGAAAACATCATCGCCGCCTATCAGGAGCACCACGCCGACTGCATCGCGATGAGCGGCCTGCTGGTCAAATCCACCGGCTTTATGAAAGAAAACCTCGAAGTCTTCAACGAGCGGGAGATCACCGCTCCTGTCATCCTGGGCGGAGCGGCCCTCACCCGCCGCTTCGTGGAGGTGGATTGCCAGAACGTCTACCGGGGCAAGGTCGTCTATGGCCGGGATGCCTTTGCGGACCTGTACTTTCTCGACGCCCTGGTGGAGGCCAAAAGCCGGAGCGCCTGGAAGGATATCGAGGGCTTCGTCGATGGCTTTGTTCCGACGAGCGACGACCTCAAGCGCCTGGTAGCTGGTTCTGAAGCGGCAGCAGTATCCCGCCCGGCTGCTACTTTCCGTTCCACCGACGCTCTGGCTGAACCCGAGGCTATTTCTCCCATCGTCCGCTCTGCCGTTGCCCGCGAGGTGCCCCGCCCGGTGCCGCCCTTCTGGGGCGTGCGTCTTCTGGGGCCAGAGGATCTAGACCTGGCCGATATCTTCCGTTACCTCGACCTCAACGCCCTTTTTGCCGGTCAGTGGAACTATCGCAAAGCCCCTGACCAGAGCCGTTCCGAGTACGAGGCAAAGCGCGACGCCGAGATGGGGCCGGTGCTCGAACGCTTGAAAGCAGAAGTAACCGAGAACAAACTCCTGCACCCGCAGATTGCCTACGGCTACTTCCCCTGCCAGGCCGAAGGCAACACCGTGCAGATCTACTCCTTCGAGTCCTTCGAGCAGTACCGCGCCAGCGGCAACCCCGAGCACCTGGCGGTGCGCACCCGGCTGCACTTTCCCCGCCAAAAAGGCCAGGATCACCTCTGTATCGCCGATTACTTCGCCGATGTTACAAGCGGTCAGCTCGACGTGATTGGCCTGCAGGCTGTCACTGTCGGTCACATCGCCACCGAGTACGGCCAGCAACTATTCAAGGCTGACCGCTACAGCGATTACCTCTACTACTACGGTCTGTCGGTCCAGACCGCCGAAGCGCTCGCCGACTGGACCCACACCCGCATCCGTCATGAGCTGGCCATCGCGGGCAAAGATGCCCCCGACCTGCGCAGACTCATCGCCGGTGGCTACCAGGGAGCGCGCTTCTCCTACGGCTATCCCGCCTGTCCCAACCTGGCCGAACAGGCAATCTTGCTGGAGCTGGTCCACGCCGATGCCATCGACCTCACGATGGACGAGAGCCACCAGCTCTTCCCAGAGCAGTCCACCACCGCCATCGTCTGCCACCATCCTGAGGCTCGTTACTTCGGGGTGTGAGAAGCGTTGAACGCTGGAAGACGGCTCTGTAGCTGGCATCGAATTTCTAAATGCTAAAAAGCAGTTCTCATCTATTGCCCTGCCGGGGCAGCAATAGAACCCGATCGTCTTGCACCCTCACCGCTAGCAGAGCAAGGGATTGCTTCGCCGGACCTTTGAGCAGACGGCCCTCCGGGTCGAAGCGGGAGCTGTGGCAGGGACAGCTGAAGATCTGGGACTCGCTGTTCCAGGGGACGACGCAGCCCTGGTGCGGACAGACGGCGCTGATCGCGTAATCGGCGAGGCGGCAATCATTGCTCACCAGATAGACGGGTGAACCTTCTCCAGGTCGCCCATTTTGAACCAGAACCCGCTTCAGTGCTTCAGAGCAGGGGCTTCCTGCCAGCAACTTATGGACCCTGATCTCGTTGCCCTGGTTGTCGCGGGCGACGTTGCCAATTGGAGCGGCGCACTGTCTGGCGGGCGGTGAAAAGAAGCGGGCCAACGGGTAGAGGGCAGCCAGGGTAGTCGAGGCAATCGCACCGCCGGTCAGGCTAGTGAGCAGTTGGCGGCGGCTGGCGGCAGAAAGCTCGGGCATGACAGGTTCTCCAACTACAGTGGCCTGGAGCGAACGACGATCCTGGGAAAATCGAATCGGCTGTACTACTTAAAAGTTAGCTCGGCAGTGCTCGCAATACAATGCGACAGTGTCCATTCTCAAAAAGCTCCAGCTTGAGCGGAGGATTAGAATGGGGAGCATCTGGGCACGCCTGCCAGGAGTGGCTGATGTCAGCTTCCGCAATTGCAGAAAATACCTGGCTGCAAGCTAGCTGGGCTACTTTTATTGACCTCGCGAATAATCCAGCCTACACGCACGCCAGGTTCTACTATCACGATGGATGGATGCGGGTCGAAATGGCTCCGGTTGGTCGTTCCCATGCCCAGGACAATAGTCTGATTGCTGCCATCGTCCTTGCCTGGGCCATCCGTTCCGGGCAACGCCTGTGGGGATTGGTCAATCCGACATTGCGTAAAGCAGAACTGGCCGAAGCCCAGCCGGACCTGGCCTATTACCTGAACGAGGTGCGGCTGCCTGGGCGCACCAATGCCCCCCTTGACCTCGCTGTCTACGCTCCTCCCGATCTGGTGATCGAAGTATCTGCCTCGACTCTGAACGACGATCTTGAGACGAAGCGTCGCCTGTACGCCCAGATGGGAGTGGGTGAATACTGGGTTGTCGATAGCAGATCGTCCCAGGTGACGATTTTTGTGTCCCAACTGAGTACTCAGAGTCAGCGGTCCCAGGTACTGCCCGATCTAGACACATTGGTATTGCACCAGGCTCTGCAGATTGGACAGGCGGAAGGTGATGCGGCGGCGGCGCAGTACATCCTGGGCGCGAAACTTGAAGGGTAGCTTTTCGCGCGAACCTCCTGAAAACGCAACACTGAAGCGCGAATATGCCAGGATCGGGCAAGGGTTACGGAATAGACGAAGATAGATGGGTTCGCTAGTCGGCTGGACCGCTGAAGCCTTCGGTGCGCTCAGGCACAACCTGCACTGGATGGGCTGGAACTTGTTTCTGGCGGTGGTGCCGCTGGCCTTGAGCGTCTGGCTTTTTAGGCCGCACCGACCGCGCACGTTTTTTTGGTGGCTGGTAGCCTGCATCTGGCTCGCATTCTTGCCGAACGCGCCCTACGTGCTCACCGACATCATTCATCTCATCGATGAGACGCGGGACGGCCACTACTCCGCCTGGGTGATCGGTCTGGTGCTCATCCCCGAGTACATCGTATTTATCCTCTCGGGCTTTCTGGCCTACGTCGTCTCACTCATCTACCTGGGCCGCTACCTCAAATCTTTGCAACTGAAGCGCTGGGTGCTGCCGGTAGAACTGACCCTCCACGCGCTGAGTGCGGTGGGCGTCTATCTTGGCCGCTTTGTCCGGCTCAACAGTTGGGATATCGTGACTGGTCTGCGCGGTGTGGTCGCTGAACTGCTGGAAGTACTGGCGGCGAAGCAGCCGCTGCTGGTGATCGCTATCACTTTTGCGATTATTACCACGCTCTACTATGCGCTGAAGGTTATCTGCCTGGCACTTTATTCTTACTGGCAAAGAAGCGATCTGGACGTTCCTGGTTTGACCGCGAGGACTGAAAAGTAAGCGGAATAGTACTACTGGGCGGCTTCGGAGCCGATGGCCCGGCGGGGAAATTGCTGGAGCACACGGCTCAGGAACTGACCGGTGTATGATTCGGGCACGGCGGCGACCGCTTCGGGGGTACCGGCGGCGACAATTTGCCCGCCCTTGCGGCCCCCCTCCGGACCCAGATCGATGATCCAGTCGCAGACGCGCAGGATGTCGAGGTTGTGCTCGATCACCACGACCGTGTTGCCCGTCTCGACCAGCGCCTGGAGCACGTCGAGCAACTTGTGTACGTCGTAGAACGATAGGCCGGTGCTCGGCTCGTCGAGCAGATAGAGCGTCTTACCGGTCGAACGGCGCGACAGTTCGGTGGCGAGTTTGATGCGCTGGGCCTCGCCTCCCGAGAGAGTGGGAGCGGGCTGGCCGAGGCGGATGTAATCGAGGCCCACCTGCTGGAGGGTGATGAGCTTATTGATCGCTTTTGGGATGTTCTCGAAGAACTGGCAGGCTTCTTCGACGGTCATCTCAAGCACGTCTGAAATCGTCTTGTTCTTGTATTTGACCTGGAGCGTCTCGCGGTTGTAGCGCTTGCCCTTGCAGACATCGCACTGGACGTAGACATCGGGCAAAAAATTCATGGCGATTACGTTGACGCCCTCGCCCTTGCACGCCTCGCAGCGGCCCCCCTTGACGTTGAAGGAGAAGCGGCCCGGTTCGTAGCCCCGCGCCTTCGCCTCGACGGTCATCGAGAACACTTCGCGCACGGCGTCGAAGGCACCGGTGTAGGTGGCCGGGTTGGAGCGCGGCGTGCGACCGATGGGCGACTGGTCGATGACGATCACTTTGTCGAGGTTTTCGATCCCTGTGACCGATTCGACGCCGGTGGGCCGGGGACTGGTGCGTCCGAGGTGGTGCTTGAGGTAGGGGTAGAGAATTTCGTTAATCAGCGTCGATTTGCCGGAGCCGGAGACACCGGTGATACAGACGAACTTGCCCAGAGGAATATCGACATCGACCGCCTGCAGGTTGTTGCGCGTCGCCCCCCGGATGGCGAGGGCGAGGCCGTTGCCCGCACGGCGGATAGCCGGTGTCTCGATACGCCGCCGTCCGCCCAGGTACGCGCCCGTAATCGACGCGGGGCTTGCGATAATGTCCTCGACCGTGCCCTGGGCCACCACCTGGCCGCCGTGGACCCCCGCACCGGGGCCAATGTCGATCAGGTAGTCGGCGGCGCGCATCGTGTCCTCGTCGTGCTCGACCACCAGGAGCGTGTTGTCGAGGGCGCGCAGGCGAAAAAGGGTGCGCAGCAATCGCTCGTTGTCGCGCTGGTGGAGGCCAATCGAAGGTTCGTCGAGCACGTAGAGCACACCTGTGAGGCCGGAACCGATCTGGGTCGCAAGCCGGATGCGCTGGGCTTCGCCCCCCGAGAGCGTCGTCGCCGAGCGATCGAGGGTGAGGTATTCGAGGCCGACATCGACCAGAAATTGCAGGCGGGCGCGGATCTCGCGCAGGACCTCGTGGGCGATGCGCGCCTGGCGCTCGCTCAAAGCCAGGCCGTCGAGCATCGCGAGGCAGGCGTCGATCGGCACCGTGACAAAATCGAGGATCGAATGGCCCGACACCTTGACGGCGGTGACCTGGGGCTTGAGGCGGGTGCCCTGGCACTCCGGGCAGGGCTGGGAGACGATGTACTGTTCGAGCTTTTGCTTGACCCGATCGGAGGTGGCCTCGGCGAGGCGGCGCTTGAGGCCGGGGATCACCCCCTCGAACTTAGTGAAGTAGCCACGGGTGCCGTTGTAGAACGATTCGGCATCGACAAACAGCCGCTCTGCACTTCCTTGCAAGATCGTCTGCTGCTGGGTACGGGTGAGCATCTGCCAGGGGGCGGCGGGCGAGAAGCCCAGTTGCTTGCCGAGACTTTTGAGCAATTCGCCGTAGTAGGGATTGTTCGAGTCGGCCCAGGGCAGGATCGCCTCCGCCACCGGCTTGCTCGGGTCTGGTACCACCAGCTCGGTTGCAAATTCTTGAATCGCCCCCAGGCCATGACAGCTCGGGCAGGCACCGTAGGGCGAATTGAAGGAGAACATGCGCGGTGAAAGTTCTTCCATCACCGAGCCGTGGATCGGACAGGCATAGTTGGCCGAAAAGACCATCTCGATGCCGACTTCGCTCTCGCTGTCGTGCAACTGGTGTTTGAGGGCAATCTGCCTGAGCCGTTCGCCCTCCTCCTCGTCGCGGGGCAAAAGCTCGACTACGACCGTCCCCTCCGCCCGCTCCAGCGCCGTCGCAAGCGAATCGGCGAGCCGCTCCTCGATGCCTGCCCGGCGTACCAGCCGGTCCACGACGATCTCGACGGTGTGGCTCTGGTTTTTTTCAAGTTCAATCTTTTCGCCCAGCTCCAGAACCCGCCCATCGACCCGCACCCGCACGAATCCCTCCGAAGCGAGGGCAGAGAGCAACTTGGCGTGGGTGCCCTTCTTGCCGCGCACCACCGGCGCTAAAAGCTGAAAGCGCGTTCCTTCCGGCAACTGCTGAATTTGATCGACGATCTGCTCGACGGTCTGGGGTTCGATGGGCCGCCCGCAGATCGGACAGAAGGGCTTGCCCGCCCGCCCGAACAGCAGCCGAAAGTAATCATAAATCTCGGTGACAGTGCCGACGGTCGAGCGCGGGTTGTGCGACGTAGATTTTTGATCGATCGAGATCGCCGGGCTGAGACCATCGATATGATCGACATCCGGCTTGTCGAGCTGGCCTAAAAACTGCCGGGCATAGGCAGATAAAGACTCGACGTAGCGGCGCTGGCCTTCGGCAAAGATTGTGTCAAAGGCGAGGGAGGACTTGCCCGAACCGGAGACGCCGGTGAGCACCACCAGCTGGTTGCGGGGAAGCTTGAGCGAAATGTTCTTCAGGTTGTGCTGGCGGGCACCCTGAACATAGATACAATCCTTGCCGTTGCCCGTGCCGCTCATGTCCGCCCGTCGTGTAACGAAGTCTTCAAAGAGTGTTCACCCATCCTATCTGTCCCAGAGTAAGGATGGCAGAACCGATCTGTTTTGTGGACATATTACCACGGGCTAAAAAATTCAGTCCCCATCTTCCCCATTCCTGTTCCGGTTGCATTTCAGCGCTAGTTTTGAAAAGTGACTTTTTCTCGCCGGTGCAGAATTCATAGCCGATAATCCGTTACCTGTAGCCTGATACGTCCGCTGGTCTACCGGCCTCCTGGACCTCGCTGATGTAGTGAAATGCATCAGGTTGTGAACCATCAAGATTCTGTAAAATTATATATGCTCACCAGTTATCTGCTGGCGAGCGCCTGCCCACTCCAGCGGGCTACGTCCGGCTGGTGGTGCCCATTGCCACTGTTGTCTGCCGGTCACCGTCTACCGAGTAGTTAAGCCCAAGCTATAGCTCTGAGGTCGTTTATCCAGAGGTGGCGTTGTCCTCAGTGAGGCATTGTCAAGTTGAAGGAGTACTCATTCAGGACAGGGTTCTGGCACTGTAGAACGATGAGCAGACCTAACTCCCCCTACTGCAGCCACCGCCACCCTGCCGAGGTCATCTCCCATTCTAGGCTGCCTGGAAGGCGAGCATATTCTAATTGTATTTCTGCTCTCCCTCGGCTAGCGTGATGTCAAGGAGATAATAGCAGCGCAGACGGCCTCACTATGCTTACAGTGTCCTACCTCACTCTTCTCTAGCGACAGCGCCATTCTGGAGTCAAAAGTTCAGTTGTCTGCTGTGACAAGATTGGCTCGTAGAATCAGTGTTGCAGCAGGAGCAGGAGCGTGCCGATTGACCACGACCGACTGTTCAAAGAATTGCTTTCCACCTTCTTTGTCGAATTCATCGACCTGTTTTTTCCTGACCTTGCGGCCCTGCTCGACCGCTACTCGTTTGTCTTCCTGGACAAAGAGCTGTTCACCGACGTTACCGCTGGCGAGCAGTTCGTAGCCGATCTCGTTGTCAAAGCTCGCCTGCAAGGACAGGAGTCCTACTTTTTAATTCACATCGAAAACCAGTCCGAAGCCCAGGCGCACTTCAGCTACCGCATCTTCCGCTATTTTGCCCGGCTCTACGAAAAGTACCAGTTGCCTGTCTACCCGATTGCCGTCTTCTCCTTCGATGCCCCAGCAAAAGCCCAACCGACGTTCCACCGCGTCGAGGTTGCAGGCTTGAGGGTGCTGGAGTTTCACTACCGGGTGGTTCAGCTCAATCGCCTGAACTGGCGCGACTATGTGCGTCAGCCCAACCCGGTAGCCGGAGCACTGATGGCAAAGATGAACATTGCTCCTGCTGAGCGGGTGCAGGTGAAGCTGGAGTGTTTGCGCTTGATTGCTAGCCTGAGGCTGGACCGGGCGCGGATGCAACTGATATCGGGCTTCGTGGATACGTACCTGCGTCTGAGTGGCGAGGAAGAAGCGCGTTTTGGGGAGGCGCTTGCTAGGATTGCCCCAAAGGAGCAGGAGCAGGTGATGGAGATTGTCACCAGTTGGTCAGAAAAAGGCCGCCAGGAAGGCCGCCAGGAAGGCCGCCAGGAAGGCCGCCAGGAAGGCCGCCAGGAAGGCCGCCAGGAAGGCCGCCAGCAGGAGGCTCTGGCAATTGTGCTGCGTCAGTTGGGTCGCCGCGTGGGGAGGCTGGGTGAGCAGACCCGGCAACGGGTGGAGCAACTGTCAGTGGATCAACTGGAAGAGCTGGGCGAAGCGTTGCTCGATTTTGTAGGGGTGGCTGACCTCGAGGTCTGGCTTTCTCGGCACAGCCATTCGTAGCCATTCGGCGGATTCATTCCTGATCAAAAAAATCTTCTGCCCAGGCGAAGTCAGCGCCGGCAGCACGGGCAGCCTGCCGGTCCTCCGGCTTATCCCCAACATAGAGAACACCCCCAGCGGCAGCCTCGCTGAAGTTTTGAGCCAGCTCCAGCAGCATTCCTGGATTGGGCTTGCGCCGGGCCAGCGCATCGGGACTGCGGTATTCCTTGCGCCGGGCTTGAGGATGGGCAAAGCAGACGGCAACCGGCAGATCGCAGGGCAGCTCCAGCGCTTCCAGCACCAGGCCCAGCTTGCGGTAAAAGGCTGCCTGGGTGATAAAGCCCAGCCCAACGCCTCCCTGGTTGGTGGCAATCCCGAGTTGATGGTCCTCGGCGCGCAACTGCGCAAGCAACGCGCGTCGGTTCGGCAGAACCTGCCAGCGGTGGTACTGCCGGTCGGGCCGCTCCATGTAAGAAGTGATGAGCGTGCCATCGAGGTCGAAGAGGATCAGCATGGACGGGCGCTGCTGGAACAGGATCTGGAAGATCCGAGCGATGGGATTCGAACCCATACTGGAAGGAGTTTAAGTCCTTTCAATATTTTTTGAAACCTTTGCTGTGAGCAGTTTTGCGGGATCGTTTTTTGATTGGGTCAAATTCGGGACCAAGCGACAGCGCCATTCTGGAGTCAAATGTCTGCTGTGGCAAGATTGGCTCGTAGAATCAGTGGAAGCAGGAGCAGGAGCGTGCCGATTGACCATGACCGACTCACTTTTCGAGCGGCTGTGGCAACACGGTATCCCTCATGCACCCCAGAGTGTCACCGAGCTTCCACCGAAAACGACGTGCTGGCGCAGAGAGTGTGTGAAAAGGCTGTATAACATCCTCTGCTCTGGCGCGCTCACGCTGTCAAGAGCAGCGCGATGCTCGGCTGAAAGCACAACGTCCAGCGCGGCGATGTTATCGGCCACCTGTTCGAGCCGGCTCACGCCCATCAGGGTGGATGTGATCCCTGGTCTACCGTTTACCCAGGACAGTGCGACACGGGCGGGGCTGTACCCCGCTTCGTCCGCCACCCGGCGCAAAACCTCCACAATTTTCCAGTTGCGATCGGTGAATAACGAATCTCCGAACGGATTGGCTCCGTCCAACCGCTTGTCGCTGTCGGGGCGCACTTCGTCTTTTGTGGCTGCCTCACTGGGCAATCCCCCCGTTCTCGTGCCCGCAGCTTCGACGGCGGCCCGGTCGTATTTACCGGTCAACAACCCGTAGGCGAGGGGGCTCCAGGGCAAGATGCCCAAGCCGAATTCCGCCGCCAACGGCACATGCTCCTCCTCGATGTCGCGGTTTATCAGCGAGTAAAAATACTGCAAGGCGATCGGCCCAGGCAGGCCGCGCACGGCGGCGAGCGTCGCCAGACTGGCAACGTACCAAGCCGGGCAGTTCGAAACACCCCAGTACCGAATTTTTCCCGAACGCACCAGTGCCGCCATCGTCTCCAGCAACTCCTCTGCCGGGGTGACAGAATCCCACACATGCACCCAAAACAGGTCAACGTAGTCGGTCTGGAGCCGCCCCAGCGATCCGGCCAGTGCCGAGTAGATGTGCTTTGCGCCATTTCCACCGGTATGAGGACCCTGCCCCACAGCAAAACCAGCCTTGGTTGCAAGCACGACCCGATCGCGCAGACCGCGCTCGGCGACAAATCTGCCCACCATCTCCTCACAACGACCGCTTGAGTACACATCGGCTGTGTCGATGAAGTTCCCGCCTGCGTCCACGTAGGCGTCGAACACGGCGCGCGAGATATCCTCGCCCGAGCCCCAGCGAGCGGTGCCAAAGGTCATTGTTCCCAGGGCAAGAGGGCTGACAACAAGTCCAGAACGCCCAAGGGTGCGGTAGTCGGTGAGGCCCATAATTAGATTTTCCTAGTGACTGATAGTAAAATCATAGTGGCACTTGTCGAAGCGGGCCACTTATTTCATAGTGAGCACTATGAATATCGTCGAACCGACTCCACGGCGAAGGAAAGGACGTCCCTTGTCCTTCGACCGCGAGGTTGCACTGCACCAGGCGATGCTGCTCTTCTGGCGGCATGGCTATGAGGCAACCTCCCTCAACGATCTGACTGCTGTGCTGGGTGTTGCGCCATCGAGCATTTACACGGTATTTGGAGACAAAAAGGGGTTGTTCCTCGAAGCGGTTGCGCACTACCTGTCGGGGCCAGTCACCTCCGAGACGATCATCGAGCAAGCGGCGACGGCGCGCGACGCTGCCTGGGGACTCATGCAGGCAGCGGCCATTGGCTTTACAGGTGCAGAAACTCCACCAGGCTGTCTGCTGGCCAGTGCGGCCATCAGTTGCTCGCCTGCCGCAAGCGAAGTGCAGGAAGAACTGGCCGCCATTCGCCGTGGCATCGAAGCGCGCCTGCGCGAGAAGATTGCCCGGTCGCTTGAGGCTGAGGCGATCGCTCGCGATATCGACGCAGATGCCCTGGCAGCGCACACGATGGCGGTTATCCAGGGCATGTCTACCCTGGCGCGCGATGGGGCGTCGCGCGAAAAGCTGCTGCGTTTGGCCGCAACCGCGATGCGTTCGTGGCCAGAGTTCTCGCTCCCGGTCACACAACAACCCTTGTGACCAGGCCACCGTCAAATCAGGGAGGCTGTTAATTTCCGGGGGTAGATCAGATTCTACAGCTCAGTAGTGCTAGAAAAACGTTCTACCAGAAAACCTAAGAAGGTCTCTATCCTCGGTGATAGGTACCGCCGACTTGCATAGACTGCCCAGAGGGACGCAGTTGATCCGATGTGGCCGAGATCCAGCATCTCCAATCGCTGGCTAGTAAGATCATCTTTGATCAACCACTCTGGTAAAAGTGCCAACCCGATGCCGGCTGAGGCCGCTTGATACTCCATGATGGTGTTGTTGGTGCGGAGTGAGACTGCCAGTTTAACCATCTCCCGTCTATCGGAGCTATCAAAGAACAGTTGATCGGCAAACTGCGAATAGTAATAGCTGATGCCTGTATGCTTCGCCAGTTCATCAAGATTTTTGGGTCGTCCATTTCTCTGGAAATAGTCTGGTGAGCCGACCAACATAAATTGAATAGGGCAAATGCGTCGTGTGGGCAGTGAAGATCTAAGGTCATCATGCGAAACACGTAACGCCAGATCAAACCCCTCTTCCGCTAAGTTCACTATCCGATCATTCAAATTCAGATCTAATAAAACATCTGGATATTGGGAGCGGTACTCTGCCAGGATTTTGGTAAATAAAGGGTTAGCGAACCAAACTGGGGCGCTGATCTTGAGTGCTCCACGCACGACACCAGTTGATTGCCTCACCTGTGCCTCTACCATTTCCAGGTTATCAAGCATCTCCCGGCAGTGTTCGTAATAGATTGTTCCTGCCTCGGTCAGGCTTAAGTGTCGGCTGGTTCGATTCAGCAAGCGTGTGCCAAGGTTTCGCTCCAGGTGCATCACATGCTTACTGACCATGGCTGTGGATAAGTTGAGCCGCTCAGCAGCTGCCACAAAACTTCCCAATTCCACTACCTGACGTAATACTTTTATGCTCGTTAGTGTGTCCATCTTGATTCTAAAAGTTTCCTGCGCAGAAACCTAGCATCAAGGCACAGCGGACGCAATACTTTTATGCTCATTAGTTTTTCTATCTCGATTCTAAAGTTTCCTACGAAGAAACACAGCATCAACGAAATGCTGCTTGTGCAGCGATGAGGTATCAAGTTATGTTTTCGGCAATACAGCATCAAATATCCAGGCAAGGAGATAGCTGTGACTGAGGTAAAAAAGGCAGTATCCCAGGTTTGCTGAACTCATCTGAAGGGTTTACACATCGAGCGTTTCAGGTACGTTAAATACGAATCTGCAATACTGCCCATGCCTCGACCGGACACGCGGAGAACTTGAATGTCAGAGAGCAACGATCTCACGGCGATTGAACGCTTTATCATCTTCGAGCAACTCAACCTGCATCAGCGATATATCGACAAGGGATGGGGGCGCGAGCAGGCCGCTTTCTATAACCGCCTTTACTGGCCTGAGGCCAGGTTCTACGTCAACGATCTGCGCACTTCGACCTTCGAGGGTCCTGACGGCATGAAGCAGATGTTCGACTACGCGCACAGCGTCTTCCCGCTGGACAAGTGGTTCCACTCTATGGGCCCGTTCGAAATTTCTGGCTCGGGTAATCGGGCCGAAGCGCACTGGCGATGGACAGTGTCCTGGCGAGCCGAGCACGTCGGAACTGTGTCCACTGGTACTTACGACGACATCTTTGAGCGCCGCGATGGCATCTGGAAGTGCCTGGAGCGCACCTCCAGGACCGATCCCAATTGGCCGACAGACCTGTTCCAGCAATTTGTCGATGCGGCGGACACCACTTTTAAAGCGTCCTGACGTCAAACTTTTGTAGGTAAGTTTCACCTACCAGTTTCCGCATAACAACATAGTTACGGGATTATTTGCTGTTAGAAGGAGACACCCATGAGTGAAGAATTCAAGAGCCTGCTCCAGACATATCAACGCGGCCTGAATGAGGCCAAGCTTGACCTCATTCGGAGCGCCTTTACAGACGATGCGATGGTCATTGGCCAGGCGTTCCCCACGACTACCGGCATCGAGGCGATCCTCGCGCTCTACACCGACTTCTTCTCGAAGCTCGACTTCAACGTTCAGTTCAACCTGCTGGAGCAAGAGGTGAGCGGCGATCTCGGTTACATTCGCACCCACTCTAACGGCACTATCACGCCCAAAGGACAGAAGACGGCGGACGGCGAGAGCAACCGCGAAATCTTCGTCCTCAAGAGGATTCAGGGCACCTGGAAGTTCCACCGTTACATCTTTAATGTTGAAGTTGCCGAAGAGCGCTGAGCCAGACGCTATAGCAAACGGCGGGGAGGTAGTCCTAGCTTAGGCCATTTAATCCACGTTCCTAAGCAGTACCACTTCACCGCTTTCTTCTGATGGGAATTACCTGTGGTAAGTACAGCCGACGCTCGCATAGTTGTTCGGGATACGGCTTCTCTGGCTGAGGCGGTTCAGCATACACACGTCGTTATCGAGGTAGCTGGTCGCCTCCATAACCTGGAGAGATTTCCGCTTCTTGAAGGCTCAAGTTTGGTGGGGATAACTTCTGATGCCGAGTTGGCTTTCAAGCCTGATTCAGATGGAGTATCGCTCACAGCAAATAACACACTTCAGAATCTAACCCTCCGATCTGATCCGAGCCGACTGGCGCTCAGTCTGGAACCAACAACGAGCGCACTAAGGCAACTCAAGTTGCAGCATCTTGTCGTCTACGGTCGGCTTCACCTGGAATCTAGCACCGCGATGACGGCAGACCTGATGCTTAATGATATTCAAGTCCACGATGGCGACAGTACCTCAGACCTGCATCGTCCATCTGGTTACGGCGTAGAGGTCGTTCCCGGTTGCTTGACCATCTACAATCGCTGCACCAATCCCCAAAGTCGCTGGACACTTCGCGCCGAAAATCTTTCAGGGGGAACTCAAGATAGACCTTTGAGGGGCAGTGGCATCTTTATTTTTGGCGGCATGACTGTTCCTGCAGATGCTGACCCTCAAGGTGGACCAGCACCCACCTCCCCTGGCGGCACGATTGACCTTAAGCTGTTGACTACGGGTGAAATCCATACCAATGGCAATATTCCGCCCGGTGTCAGCAATCTCATCTCAGCTGGAGTATTTGTTGGCTCAGGCGTGAAGGCTCAACAAGTGATCAACAACAGTCCTGTAACAACTTATGGGATGAACGACATGGTGCTGGATAACTGGGGCAATGTCCGTCTTTGGCTGGCTAAGCAGTCCGTCGCATCTCATGGGACTAGTGGAATCGGATTCGTGAATTTCGGAAATTTGCAGACTCTAATTGTGCAAGGTGAGCTGACGACCTACGGTGAAGGGGCGCGGGGATTCAATCTATACGATGGAACCCTGGCTTATGCAGAATTCAAAAGCATTACCACTCATGGCAATGGATCGATCGGCATACAGACCAGCAAACCATTTGGCAGCATTCTCGTGCTTGGAGACGTGATCACAAAAGGCGGTAGGGGCAACAGTTTGGTGCGGGGTGCAATCCTACAGCTCGATGCCCACGCCCTGAGCCTCAAACCGGGCACAAGTGGAAAGGAACTCATTGTGGTAGGTCAAGCCCAGGCCCAAAGAGAAGAAATCGCTTCACTGGATTTCACAGCTCCAGCCAGCACGGTTGAATTCATCATGATCGGTAGTGAGCAGTATGTCGATGAATCTTCGACGGAGTAGAAACTCAACTGTCCAGCAGGCTGAGTAAAATGCTTAAGCGCCGGTACTGGTATCACCTACAAGGAAAGTAAGGAGCGGCTACTATGACAGTAACGACAGGGAAGAAATCCCCAGCACCAAACATTGAACCAGGAAAACCCGCACTGAATTGGATTGACGGCGAGTGGATCGATTCAGAAAAGCATACTGATAGCGTCGATCCAGCGACAGGCAATGTGATTGGAACGTATGCAGATGGTGGACGCGACGAGGCATTTCAAGGGATTAATGCTGCGGTGCGGGCGTTTCGGGAATTAGACTGGAAGGAGAATCGGGCACTTCGAGCGCGAGTGCTGAATCAAATTGCCGATCGCTTTGAAGCCAGGAGAGATGAACTGATCGCGATTCTCTCGCTTGAAAACGGCAAAGTCCATAACGAGGCAGCATTTGAAGTAGATATGATTCCCAGCAAATTTCGATACTGGGCATCTGTTGTGCTGACGAATTACGGACGGGCGATGGAAGTCCAACCGGGCCATCTTTCGGTCGTGACTCGATCGGCGATCGGAGTTGCTGGAATCGTCGCACCGTTTAACTCGCCGCTTGTCCTGACTGTGCGTTCTCTCGCACCTGCTCTTGCTGCTGGTGTTACAACCGTTCTTAAACTTCCGGGTAATACAGCACAGATTAACTATCTGTTTAGTAAAACGCTCGCTGAAGCTGCCGATTTACCGAAGGGCGTGATCAATGTCTTCAGTGAAAGCAGAGGCAGAGGTGGATCATCTTTTCTGATGGAGTCAAAGGATGTTCGAGTGATTAGCTTTACAGGAAGCACAAAGACCGGAAAAGCAATTTCGGCGACAGGGGCAGCGACACTCAAGCTATTTCAAACTGAACTCGGTGGTAAGACCCCGATGATTATCTTTGATGATGCTGATCTTGAAGTGGCTGCACCCAAAGTTGAGAAGGCACTGACGACCTTCGCGGGTCAGTTCTGCATGACAGGTTCTCGCTTGCTAGTGCAGCGTGCTGTTGCCGATCGATTTCGCACGCTAATCAGCCAGCGACTGGAGAAGGTCAAAACAGGGCCTGCATCTGATCCGTCCAGCGATATGGGGCCTCTGATCGATAAGTCGAATGTCTCCCGTGTTGACAAGATGGTGGAAGAAGCGATTGCAGCGGGTGCGAAGGTGCTGGTCCGAGGAGGCCCAATTACTGAAGGTCCACTCGCTAGTGGCGCATTCTACCGTCCGACCTTACTTGAAGTCAGCGATCCAAAAATGACGATCGTGCAAGAAGAGGTCTTTGGACCAGTTCTCACCATGCAGATCTTCGATACTGAGGCAGAAGCGGTGCAGCTTGCAAATGATAGTGAGTATGGCCTGGCTGCGAGCATCTGGACGCGGGATATTGACCGTCCACTGCGCGTTGCTCGTGAGATCGATGCAGGCACGATCTGGATCAACGATTGGGCGGTTATTTGGGACGAATTTGAAGAAGGTGGATTCAAGAGTAGCGGCAACGGCAGATTGAATGGTCTGGCGGCTATGGACGAATTTTTAGAGTACAAACACATCGCTTTCAACTCAGGCACGCTCCCTGGTACGGGCATTTCTACTCACTAGTCGAGCTTGAAATCAGCTCGTCTCCTCGGACGGTGCTGGTTATGCGAATAGTCTGACGGTGGTAGAGAGGCACCTTGATCTCCCCGGTAGGCACTGACCCGCAACAGAACGCGCACTACTGAACCAACGGTAACCAAAAACGAATACACCCATGTCAAACAGCAACGTTGAAATCGTGCAGGAACTCCTCAAAGGAGCCACCCAGCCTGAGGTCGTCAATCGGTTTGTCGCCCCTGATGCTACCTACGTATCGCTCACCTTTGATAATCCCGACCTGAAAAAGCTCATGCCCTGGGCGGGTACCCATAAAAATGGTGGTCCAGCCGGCGTCCTCAAAGTTTTCCAAGAACTCAACACCTTTTGGACGATCGAAGACTTGGAGGTGCATGATGCCTTTGGCGAGGGCGAGAACGTAGCGCTCTTCGGCACCTTTACCACCCACTCTGTGAAACTTGACAAGAAGTTTACCTCTCCTTTTGTCTTCTTTGCAAAGGTCAATAATGGCCTGGTCACCTATATGCAGTACATGGAGGATACCTTTGGCACTGGTTCGACCTTCCGCTCAGGTGGTACTTGGAAGTTCCAGAGTAATCCTGTCGGTGGAGAGGTCGAGGTCTAAGGAGATTTCTAAAAAGAGCTTACCGTTTGAAATACTGCCCTTCGGTTCCGCTCAGGGCGCAATCTCTGGCTGAGTGAGTCAAGACGAAGACAGCGGGTAGTTTGTTTTTGATAAATCTCCTGAGCACACCGGTAATCACCAACCACTCACATAGGAGGAGAACATGGAAGGCAAGATTGCGCTCGAAGAACACTTTTCTACAGAGTTGAACAACAGGTACTGGGATGCGAAGGGTGAAGAAGGTCGAAATGGCCGCGCCTATGCTCAGGACATCGAACGTCGCCTGCTCGATCCTGAACTTTGCATTGCCGAGATGGACCGCTCCGGCATCGAGCTTTGCATCATGTCACTCACCTCGCCCGGCGTGCAGGGGGTGATCGAGCCGAAACAAGCCACTGAGCTGGCGCGGTCTGCAAACAACTATGCGCACTCCTTCATTCAGAAATACCCTGGGCGGTTCGCCTCCTTCGCAGCGGTGGCCATGCAGAACCCGGAGGGTGCAGCAGACGAACTGGAGCGGGCTGTGAGCGAACTAGGACTCAAAGGGGCTTTGATCAACGGTTACTCAAACATCGGCCCTGACGAACACGTCCAGTATCTAGACGAGGAGCCAGCACGGGTGTTCTGGGAGCGCGTCTCCCGCCTCAACGTTCCAGTGTACCTGCATCCGCGCGAACCATTGCCCAGTCAGACCCGTGCGATCAAGGGCTACCCCGAATTGGTCGGCTCCGCCTGGGCTTTCGCTTACGAGACCGCCAGCCATGCCATTCGCCTGATGCTGAGTGGGCTCTTCGACGAGTACCCTAATTTGCAAGTGATCCTGGGTCACCTGGGAGAAGGTCTCCCCTTCATGCTGCCGCGCATGCAGCATCGCCTCGACGAGCAGCGCGACGGAGAAAAAGGCTCCAAGGCGAAGCGGCGGGCCAGCTACTACTTTGGCAACAATTTCTGGATTACCACAAGCGGACACTTCCACAGCAAGCCGTTTTTGGAAGCCATTGAGCAGATGGGCGAGGACCGGGTACTGTTCTCTGTGGATTACCCTTATGAGCAGATGGACATGGGTGGGCGTTGGTTCGACGACATGCGGCTTGAGAACGTCACAAAGCTGAAGGTCGGTCGTGAAAATGCGAACAAGCTGTTCTCTTTGAACCTGAGTCCGCTCTCCGAACAGGTAGCGGCTGGCTTTGGCTCTTGATTATGAAGTTGAGCTGAGCACAATGTATCTGTCGCAAATTGTCAATTGAGGCTCAGATTTACCAATTCCTGTAGAACTTTGGGAGCAACATCATGCGAGCGATTCGCGTTCATCGATATGGTGAGTCAGACGTGCTGCAACTAGAAACGGTTGCCCCGCCTGAACCTCAACCGAATGAAGTCCTGATCCGAGTTCAGGCTGCTGGGGTCAATCCATTCGATTGGAAAATCCGATCAGGCATGGTGAAAGAGGTTTTGCCCATGCCGCTACCATACACGCCCGGTATGGATGTTGCGGGCATTGTGGAAGCGGTTGGCACGGATGTCAAGGCGTTCCAGGTTGGTCAATCTGTGTACGGTGAACTCAAGATGGGAGCGTATGCTGAGTTCGCGACCGCTTCACCCGATACAATCGCGCTCAAACCTCGAACGCTCGATTTTGTGCAGGCAGCATCAGTGCCGATGGTCAGTATGACTGCCTATCAAGCCCTGTTTAATCATGGCGATCTCAAGCCAGGTCAAACCGTTTTGATCCACGCGGCATCGGGTGGTGTCGGCATGTTCGCTGTGCAGTTTGCAAAGTGGAGAGGAGCATATGTGATTGGAACTGCTTCAGCCGCGAATGCAGATTTTGTGCGATCGCTCGGTGCGAATCAAGTGATTGACTATCGCGCCACCCCGTTTGAACAAGTAGCGCAGAATGTGGATGTCGTTCTAGATACGTTAGGTGGCGACACTCAAACGCGGTCTTATGCAGTGCTGAAGCCAGGTGGCATTCTCATCTCAACTTCCGCCCCCCCTGATACTCAAGAAGCACAAAGACGAGGTGTGCGCGCCAAGATGATCAGTATGGAAGCCTCTGCCTCGCTGTTGGAGCAGATAGCAAGTTTAATTGATTCCGGACAGGTGAAGACCGATATCGCTCAAACCTTCCCCTTGTCCCAAGCCCGTCAGGCTCAGGAACTCAGTCAGAAGGGGCATGTTCGGGGCAAAATCGTATTGCAAATGAGTGCGTTAGGAAGCGCGTTAAGTCAGTGATGAGGCATTAGAGTACTCGGATAACGCCCCCAGTGCTCCTGCGCATATTTTTCGAGCCAGTATCCGCAACTGCGGGCTTGTGGGTCCCACCTTGCCGCCAGTCTTTCCAGGCAAACTGGCCACGCTCCAGCGCGATGTGCAGTTCGCTTGCCATCGACTCCGCCTCGGCAATGCCAGACTGTCCTCAAACTGCCGATCCTCTGCCGCAGGCTCTGGGTCAAACTTTACGCCAAAAACTGCAGTTTTGGACGCGTTCAAGACGCTTGGTGCAATTTTCGGACAGCCGAATTTTCAGTGCCTGCAGGGACTACAAGCGATGATAGGACGGGGTTTCAAGAATCCGAGCGATGGGATTCGAACCCATACTGGAAGGATTTTAAGTCCTCTGCCTCTACCATTGGGCTACGCTCGGGCGTTCATTGGCCCGCCACGAACAGCTTACGAGGAGCAGGGAGCCTGGGACTGTAAGCTGGTGGCAGTTCTTTCAGCTTAACGAGTCTCGCCTACGTCGAGGAGTGTTCCTCCGCGAGAGGCACCTTCAGCACCCACTGAGGAAGGAGGTCGTGCTTCCGGCACTCGGGCAAATGTGGTTCGATGAGGAGGGACATATTCGCAAGGCGCAGTGAAACGCATCGACATCGTTATCGGGTGGGTAGTGGTCCTGGCCCTTCTAACAGGCTGCTCGGCCAATACCAGGCCCGCCAATATCGGCTCAGAGCAATCAAAAGCAGCGCGCAGCAAGGGTCTGGTCGCCGGTGTGCGCACACCCGAAGGGATCATTCTGCAGGTCAAAAAAGCCGAGCGCCTGAGCGCGAGTGAGGCAAAGCTGAGCGTGCGGCTCTTCAATCCGGGAGCGGTGCCGCTGCCGCAAAAAATTGGCCCCAACAACTTTTATGTCAGTCCCAACGAAGGAACTGCCGACCCGGTAGCTGGCTATGAACCGACAAAGACGACCCTGCCCCAAAAAGAAATTGCGCCGCGCGAGGCGGCTGAGGGCGATGTCTACCTCAAGCTTCCCGATCCCGGAACGGTGAAGGTGTACTACGGCGATACGCCGGAGGTGAGCGTCTTCGTGCTCAGGATTGCCCCGGCGAATAGCTGAGGGCGCGACCGCGCACGTCCTTCTGAACTTCGTCTTCTTCAAAGACTACCTGGCCCCCCACCACCGTCAGTACCGGCCAGCCGGTGAGCGGCCAGCCTTCAAAAGGAGTCCAGCCGCAGCGGCTCGCCATCCGGGCCGCCTGGGCGGGCCGGGTGGTCTCCAGATCCACAAGCACCAGGTCGGCGTCGTAGCCGGGCCGGATCGAGCCCTTATTGGGAATGTTGTAGGCGTGGGCCGCTGCCCGGCTCATCCAGCGGACGATCTGCTCGAAATTCACCTCGCCGCGCACCAGGGCGGTGAGCATCAGGGGGAGTGAGGTTTCGACCCCCGGCATCCCGGCGGCGGCCTGAAAGTAGTCTCTGTCTTTTTCGGAGAGCAGGTGGGGTGCGTGGTCGGTGGCCACAAAGTCGATGAGCCCCGAGCGCAAGCCGGCCCACAGCGCCAGTCGGTCCGCTTCTGAGCGCAGGGGCGGGTTTTGCTTGGCGCGCATCCCGATCGCATCGTAGGCTGCTGTCGAGAGAAACAGGTGCTGGGGGATCACTTCGGCAGTGACCCAGGCGGGTTTGTCGGCGGCGAGCAACGCCACTTCTGCTGCCGTGGATAGGTGCAGGATGTGCAGCCGCCGCCGGTAGCGCTTAGAAAGTGTCAGCGCCAGGTCAGTAGCGAGGCGGGCGCACTCGTCGTCGCGCAACTCGGAGTGGACGTGGGGGTCGGTGCGGTCAGCAAACAGCGCCGTGCGCTCCCGGATGCGCGCCTCGTCCTCGGCGTGAACAGCGATGAGGTGCGGCACTTCTTTGAAGATGCGCTCCAGCGCTACCGGATCGTCTACGAGCAGGTCACCGGTAGAAGCGCCCATAAAGATCTTGACGCCGCAACTGAGACCAATCGATTGTTGTAACTCGGCGATGTTGTCCGAGGTGGCCCCGATAAAAAAACCGTAGTTGACGACGCACTTGCTCGCCGCCCGCGCGAGTTTGTCCTTGAGCAGTTCGCAGGTGGTGGTGGCGGGGCTGGTGTTGGGCATCTCCAGAAACGAGGTGACTCCGCCGCGCGCACAGGCCCAGGAACCGGTTTGCAGGTCTTCCTTGTATTCTTTGCCCGGCTCGCGAAAGTGGACTTGAGGATCGATCACCCCCGGCAAGAGCACCCGGCCACCGCCGTCGATCGTCCGCTCGGCGGCCTCATTCAGGGCGCGATCGATCTGCGCTATCGTTCCGTCGCGACAGAGCAGATCCCCGGCGTAGAGCGAACCGTCGTCGAGCACCATGCGCACGTTGCGCAGCAGCAAAGAAGTCATCCAGTATCCAGGTTCTACGCCTTCAGCTTAACTGTCTGGGCACTGGAAGTTGCCGCCGCTAGCTTTCGTCTTTAAGCCTGCGGCTCATCAGGGCAGCCAGGGCCACCTGGGGCGGGCGTTCGCCGCCCAGCAGGGCGCACACCTGATCGGTAATCGGCACTTCGAGATCGACCCTGCGGGCGTAGTCTGCGAGGATCGAGGCGGTGTTGACGCCCTCGGCGGTACCCACCAGTTGGGCAAGAATATCTGACAGGGTTCGGCCCTCGCCCAGGCCAAAGCCCACCTGATAGTTGCGGCTGAGGGCGCTGTTGCAGGTAGTAAGCAGATCGCCCAGCCCCGAGAGGCCATAAAACGTCTCAGCCTGAGCCCCCCAGTGGGTTCCCACCCGGATGATCTCAGCGAGGCCACGGGTGATGAGCGCCGCCTTCGCGTTTGCCCCCAGGCCCAAAGCGTCGCTCACCCCGGCAGCGATCGCGACGACGTTTTTGAGCACACCGCCCAACTCGACGCCGAGCTGGTCGCCACTGGTGTAGACGCGGAAGCGCTCGGAGGCGAAGCACTGCTGGATGCGCCGGGCTGCCTCCGGCGAAGCGCTCGCCACCACCGTCGCCGCCGGTAAGCCGGCGCGCACTTCAGCGGCCAGGTTCGGCCCCGAGAGCACCACCAGCGGCCAGTCAGGGAATGCCGAGCGCCAGAGTTGCGAGGCGGGCCGGGCGGTGGCGTCGAGCCCCTTGGTCGTATTGACCAGGATCGCGCCGGGCGGCAGACCAGCGGCTGCAACCTGCTCGATCACCCCTGCTACCGCCCGCATCGGCAGGCAACTCAGCACCACCTGGGCATCGGCCAGCACGGCAGAGAGTGCGAGCGGACCTGTGCGCGACCAGAGCTGGACACGGTGATCGAGGCTGGTGGCCAGTTGCGCGAGTGTCGTTCCCCAGCTGCCGGCCCCGAGCACGGCGATGCGCATCTACGGTCTGGCCGGTGGGGCCGGTTCTGCAGGCGCAGGATTGAGCAGCTTCGGGGTGATCTGCACCTCGGAGCGGTTGTTGAAGTTGGAGACAGCCTGATCGATGTTGCGGTCGCGGTCCTGGCGGTACTGGTCCAGGTTGCGGTTGCCCCCCAGGTTGGCCTGGTGGATCAAATTCATCATGTTGAAGCCACCGCTCGATGAACCAAAGCTGTTGGGGTCGCGGTTTTGATTGGACAGGCCCGGATCGTTTAAAGCCGGGTCGGGCGGTGTCAGGGGCGTGGTGGTCGGTTGGGTGATCTGGGCGGAGGCAGAGGCGGCACTCAGAACCAGAAGGCTCACAAGACACAGAAGTTGACGCATAAGCAGCTTTCCAGGCAAACGCGACGCGCACGACCATCATATGCCTTGTTAAGACTTCATCAAATGCCTCTGGCCACTCTGGTAAGATTCTTGCTGGATCTCAATCGCCTGCTGGCCGAGGGCAGCCGACATTCTCGGTGTGGGAGTGCAGACAGTAGTTTCTCGTGGCCGACCACCTGCCAGCAGACCAGTGGTTCCTCCCATCCAGTCACCTCAACTTAACCAAAGCGATGAAATCAATCCACTCCAGATATCTCCCTCTCGCCCTGCTCGCTGCCTGCCTGGGCGTCTCACCGGTCTGGTCGCAGACCACCAGCGTCCCCGACAACCTGGGCCTGGGCCTGCGGGAGTTGGCCCAAAGTTACCTGAGCGCGCCGGATACCTATCGTCAGTTGCGGGCGGGCAAGCGCCTGCAGCTCAAGGGCGACAGGGCGCTCGTCGAAATTTATGCCAATGGCAGACTGCCTTTAAGTAAGCTCCAGCAGGCGCTCGAACAGCTGGGCGTCGAGGTGGTCGCCACCAATCCTACCTACCGCTCCGGCGTCATCGCCGCCTATCTGCCCCTCGTCCGGGCCGCTGAGGCTGGACGGCTGAGCGGTGTGGGTGCCGTCAACCTGGCGCTCAAGCCGGTGCGCAACGTCGGGGCGACCACCTCCCAGGGTGTCGTTGCCCTCAAAGTCGATCAGGTGAACGCAGCCGGGATTACCGGGGCCGGAATCACCGTCGGCGTCATGTCCGACAGCTACAACACCAACACCACCGCTGCCACCCGCGCCACCCAGGACGTGGCGACAGGCGATCTGCCCAACCTGACCAACACCACCGCCAACAGCCCCGGTGTCAAGTTCTTGATCGATTCTCCCGGCGGCACCGACGAGGGCCGGGGCATGGCCCAGATCGTCCACGACCTGGCTCCGGACGCAGATCTGTGCTTTGCCACCGCCAACAGCACACCCACCCAGTTTGCCGCCAATATCCGCACGCTGCGGACCAATCCGGCCTGCAACGCCGACGTGATCGCAGACGACATCATCTACCTCAACGAGCCGATGTTCTCCGACGGGCCCATCGCCCAGGCGGTGGACGATGTCGTTACCAGCAGCACCCTGGCGGGCAAGAAGGTGGCCTACTTCTCCTCGGCAGGCAACCGGGGCAAGGGCTTCGCCTCCGACTTTCGGCCCGTCTCCGACAACGTCGCCCGCACCCGCATCGATCCGGCTGACACGACGATCAATCTGGCGACGATTCCCAGCTCGGTCAATACCAAAGGTGGCTTCCACGACTTCGACCCCAGTTCTAAGGTCGATATTTCTCAGACGATCACCTCCTCCGGCGACACCGGCACGATCGTCTTTCAGTGGGACGATCCTTTTGATGTCACCGGTGGCGGGGTAACCACCGACTACAACATCCTCGTCTTCAACAGCCAGGGCAACTACGTCGCCAACCTGAGCGGTGTCGCCAACAACTTCTCCACCAACGAGCCCATCGAGATTCCCTCGCGGGATCTGGCCGCCGACACCACCTACCGGATCGTGATCGCCAAAAGCAACGCCACCCGCGCCCCCGGCGTGCCCCAGCAGGCGACTCGCCTGCGCTACGTCGTCTTTGGCGGCACCCTCAACGCCGAGTACAACGACGCAGTGGGTTCCTTCGTCTCCACCTACGGCCACAACTCGGCAGCGAGCGGCAACGGTGTCGCTGCCTACCAGTACGACGACACCTTTGGGCCGCCCCCCTACGCCCCGGTGCTCGAAAGCTACTCCTCCCCCGGCCCGGTGACGATCGCCTTCGACGCCGCCGGCAATCGCCTCGCCACCCCCCAGACGCGCAACAAGCCGGACATCGCGGCGGTCGATTGCGTCAACACCACCTTCTTCCCACCGGGGCCATTGAGCAGCACCGACTTGGAAGGCGACGGCTTCCCCAACTTCTGCGGCACCAGCGCCGCCGCTCCCCACGCCGCCGCCGTCGCCGCGCTGCTGTTGCAAAAGGCGGGTGGACCCGGCGCAATCAGCGCCGATGCGATCCGCACCGCGCTGCAGAGCACCGCCCCGGCCCGCGACATCGATCCGCTCTTTTCCAAGGCCGTCGCCGGACCTGTAACCGTCACCGGCAACGGCGGCAGCAGCACCGACCCCAACTTCTTCCGCGTCAGCCTGAGCGGTCGGGGGCTTACCCTCACGAGCCTCACCATCGACCTCACCCCGGCGGGTCTGGTCTTCGATCCGAGCGCCAGCGGCGGCTTTCCGCTCACCACCGGCACCGTGAGCGGCGCAACGCTGCCTTCGATCACCTCCGCCGGTCCTACCGCGCCCACCCCGACGCTCAACCTCACCTTCGCGAGCTTCGATTCGGGCGACAAGCTCAACTTCGGCATCGACCGGGATCTGGCCACCGGCGGCTTTGGCAACTCCGCCGATAGCCTCGGCAATGCCACGATCACCGCCGTCACCAGCCGGGGCACCTTCACCGGCACCTTTGTCAACCAGTTCGGTACAGGTTACTCGGTGTACGACGGTTTCGGATTGCTCGACGCCCAGGCGGCAGCAGCCCAGGTGCCGTAAGCGTCCTATGGGCAGGGTGTCGGTTCGGGTGCCCTGCCCATCTCCGGCTATCCAAAATGCATCAACTTCTCTTTGTCGTCTGGGTCCCTCTTTTCTGGCTGATGGCGGGCGGTCCCCTGTTTGCCCAGCCCGACGGCGCGGGTGAGCGCTGCCTGGAAGAGGGGCGCTACAGCGAGACGGCTCTAAGCGGTACCGTCCGCGCCGCAGCGGGCGGCCTGCAGGCTACCTTGAGCTGCCGTTCCCTGCCTGGCAAAGATGGCAACAAGGTGAGCGTCCGCCTCGACGCTGAGCTGGGCGGCAGAACCTACGCGAATCTCAAACTGCCCGATCAAGAAGCGCTCAGCAACCTGCGCATCGAGGATCTCGACGGCGATGGCAGGGCTGAAATCGTCCTGGATACTTTTAGTGGCGGAGCGCACTGCTGCTTCGGGATCTGGGTTCTGCGCCACGAAGCCCGTCAGGATACTTACCAGCCCACCAGAGCCGACTGGGGCAACTATCCGCCAGGCAGAGCCAAAGACCTCGACAAAGATGGCCGCTTTGAATTTGTCAGCGCCGACAACGCCTTTGCCTACACCTTCACAGATTTTGCCGATTCGGTGCCGCCCATTCAGATCTGGCAGTACAGCCGGGGCAGTTTCCGCAACGTCACCCGCAACTACCCGGCGTTGATCCGGCGCGCCGCTGCCCGCATCCTTCAGGGCGTTGCCGAGGCGAAGAAAACAGGCCGCGACATGCGCGGCGGCTACGCCGCCTATCTTGCCACCCAGTACCTGCTGGGCCAACCCACCAGAGGCTGGCAGAAACTGCGCGCCGCCTACCGCCCTTCTAAAGAGGCGATCTGCGACAAAGACTGGCCCTGTGCGCCGTCCGCCTACTTTGCCAAGTTGAGGGCTTTTTTGCAGACCGCCGGTTACACAAAAAGTTGATAGGGCGGGCTGGAGCCTTGCCCCAGCCCTTTGCTTGATGATCAAGCTTGAGTAGATAAAGTAGCACATTTGCTGAGAAGAAAAATGCCGCTTTAAGTTCAGATGCCGAGCAAGGCAAGACCGAGGATGCCACCTGCTGCCCGCAGCTGCTGGTCGAGCGTGGCCAGGGGTAAGTTGAGTCGCTGTGCCAGTTCGAGATAGGCTGCATCGTAGAGGGTCAGCTGGTAGCGCTCAGCCAGACGCAGCGTCGCCGACCAGGCAAACGTGTCGGTTTCTGGATCGACTGCAATTGGCAACAATGCCAGATCTGCCAGCGATGCATCACGAAATTCTGTACTGATGCGTCCGCGTCGGATGCCCACCTGCAGGCTGTTCGCTACTTCAAGCCGCCATAGAGAGGGTACCCAGGCTTGCTCAGCAAGAACGGTATCAAAGACTTCCTGAGTCGCAGCACTCGCTTCATCGCTATAAAGCCAGGCCAAGGCAATGGAGCTATCGAGCACGAGGCTCATGGACGGCCCTCGTCGCGATAGGTTTTCCACTCCAACCAATCGAAGACACCGGCTCTTAGTGCAATCGCACGCTTACGAATGCGTTGGGCAGCCGCTGCGGCTTTGCCCTGCTCAGGTGCAGCCCTGTTTGGGATCAGTCGTGCAATCGCTTTGCCATGCCGGGTGATGATCACTTCTTCGCCGTTCTCTACCCAATCGAGCAAGGTGCCCAGTTTGTTTTTGGCTTCAAAAGCACCAACTTCGCGCACCATCATCTCCATAGTTAAGCTAGCCTGTTTATCTAGCTTATATTATTCCAGGTCTTGCCTGTTCCCCTTTGAACCGAACTTTAGATAAATGTGTTCTATTTTTCACAAGTTGTGCTCCCGGAGCGGAGACGGGCCTGACAATTACCACCTGGATGATCTGGAGCCTCACTCTGGGCAGATGGAAGCAGGAAAGCTTTCCTCCAGAATGAGATGACGACTTCTCAGGTAGCACCATGCCGAATCCCACCGCCGAGCACTTCATGCACACGCTGCAGCAGATCGAGCAGACCCGCGACGTGCAGCCGATGGTCGCGCTCTTCAGCGACGATTCACAGCTGAGCAATCTGGCGATCGAGGAACCGCTGCGGGGCACAGCCGGAGCGCGCCAGTTCTGGCTGGGGTATCTGAGCGCTTTCAGGCATGTCAGCACCCGCTTCACCAGAGCCCTCGAAGCAAAACAGGTGGCGGTGCTGGAGTGGGTCTCAGAAGGAGCGCTGCCGGACGAGCGCCCAATTCACTACCGGGGAGTGACGATTATCGAATTCGAGGACGACAAAGTGCGCAACTTCCGTTCTTACTACGATTCGGCGGCCTTTGCACTCTATTAGAACGACGTCTATGTCTACCTCGCCCCCTTTGCCTGCCCTCGGGCTTGTCTGCATCACCGCGAGCGATCAGGTGCGCTTTCGGACACTGACGCGCAAACGGCTATTACAACTGGGTAGCGACGAACAACTGCGCGTGCTGGGCGAACTGTACCAGGAAAATCTGCGACGGCTCGATAGGGCGATCGACTATTGCCTGGAGCATGGGATTCGGCTCTACCGCCTCAGTTCAGCACTGTTTCCGTTTGCAGACGAGCGACTCGGCGGTCAGGTGCTTGCGACGTTTGCCGAACCCCTTGGGCAGGCGGGCGAACGAGCGAGCCGGGCCGGGCTCAGGCTGGTGGTTCACCCCGATCAATACGTCGTACTCAACTCCGACGATCCGGCCGTGATCGAAAACGCCGTCAAGGTTCTCATCCACCACGCTCGAGTGCTCGATCTGATGGGTCAGCCCCGTAGCCCCTGGGCACTGATCGAAATCCACGGCGGCAAGGCGAATAGATCCGAACGACTCATCGAGCAGATTGCCCTGCTGCCCGACAGTGTGCGACTGCGCCTGGGTCTTGAAAACGACGAGTACGCCTACCGGGCCTGCGAGATCTACGAAATCTGCTGCCAATCGGGGGTACCGATGGTCTTCGACGCCCACCACCACGTCATAGCTGAGCAATTGACAAGCTACGACGACCCGAGCGTAGGCCAGATGCTGGCTTGTGCCCGTTCTACCTGGCCGGTGCCACAGTAGCAGCTGGTCCATATCTCCAACGGAGCGGGAAGTTTCAGCGATAGGCGGCATAGCGACTTGATCACCGATATGCCCGAGAGCTACCGCGCCGCGCCGTGGATCGAGGTCGAAGCCAAGGCCAAAGAGCTGGCGATCGAAAAACTGGAGCGCGAGTGGCTGGGCAGGCGGAACCTGCTTGAATCAGTCAGCTGAGCTGGCCAGTGGCCTTAAACGTTTCAAAAAAACGTGCTTAAGATGAATACACCTGTGTGCGCCTACGTCTTTCTCGCGAAGGAGGCGGACCTACCTCTGCCGGACTTGAATAAAATATGTGCCCGATGCCTGCTTCGGCGTCGGTCGTAGCAGGTGCGCCCTGGATACCGTATCCAGTCGAATTCAACCAAGAGGTCTCACCCATGCGGACTGAGGACAAGTCTACACAAAAGAATACCGATGGGCTGGCTCAGCCCATCCTGCACCAGAAGGGCATCGAGATCCAGCCCTTCGGTACCCTGATCGAGTTGCCCATCGGCCTCGACGCGAAGGTTCGCGCCGACAGCTGCGAGAGTCTCAATCAGTTGCTTGCCGACAGCGTTATCCTTTATTACCTCTACAAGAAGCACCACTGGCTGGTGCGCGGCGAAACGTTTTACCAGTTGCACCTGCTATTGGACAAGCACGCCGACGAGCAACTCGAACTGGTTGACATGATCGCCGAGCGCATCCAGAAGCTGGGCGGCATCGCCATCTCCGATCCCCGCCACGTAGCCGAAGTCACCCGGATCAGCCGTCCGCCCAACGGGGCGGAGGAAGTGCCCGCTATGCTTTCGCGCCTGCTCGAAGCCCACCAGATCGTAATCGAGGATGCGCGCAAGGGTGCGGAGCTGACCGACGAGAACGGTGATTCGAGCACCAACGACCTGCTTACCAGCGAAGTCCTCCCTACTAACGAGACTCAGATCTGGTATATCGCCTCTCATCTTGTCGATACGCCCCTGGTCCGCAGCTAAAGCGTTCCGGTACGGAGCACTTCGTAAGGGTAGCTGGGCAACCGGCTGCCCTTTAAAAATTACTCAGCCAGTTCCTGAATGCGTTCCAGCGTCTCGCGATAAACCTCATTTTTAAATCCAGACAGGAGATCCGCTGCTTTCTGCAGGTCAGCAAGTGCTCCTGCTCTATCTCCCAAGCCGGCAAGCGCGTCGCTACGCAACAGATAACCTTGGGGGAACAGTGAATGAGAGCGAATATCCTCCGTAGCCACCTGCCGAACCAATTCCAGATCGCTCCTTGCCCCTATCCAATCGCCGACTTCAATACGCGCATAAGCTCTGTAAATACAAATATGAGTGTCTTGGAGCTGTGGTTTTTCGTCGAGGTAGGCGTTTAAGTCTACTACTGCCGCTTTTGCATTCCCGCTTGTTGCGTAGATTAGCCCCCGGTTGGTGAGAGCCATACTGCGCAGAAACTGGGCATCGAACTCTGAACGAGCGACGCTCTGGACGCGAATTGCCGCTTCTGTGCAATCGGCAACTGCACCAGCAAAATCCGCAATGTCAAAACGAGCGACAGCACGGTTTAGAAAAACACTGAAGTAGTCGTATCCGACAGCCGGACGATCGAGGGCACGCGAAAAATCTTCCACCGCTCCACCGGCATCACAAGCGTCATCCATTCGCCGGATTCCCCGCGCGTAGAAGGCGAAGCCATAGCTATTATCCAGTTGAATCGCCCGCTCAAAATCCGCCAGCGCCAGCTCAATCGGCCTACGGGCAGTCACGGCTCGCAGACAATAAGCTTCCGTATCCTCCGGGCAGAGGGTGAGGAACCTCGTGTAATCAGCGATGGCTCCACGCTTGTCTACTGTGATGTCGCGACAAACAGCGCGATTGAAGTAAGCGGTCGGTTCGTTTGGGTATCTATCGATCGCCCGACTAAGGAGGTCGATCGCCTGTGGGTATCCGTCCGAGCTTTCTCGATCGATGATTTCTATTGCTGAGTGGATAAGACCGTCCGGGTCGAACTGCGCTGGACGCAGGGCAACCCAATAGGGAGGGCTCAAAGTGAAATGGCGTAGCCGGGGCAACTGTCGGCGCAACGGTAGCGGTTGAAAAGTTGAGCCCAGGTTATCGCCAGATTCAGCTGCAAGCAGCGCGTCGCTCACAGATCCCAGCAAGGCCGCTGAGAGCAGGTTACACAGGATAAAGACGCGGCGAGTGAGCATCGGTACACATTATAGAACTGCCGGTGAGCAGAGTCGAATGCCAGGCGCTCTGCTGATAGAGCGGTTTGTTGATTGAGTTATAGTACTTTAGTGAAGGTGCAGCCCAGCTCCTGCCCCGCTACGTCCTTGTCCCATTGCTGCCTTCGTCTAGTTTCCCGCTGCTGCAACGAAAGAGCGAATTCTAAGGTTGAAGGATGCGTAGATGAATAACAGAGCCTTTTTCCGTTTCGCCGCCCATCTGTTTGTTCTGGCTGGCCTGATAGGTCTTGCAACATCGGTGATGCCGGTTATCCAACCAGTGCTGGCGGTCGAAGGTCAACCTTACGACGAGACTGCCGACGCCCACAAGCAAATCACCAGTGCCCTGGCAGCCGCCAGACAAGACGGCAGATACGTCCTGCTTGATTTTGGGGCGAACTGGTGCCCGGACTGCCGGGTTCTGGGCAGTTATTTCGAGAATGGCCCACTTAAGAACCTGGTCGATCAGCGCTTTCATCTGGTGTCGATCGACGTCGGGCGCTGGAACCGTAATACAGATATAGCTGTCCAGTACGGCAACCCTATTAAAAAGGGCATCCCGGCGGTAGTAGTGCTCGATTCGCAGGGCAAGATTGTCGGCTCGACAGCCGGTGGAGAGCTGGCCAATGCCCGCACGATGACTGCCCAGCAGGTAGGCAATCTACTGGAAGCGTGGGCACCAAAAGCGCGATGACACTGCGGGCATTGGGCTTGCTGGTCGGGCTGGCTCTGCTGCTGTTCATCCTGCCAGTTTCAGCCCAGGAGGTAGCGCGCTCCACCCACGCCGAGGTCCAGCTGGTAGCCGAAGAAGACAGCGTGCAGCCGGGGCGTCCTCTGGTGGTCGGGCTGCATTTTCGGCTCGATCCAGGCTGGCACACCTACTGGCAATACGCCGGGGATGTTGGTCTGCCGACGACGGTCAACTGGCACCTGCCTCCCGGCTTCGCCGCTGGAAGTGTGCAATGGCCCTATCCTCAAAAGTTTGTGCGCTCCGACGCCTCGCCCGCTCTGGTTTCCTACGGTTACGAGGGCGAGGTGCTGCTGCCGGTCACGATTCATACGCCCCGCACCCTCAAGTTGGGTAGCAGCGTGTCCGTGCAGGCTGTAGTGCAGTGGCTGGAATGTGCCGCCGTCTGTCTACCTGGGGATGGTCGATTGAGCCTGCAACTGCCGGTGCGCCAGGGAATACCCCAGCCCAGCCGTTGGGCGGGCACGTTTGCTCTGAGCCGCTCACGGCTTCCGATTACCGCTAGCGACTGGCGCTTCGAGGCGGTGGTCGCTTCTGGAGATCAAATTCAGCTAAAGGCCGTGCGCCCCGCCTGGCTGCCCAAAGCGCAGGCGCAGGTGAACTTTTATCCTGCCGGTGCAGGACTGATACTCGCCGCTCCCCAGACTCTCACAGCACAACCGGACGGGTTCAATCTGCGCCTGTCGGTGCGCAAAACCCCGGCTGTTTTGCAGGGTGTGCTCTTCAACCCCGAAGGCTGGCGTGGTCCTGGTTCTGAAAAAGCGCTGGCAATCGCCCTGCGGCCCGGCCCCCCTGCCCCCGCCTGGCCGGGCTGGCTTGCCATCCTCGCCTCCGCCTTTGTCGGTGGGGTACTCCTCAACCTGATGCCCTGCGTGCTGCCGGTGCTCTCACTGAAGGTACTCGCTCTGGTGGAGCAGGCGGATGGCAAAGCCAGATACCAGCGCTGGCACGGCCCGGTCTTTACCGCCGGTGTGCTCGTCTCGCTGTGGCTGGTGGCTGGCGTGCTGCTGTTGTTGCGGGCCGGGGGCGAGCAACTGGGCTGGGGATTCCAGTTGCAGTCTCCCCAGTTCGTCATCGCCATCGCCGTGGTGTTGTTTGGCTTTGCCCTCAACCTGTTTGGCCTCTTCGAGATTGGTACCGGTTTTACCCGCCTCGGGGCTCTCGTTCCAGAGTCGGGCCTCGTCGGTACGTTTTTAAGCGGTGTTCTAGCGACGACGGTAGCGACGCCCTGCTCAGCCCCTTTTATGAGCAGTGCCCTGGGCTTTGCCCTCACCCAACCTGCCCCGCTTGCCCTGCTGGTATTCACCAGCCTGGGAGTGGGGCTGGCTGCACCGTATCTGGTGCTGTCGTGGGCACCGGCTCTGCTGCGCTTTGTGCCCAAGCCCGGTGACTGGATGATTCGCTTGCGCCAGTTGCTCGGATTTGGCCTGCTGGGCAGTGTGCTGTGGCTTGCCTGGGTTCTGGGCCAGCAGTCGGGGGTGCAGGCCGAGAGCGCTCTGCTTGTCGCTCTGCTGTTGTGCGGCCTGGGCGGCTGGCTGTGGGGCAGTTGGGGAGCGCTCTGGCGACCGGCCTGGATGCGGGCGCTTTCGGCCACGGCGGCTTTGAGCCTGGTCGTGCTGGGGCTGAGCTTTGCCTGGGGACACGTTGCTCCACCGCGCCCAGCTCTTGTATGGGAAGCATATTCACCCACCCGCCTTGCTGCCCTCCAGCGGGCCGGACAGGCGGTTTTTGTCGATTTCAGCGCCGCCTGGTGCTTGAGCTGCCAGGTCAACGAGCGGGTTGCTCTGGCTTCCCCTGCTGTGCAGGCGGCCTTTCAGCGCCAGCGGGTGGTCGTTATGAAAGCGGATTGGACCAACCGCGATCCGCTTATCACAGCGGCACTGGCCAGCTTCCAGCGCAACAGCGTTCCTTTTTATGTTCTCTACCGGCCCCGCCGCGACCCGCAGATACTGCCCGAACTGCTCACACCGTCGCTGGTTCAAGAGGCGCTTGAGCGGGCGTACTTGTAGCTTGCCTGCGGTTTTGTCAGTCTGGCAGAACTCTTTACAGATAGCGCCGGAAGGCTGAAACCAACTATTGCCTCTATAACAGGAATAAAGGCTACCCTCACATTCTGGTGCGATGCACACCGTCCTTTTGGCGGGTTTTGAATCTTTTAACAGCGACCTGTACCGCGAGGCGGCGGAGCGGGTAGCGCGGGTCTGTCCAGATTTGGAGCTGGTGGTCTTCAACGACCGGGATCTAGTGGCAAGGCCGACAGAAGTCGAAGTGGCCCTGACTGGGGCGAGCGCTTTTTTGGGCAGCCTGCTCTTTGACTATCAGCAGGTGCAGTGGCTGGCTGAGCGGCTGGAGGCGATCCCGCAGCGGCTGGTCTTCGAGTCGGCCATCGAGTTGATGGGCCAGACGCGCCTGGGCAGTTTTCAGCTCGGCCAGGGCAAAGGGATGCCGAAGCCGGTGCAATTGCTGCTCAGCAAATTTAGCTCGACGCGGGAGGAGGATCGCCTGGCGGGCTACCTGGGCTTTTTGAAGGCAGGTCCACGGTTGCTCAGATTCGTGCCGGGCAAAAAAGCCAGGGATCTGCGAAACTGGCTCACTTTATATGGCTACTGGAACGCTGGGGGAGCGGAGAACGTCGCGAACCTGTTTTTGCTCTTGGCCCAGGAGTACCTGGGGGTCGCCGTCAGGGCGGTGCCGCCGGTGCAGCCCATGCCCGACAGCGGTCTTGTCCACCCGGCGGCCAGCCATCTATTTACCCGGCCCGCCGATTATCTTGCCTGGTACGACCGGCAGTTTCCCGAGCGCCGCGAATGGCCCAGGGTAGCACTGTTGCTCTACCGCAAGCACGTCGTCTCGAAGCTGCCCTACATTCCGCAGCTCATCGAGCGCTTAGAAGCAAAGGGACTGCGCACCCTGCCCGTCTTCGTCACCGGCGTCGAAGGCCACACGATCGTGCGCGACTGGCTCGCTGGTCCCGATACTCAAACCGCCCCCGGTGCGGTCCGCGTCGATGCGCTCGTCTCGACTCTGGGCTTTGCGCTGGTGGGAGGCCCGGCGGGCTCGATGGAGGCGGGCAGGCGCATCGACGCCGGTGTGCGCATTCTGGAGCGCAACAACGTTCCGTACTTCGTGAGCGCGCCGCTATTGATTCAAGACATCCGCTCCTGGTACCGGCAGGGGGTGGGCGGTCTGCAGGCAGCGGTCCTCTACGCCCTGCCGGAGTTGGACGGGGCGATCGACCCGGTACCCCTGGGGGGGCTGGTGGGCGAGCGCATCTATCTGGTGCCGGAGCGGGTCGATCGGCTGGCGGGCCGGATTCAACGCTGGGTGCAGCTTCGGCGTACTCCAGCTAAGAAGCGGCGGATTGGAATCGTTCTCTACGGCTTTCCGCCGGGCTACGGAGCGACGGGAACGGCAGCGCTGCTCAACGTGCCCGCATCGCTCGTCACTTTTTTACGATCTCTAGCCAGTCAGGGCTACGACCTGGGCGGGCCGGTACCCGAGGACGGGGAGGCGCTGATTGCTCGATTGCGGCAGAGCGAGCAGCAGCAGCAGCCGGGGGCCAATTCTGGAGAGCGGATCGATCCCCGGCAACTGGAGCGCTGGCTGGGCTACCGGCGCACCCGCCGCGTCGAGCGGCACTGGGGAGCGCTCGATCGCGCCGAGTTGGGTTTCGACGGTCAGCAATTTCAACTTGCCGGTATTCGCCTGGGCAACGTCTGGATCGGTGTGCAGCCCGCCCTCGGGGTTCCTGGGGATCCGATGCGGCTGTTGTTTGAAAAAGATCTCACCCCCCATCCGCAGTACGTCGCCTTCTACCGCTGGCTGGAAGACGTTTTCGCGGCGGACGCACTGGTGCATTTTGGGATGCACGGCACCTTCGAGTGGCTACCGGGTGCGCCCCTGGGCAATACCGGCGAGAGCTGGCCAGATTTTCTGGTGGGCAACCTGCCCAACCTCTATATCTACGCCGCCAACAACCCCTCCGAGTCGGTCCTGGCGAAGCGTCGGGGCTACGGCGTGCTCGTCTCCCACAACGTGCCTGCCTACGGGCGGGCCGGTCTTTATAAAGAACTGGCCCAGATCAAGGAATTGCTGGAGGAGTACCGCGCCGCGCCGGGGGAGAACCAGCCCCTGGAGGCGGTGATCGAGCAGAAGGTCAAAGCCGCCGGTCTCGATACTGACTGCCCCCCGACGGATTCCTTCGACACCTACAGCGCTCAGCTCCACCTGTATCTGCAGACGCTGGAAAATCGGCTTTTTTCAAGCGGCCTGCACGTTCTGGGGCAGAAGCCGACCACCGAGCAACTGCAAAGCTACCTCGATGCCTGCTTTGCCGAGCATCTGGCGACGCCTTTGCTCGGAGCGGTGGCGCGGGGTGATCGCTTCGAGCAACTGCGCCAGGAAGCGATTCTCACCAGCGAACAACTGGAGCAACTCCAGCACGCCTGTGCGGTGCGCGACCTGTTGCTGCGCACGGGTGAAGAGATGACCAACCTCCTGCGCGGCCTGGATGGGCAGTATATTCCGCCCGCCCCCGGCGGCGATCTGATCCGCGACGGGGCAGGGGTACTGCCGACGGGCCGCAATATCCACGCCCTCGATCCCTACCGGATGCCGTCGGAGGGGGCGTACCTGCGCGGTCGCCAGATCGCCGAGAATATCCTGAACGATCATCGCAAGGCCCACGGCAGCTACCCGGAAACCGTCGCCGTCCTGCTCTGGGGACTCGATGCGATCAAGACGCGGGGCGAATCTGTGGGCATCCTGCTGGGCCTGGTAGGGGCAAGGCCGCTCAAAGAAAAGACCGGGCGGGTGGTGGCCTACGAACTGATCTCCCTGGCCGAGTTGGGCCGTCCGCGCATCGACGTCCTCGCAAGCCTCTCGGGGATCTTCCGCGACACCTTTGCCAACGTGCTCGAAAACCTCGACGATCTATTTACTCGTGCCGCTGCGATCGACGAACCGCCCGAGCTGAACTTTATCCGCAAGCACGCCCTGGCCTTTGCCCAACAAGGCATCACTAACCCGACCGCTCGCCTTTTTTCTAACCCCAAGGGCGACTACGGCTCGCTGGTGGGCGATCAGATTCTCACTTCCAGCTGGGAGCAGACCGAACAACTGGCCACTACCTGGCAGGGCCGCAACCAGTACAGCTATGGCCGAAAGGACCAGGGAACCGCCCGGCCAGAATTGCTTGAGCGCCTGCTTACCACCACAGGCCGGATCGTCCAGCAGATCGACTCGGTGGAGTACGGCCTCACCGACATTCAAGAATACTACGCCAACACAGGCGCGCTGAAACTGGCAGCCCAGCGCAGCGCGAACCGGCCCGTCGGGGCGAGCTTTGTCGAAAGTTTCAGCCAGAGCACCGAGCCCATCGAACTGGACGCCCTGCTGCGCCTGGAGTACCGGGGCAAACTGCTCAATCCAAAGTGGGCCGAGCAGATGGCAGGCCAGGGTTCCGGCGGGGCTTACGAGATTTCTCAGCGCTTCACCGCCCTGGTGGGCTGGTCAGCGACAGCCGAATTTCGCGACAACTGGGTCTACGACCAGGCCGCCCAGACCTACGCCCTCGATCCGGCGATGGCCGCCCGGCTGCGCAAGAACAACCCCGAGGCGTTTCGCAACATCGTCGCCCGCTTGCTCGAAGCCCAGGGCCGCCAGTTCTGGCAGGCGGACGCAGAGACGCTTGAGAAGTTGCAGGAGCAGTACGCCCTGGCCGAGGACGCGATCGAACAGGTATAAGCGGCACTACTTTGCGCTCAAAAAGCCCTTGCTCTGCAAGATCGCCTGGCCCTGGGGGCTGAGTACAAAGGCGACGAAGGCCCTGGCCAGCTCCGGCAGTTTGCTGTCCTTGACCACCGCCAGAGGATAAACGACCGGAGCGCTGTAGTTTTCGGGAACAGCAAAGCCGACGCTCACCTTGTCGCTGACGCGGGCATCGGTAGTGTAGACGATGCCCGCATCGACGCTGCCATCTTCGACGTAGGCCAGCACCTGGCGGACGTTCTCGGCAAAGACGAGCTTCTGGGCGTCGAGCAAATTCTGGTAGATGCCTGCTTTGTTGAGCGCATCGGAGGCGTACTGACCGGCAGGTACCGTCTTCGGGTTGCCGATGGCCAGGCGGGCAACTTTCGCGAGTTGCTCGAAACTCGTCACCTTCGCACTGCCTTTGGGCACGACGACAGCCAGCCGGTTGCGGGCAAAAGGTTGGGCTGTGCCCACCAAAATCAGTCCCTTCTTGTCGAGGTCGTTCATCTGTTTGAGGGCGGCGGAGGCGAACACGTCCACCGGTGCGCCCCGATCGATCTGCTGAGCCAGCTCGCCCGAGCTACCAAAGTTGAAGGTGACTTTATCGCCGGGGCGGGCTTTCTCGAATTGGGCCGCGATTTCGCTGAAGGCTTCTTTGAGGCTGATCGCCGCCGAGACGGTGAGATCCGCTGCCTGAGCCGCTAAGCCGGGGGCAAGCCAGCAAGCTGCCAGGATGAGCAAAAGCCATCGCCGCATCGCGTTCTCCCGCACGTCGCCCCAATTATGCAGTAAGCTCTCGGGCTTTGGGAACCCATTGGCTCGGGTGCCGAGCACTACTATAGAGGCACCGGTTATTCTCCTGGGGCCATGACGACCTATCAACCTGTCAATAGAACCGTCTCGTTGCCCTTACCATCGATGTACGATTTACCCAGCGAAGATCCCGAGGAACCTGGCTTGCCGGATGAGTTTCACGATTGGCAACCGCAGTTTTTGAGTGAAACCTTTCAGCCGCCGAACTATCCGGCAGATCAAATCCTTACCGCTACCGATCTCAATCTCTACTACGACGTACACAACACCAGCCGCTACAAGCGTCCCGACTGGTTCGCAGTCGTCGGCGTGCCGAGGTTGGTAGACATTGGTCGGTTGAGCTATGTGATCTGGCGGGAGGGCACCCTGCCCATCGTGGTGGTCGAACTGCTGTCACCCAACACCCAGGAAGAGGACCAGGGCCAGACGCTGCGCGGTCAAGATCCGCCCTCCAAGTGGGAGGTGTACGAAAAGATCCTGCGCATTCCGTACTACGTCCTGTTCAACCGCGAAGCCAACACCTACCGGCTGTTCCGGTTAGTAGGCGCAACCTATCAGGAGATTTTCGAGCCCCGGCTGTGGATAGAAGAATTGCAGATTGGTCTTGGCCTCTGGCAGGGGCGTTTTCAGCAGGTAGAGCGCTTGTGGCTGCGCTGGTACGACGCGAACGACCAGTGGATTTTGACTCCCACTGAGCAGGCAGAGCAACGGGCAGAACAGGAACGCGAGCGGGCAGAACAGGAGCGACAGCGCGCAGAGCGGGCAGAGCAACGGGCAGAACAGGAGCGACAGCGCGCAGAGCAAGCGCAACAACGGGCAGCTGCCCTGGCAGAACGGTTGCGCGCCCTCGGAATCGATCCCGATCTACCAGCTTGAGGGCGATTGTACCTGAATCGAGCGGATCCGCTATGCTGAGTGGCTAGCTGTTCACCCCGGTTGCTACTCCCGTGACCCACGTCCTCGTCGAACATTTTCGCAAGCACCGGCTATTGGCGATCATCCGCACCGACTCGGCCCGCTGTGCCCTGGGCATTGGCCGGTCGATCATCGCCGGTGGTGTGCGGCTGGTGGAGGTCACCCTCGACACCCCCGGTGCC
Organism: Gloeobacter kilaueensis JS1; assembly: GCF_000484535.1. Lineage (NCBI taxonomy): Bacteria > Bacillati > Cyanobacteriota > Cyanophyceae > Gloeobacterales > Gloeobacteraceae > Gloeobacter > Gloeobacter kilaueensis. The sequence goes on along the minus strand of NC_022600.1, from coordinate 984,656 downwards.
GAGCAGGTCGTGGGCGAGTTGCGCCTCTGTGGCGACGAGGTGCTGGTCGGCTGCGGCACCGTGCTCACCCCCGAGGCGGCGCGCCGGGCGATCGGCTGGGGTGCCCATTTTATCGTCAGCCCCCATACGGACGTGCGGATCATCGAGGTGGCGCGGGCAGCAGGGGTGCTGGCAATGAGCGGTGCCCTCACTCCCAACGAGATCGTCGCCGCCTACCAGGCAGGAGCAGACCTCATCAAGATCTTTCCGATCGCCCCGGTAGGCGGTCTTGCCTACCTGAACGCCCTGCGCGGTCCCTTTTCGGATCTGCCGCTGGTGCCCACAGGCGGCATCGGCGAGGCGGATTTTGCGGACTATCTGGGAGCGGGAGCCCTGGCGGTCGGGGTTGGCCACTCCCTCGCTCCTGAGCGCGAGGTGGCAAAGGGCCGCTGGAGTACGATCGCAAACCGGGCGAGCGAATGGCTCGTCCGGCTTGGCGACCAGAACCGTACTTCTGACGGGTGCCTGGCCGTCCCGGAGCACCGTTAAGATGTGATAAGCACTTTGCGGGGATCGACCGGCCATGCTCGGCAAGTTTTTCAAAAAGCCCGACGGCTCCCAGCAGGAGCGCGTCCCTCCCGGCCAGTACCTGACCAACGGCTTTCCGGAGATGACCTATGGCCGGACGCCGCAGATGGATACGTTCGTCTGGCGCTTCAACGTCTGGGGGCTGGCCAGAGAAAAAGTGTTTACCTGGGAAGAGTTTATGGCTCTGCCCAAGGCCGAATTTACCGCCGACTTTCACTGCGTCACCCGCTGGAGCAAGTTGGACGTGCAGTGGAAGGGCATCCGGGTGACGGACTTTTTGAAGCAGGTCGAGCTGGAGCCAGGAACAGAGCAGGTGATGGCCCACTGCTACGGCGGCTACACCACCAATATCCCGTTCGAGGATTTTGTGCGCGAGGACAACTTCTTCGCCTACGAACTTTTTGGTGAACCGCTGCCGCTCAAGCACGGCGGGCCGATGCGCCTGGTGGTGCCGCACCTGTACGCCTGGAAGAGCGCCAAGTGGATCAACGGCCTCGAATTTTTGCCGGAAGAAAAACTCGGCTTCTGGGAGTTGAACGGCTACCACCGCCGGGGCGAACCCTGGAGCGAAGAGCGCTACAGCGATTATTAGTCTTCCGGGCTCTCTTCATCCCACTGCTGCAGTTGCTGGCGGACCGTGCGGCGGGAGGACTGGCGGTACTGCCCCTCCAGGCGCGGTACGGCCACACCTTTGCGGCGGCGGGAGCCGCCGCGCTCGCGCAAGCTGGCCTCCGGCTCGCTCGTCTGTCGCCGCTGCTGGTCAAAAGCCAGCGCTTCGGCCACAAAGCTCCGGTAAATATCAAAGCGCGGCAACCCGGCAGCCCGCACCGCACAGCCCGGCTCGTCGCGGTGCAGGCAGTTGCGAAACTGGCAGTGGCCCAGGTAGGGCCGGAACTCCGGAAAACACACCGCCAGGTCCTCCGGGGCGACAGTGATTTCAAGCTGGCTGAAGCCCGGCGCGTCCGCCACCAGCGCCCTGGGGCTGAGGGCAAAAAGTTCGACGTGGCGGGTGGTGTGCCGGCCCCGGCCCAATCGAGCCGAGACATCGCCCACCCGCAGCGACAGACCAGGGTGCATCGCGTTGAGCAAGCTGGATTTGCCCGCCCCGGAAGGACCCGCCAGCACGTAGGTTCCGCCCAACTCTGCCAGCAATGGGCCGATCCCGGCACCGCTGCGGGCGCTCACCGGTCGAGCCGGGTAGCCCCAGCTTTCGATCGCCCGGACGATCGGTTCTATAACAGCGCTCGCCACTTCGTCGCCCTTGCTCAGGCAAACCAGAGCCGGCAGGTGTTCCGCCTCGACCTGCACGAGAAACCGGCTGAGCAAAGCCGGATCGTAGGGCGGTTCACTGAGAGAAAAGACGACTAGAACCCCAGAGCAGTTGGCGATCGGGGGCTTGGTCAGCTCAGACGTGCGCGGAGCCACCGCTGCGATCGCTCCCCGGCCACCCGGCCAATCGACTTCGACCACCTCGACGCGATCGCCGGTGAGCACAGTCCCGCCGGTCTTGCGCAGGCGGGCGCGGCGGGTACAGAGGAGCGTCAGGTCACTGCCGTCGAGGCGGACGCGGTAGAAGTTTGCTTCCTGGGCCAGAACCGTGCCAGAAAGCTGCATGACAGGCTTCAGTGAAAGAGGTTGCCGATACTGTCGATCAGCCCCTCAAGGCCCTCTTTTTTGGAGACCTTCTCGCCGCGCACCTTGGCAATCTTGGTGAGCAACTCGCGCTCGTCGGCGGAGAGTTTGGTCGGGATCGCGACCTTCAGTTGCAGATAGTGGTTGCCCCGGCGGTTCGGATTGCCGACGCGGGGCACGCCCCTGCCGTCGAGGGTGAGCACCGTCTCAGGCTGGGTGCCCGGCGGCACGACAACGGTGTGTGGGCCATCGACGGTCTCGACGGTCATCTCGGAGCCTAAGATTGCCTGCAAATAAGAAATCTGGGCGCTCGAATAGATGTCCTGGCCCTCGCGCCGGAAGATTGGGTGGTTGCGCACGCCGATATAGATGAACAGATCCCCCGGCGGGCCGCCGCGCTCGCCCGCGTCGCCTTCACTCTGGACGCGCAGCTTGGAGCCGCCATCGACACCGGCGGGGATGTTGATCTTGATGCTGGTCTGCTTTTGATTGCGACCGCGCCCGTCGCAGGTCGGACAGGGGTTTTCGATCACCTCGCCCCGGCCCATGCAGACAGGACAGGGCACCACCTGGGTAAACAGCCCAAAAGGCGTGCGGCGGGCCTGACGGATCTGGCCCTGGCCGCCGCAGTTGCGGCAGGTGGTGTGACCGGCTCCCGGCTTGGCTCCTGAACCCCGGCAGGTCTCGCAGGTAACCAGATGGGCAATATTGATCTCTTTTTCGCAACCAAAGACCGCCTCGGTAAATTCGAGCACCATGTCGTAGCGCAGATCGTCGCCACGGGTCGGGCCGCCGCTGCGACCACCGCGCCGTCCACCGGTGGCTCCGCCCGCGAAGCCGCCAAAGAAACTCTCAAAGATGTCGCTGATGTCGTTGAAACCGGCTCCAGCGAAATCCGGTCCGCCCTCCATGCCGTTGCCGCCGATACCAGCCTCACCAAAGCGGTCGTAGCGCGCCCGCTTCTCATCGTCGGAGAGCACCTCGTAGGCCCGCGAAATTTCCTTGAACATGTCTTCAGCCCCCGGATCTTTGTTGACATCGGGGTGGTACTGGCGGGCCAGCTTGCGGTAGGACCGCTTGATATCGTCCTTGGAGGCGTTGCGGTTGAGGTTGAGCGTCTCGTATAAATCTCTGGCCATCGTCTCGGATGGTCTCCGGCTGCTTAGTAAAACCTTACACTATCCAGTATCTCTATCTGGCGGAGGACTCGCAAGCGTCCTCCCCCGCCAGTCGTCCAAAGCGGCCAGGAGCTAGACTCCCATACCGAGCAGCCTTTGCTTTGCCTCCTTTTTTGTCTGGAGCACCTGATCGCCCAGTTCGAGGCACTGCTGTTCGCTAAAATGTTCAGCCACCCGTGGAAACAGTTCCCCCTCTTCCTCCTCGATATGGTGGGCCAGCGCTGCGCGCAACTGCGCGATCCGCTCACGGTAGAGAGGGGCAGTGGGCTGTAAAAAAGAAATGTCGTTGATCAGCCGCTTTACCTCGGCGTGCTCCTCGTAAGATTCGCGCACCAGATTAGCGGTACTGGCAAACTGGCCGACAGCGGGATAAAAAGCTTCCTCTTCACCGGCGGCGTGCAATGTCAGTTCCTGAGCAATCTGGGCGAAATATTGTTGCATCAGCCTCGGATTGTCAGTGGTTTCTATCTTGTCAAAAAGCGCTTCGACGGTTCTATGATCCTCGATCAACAGGTTGAGAACGTCCACGGTTGCTCCCTTGCAAATATGAATAACTCTGTTGAGGGCCATGCTCACCGAAGTACAACTAAACAAACTCCCTATTTAGACAGAAAAAGCGTCCCAACCCCCAGCCCTCTCCCCTCACCCCCAGCCCCTCTCCCACAAGGGGAGAGGGGAGGATGACAACTCTGAAACCGTCTTCACTTGGCCCTCCTGCAGCCCAGTTACAGTGAACCCCCCCTCGTATATTGCTATTGGTTCCAAGGTAGCGGTGAGGACTGTGCCCCCCCTTGCGGCTTTGACCGCGTGGAAGAGATTGTCCCCCGCTATCAAGGACCGGCAAAGCTGAACCGTATCGAGTGGCACTGACCACGTATCACGAGGCTAGACTTTTGCCGTCCTGCGGAACTTGCCTACCTCCTCTGAAGCTTCAACTGGAGACACTCATGCAGCGAGACGGTTCACAAAACGACTATCAGCTATTTGTCGGTATTGATGTGGCGGCACTCACTGTCACTGCCGCCTGGCTGCTCACCCACGCAAAGCCTACCGCTGCCATCACACTGCCCCAAACCCCCGAAGGACACTGCCAATTGGCCGAACGCTTACTCGCCGTCTGTCCCACCGCCGCTGAGGTGTTAGTGGTCATCGAAGCCACAGGCTCCTACTGGATGCGACTGGCCACATTTCTGGCGCTCAAAGGTTTTGCCGTCAGTGTGGTCAACCCCGCTCAGTCTCATTACTTTGCCAGGGCACTGCTCAAGCGTTCCAAAAGCGATGCGCTTGATGCCCAGACGCTTGCCCAACTCGCTGCCGCCCTGCAACCTGGTCTTTGGCAGCCGCCGCCTGAGATTTATTACCAACTCCAACAGCGCCTGCAGCATCGCGATGCCTTGCTGCAGCAACGCCAACAACTGCACAACCAGTTGCACGCTCTGCGGCAATTTCCGTTGGTGGTGGCGGCGGTACAAGCGAGTCTGGAGCAGTTGAGCCACACCTTCGATGAGCAGATTGCGCAGATGGAAGCTCAGCTAGAAGCGCTGCTCGCCCAAGACTCGCTTTGGCATCAAGCTGCAACCAAGCTGCGCACTATCAAAGGCATTGGGTCTGTCACCGCTGGGTGGGTGTTGGTGAGTACCCTCAACTTCGGCTGCTGTGCAACGGTGGAAGCGGCGGTGGCCTACGCGGGTCTCGCTCCCCGCTCCCACCGTAGCGGCACCAGCCTTCATAGACCAGAGCGCATCGGCCATGCAGGCAATGCCCGCTTACGCACGGCGCTGTATATGGCGAGCTTGAGTGCGATCCGCTGCAATCAGCAGATTAAAAGCTTTTACCAGCGGCTACGAGCAGCCGGTAAACCGGCAAAGGTAGCGCTTTGCGCTGCGGCTCGCAAACTCTTACACATTGCCTGGGCGGTTGTGAAAACAGACACGCCTTTCGATGCAGAGCACGGCAGGTTGGTTTGCTTGCAGTAGGGCGGAGGAAGAGAAGAAAGGAGGAGGCTGCTTGACTCTCAATACCGTATCTCTTCTCCTCTGCCCAGCGGGGGCAGGGGAGGAGAGCGGGGGGCAGGCCCCTTTTGGGGCCAGGTGGGGGTGTGGAGGGGTGGGGGACGGTTTTAGCAATACCCAAAAAAGCAAAAGAACAACCAACCCCCAAAAATCCGCTTCCCCCACTCCACCCAAAACCTGAAGCTTATTTTGCTTTATCTACTCTAGTAAAAAAATATCTGTTCGACCGTTGCAGAAGACTGCGATTTCTCCGCAAACAGTTTCGCTCTGCGACTTGATTTTACAGTCTCTTTTACAGAAAAACCAGATCATTCTCAGGTGTGAGGCAGCCCGGCATCGAAAGGGCAAGGATTGTTCTGTTCACAAAAAATCCAGATTAAATCGCAGCAGAAATCTCTGTTTCTAACAGGGGCCATTTTCTGTTGCTGACACAGATTGTTCATCGAGCGGGGGAAGAACGTGAAGGCAGTCGTATTTCATGGCATCGGCGACATTCGCCTCGACAGTGTTCCGGAGCCGAAGATTCTGCAGCCGACCGACGTCATCGTGCGTCTGACGGCAAGTGCGATCTGCGGCACCGATCTGCACATGATCCGGGGTACCTTCAGCGGAATGCAACCGGGGACGATTCTGGGCCACGAGGGCGTCGGGATCATCGAGGAGTTGGGTTCCGATGTGCGCAACTTGCAGTTGGGCGATCGGGTGGTGATCCCGTCTACGATCGCCTGCGGCTACTGCTCCTACTGCCGCTCGGGCTACTACGCCCAGTGCGACAACGCCAACCCCAACGGTCAGCAGGCGGGCACGGCCTTTTATGGCGGCCCCAAAGACACCGGCCCCTTCAACGGCCTGCAGGCGGAGTACGCCCGCATTCCCTACGCCAACGTCGGCCTGGTCAAATTGCCGGAACAGGTGAGCGACGACGAAGCGATCATGCTCTCCGACATTTTCCCGACCGCTTACTTTGGGGCCGAACTCGCTGAGATCGCCCCCGGCGACACGGTGGCCGTCTTTGGCTGCGGCCCGGTAGGCCAGTTTACGATCGCAAGCGCCCAGCTATTGGGAGCCGGACGGATCTTTGCCATCGACACGGTGCCCTCGCGCCTCGACATGGCCCGCGCCCAGGGGGCAGAGGTGATCGACTTTAACAAAGAAGACCCGGTGGAGACGCTGCAGCGGCTCACCGGCGGCATCGGCGTCGATCGCGCCATCGATGCGGTGGGCGTCGATGCGGTGCAGCCCCACTCCGGTCCCGCTGCCGCCCAGGCAAAGAAACTCTCAGACCAGTTTCGCGAGCAAGTCGAGCAGATCGCCCCTGAGACTCACCCCCAGGGCAGGCTCTGGCAGCCGGGCAACGCGCCCTCCCAGGTGCTCCTCTGGGCAGTCGAGGCGCTGGCCAAAGCTGGGACGCTCTCGATTATCGGCGTCTATCCACCGGCGGCGATGAACTTCCCGATCGGCAAGGCGATGAACAAGAACCTGACGATCCAGATGGGCAACTGCAATCACCGCAAGTACATCCCGAAGCTGGTCAATCTCGTGCGCAACGGCACAGTCACCCCCAGCCGGATTCTTACCCAGCGCGAACCGCTCACCTCGGTCCTCGACGCCTACAAGGCGTTCGATCAGCGCCAGCCGGGCTGGGTCAAAGTCGAACTGGTACCGGGCAGCTAGACAACTCTTTCATTCCGCGAGGACACCATGACCCAGGCACAGTCGAAGGCGCAGCAGCCGCCCCAAAAGCAGGAGCATCAACCCGGCAGCGAGGCGCAGATGACGCCCCAGCCGGTCTATGACAACGAGAACTACCACGGTGCCAACAAGCTGCTCAACAAGGTAGCGCTCATCACCGGCGGCGACAGCGGCATCGGGCGGGCCGTGGCAGTCTTCTTTGCCAAAGAAAAAGCCGATATCGCGATCGTCTACCTCGACGAGCACGAGGATGCCCAAAAGACAAAGCAACTTGTCGAGCAGCAGGGCCGCCGCTGTGTCACGATCGCAGGCGACATTGGCGACGAGGCGTTTTGCAAGCAGGCGGTCGAGCGCACAATCCAGGAATTTGGTCAGCTCAACATCCTGGTCAACAACGCCGCCGAGCAGCACCCTCAAGAAAGTATTGCAGATATTACATCCGAACAGCTGGAGCGCACCTTCCGGACGAACATCTTTGCCCAGTTCTACCTGGTCAAGGCCGCCCTGCCCCACCTCAAATCGGGCAGCGCGATCATCAATACCACCTCGGTGACCGCCTACAAGGGCAGCCCGAAGCTGCTCGACTACGCCACGACCAAAGGCGCGATCGTCGCCTTTACCCGCTCACTCTCCCAGGCCCTGATCGACAAGGGCATCCGCGTCAACGGCGTCGCCCCAGGACCGATCTGGACACCGCTGATTCCGGCTTCCTTCGGTCCCGAAAAGACGGCAAGCCACGGCAGCAACGCTCCGATGGAGCGGGCCGGTCAACCGGCGGAAGTCGCACCGAGCTACGTCTTTCTGGCCTCGGAAGACTCCTCTTACATCAGCGGCCAGATCCTGCATCCGAACGGCGGCGAGGTGGTCAACGGCTGAGGCTTCTCTCAGCCCGCCTCCGGCACTTCCAGCAACCGGGGGGCATTGGCTGTCCGATCTTCGATCGTCGTCGGCAGTTCTTGATGATAGACGCCGCTCGGGATGAGGCCACAGCCGCCGTAGCGGGCCATTACCCGCAGCTGGGCCAGTGCGTCTTCGCCGCAGTGGACCGGAGGAAGCGAGCGCCAAAATTGAAAGCCGCCCACCGAGCGCAATCGGGCGGTGTCGTAGAGGACGCAGCCGCCCACCCAGGCCACCCGGTAGCGGCGGCGATCCGCTGGCCCCAGTCCCAGCCGCCGCTGGAGGTGATAGAGGTTGGCGGCGTTGTGCAGGCGGTAGCGCTCCCACTCGGGGGTGTCGGGCCGGACGCTCTCGGGCTGCACCGGGCCGTCCCAGAAGCGGATCTGCTGTTCGTGGGGACGGACATCGGCCAGATAACTCAGGCCAATCACGGCGCTGCCGACAAAGCCGCAGTCCTCCTCCTTCAGCGTCCGCACCAGCGCACCCACCAGCCAGCTTTCGAGGATGAGATCGTCGTCGAGAAAAAGAACATACGGTGCCTGGGCTTGATCGAGCAGAAACTGGCGGTGCTCGGCCATACCCCGCCGGGGCAGGTGCTTGTGGGCCGCGATCCGGTGGCCGTGGATGCGCAGCACGGCAAGGGCGGTCTGGACTTCGGCGGCAGCCAGCGGATCGCCCTCTTCCGTCTGGTCGGAGACGATCAGATCAAAGTCTTTGAAACTCTGAGCGATCAGGCTGGTGAGCGTCACCGCCAGAGCAGCGGGACGGCAGTAGGTGGGGATCAAAATATCGACGGTGCTCATACTGGCTCAATTCGCGCACGGCGGTGAGAACTTGTTCGGGAGTGACCAGTTGCAGGCAGTGGTTGTGGCCTTCGGGGCAGAGACTTTTAAAACAAAATTTGCAAGGAACGTCGTGGGAGAGGACGCGGTGGGGCACTTCCCACGGGGTATGCTGCGGGTTGGTGAGCGCGTAGAGATCGACTACGGGCGTGCCGGTGGCAGCGGCGATGTGGACGGGGCCGGTGTTGTTGGCGACGAGGAGCGGGGCCATCGCAATCAGCGCCACCAGTTCTTCGAGGTCGAGCCGACCGGCGAGGGAAAAACTGGGAACGACCATTTTTGAGCGGATCTGCTCGATGAGGCCCGCTTCTTCGCGGTTGCCGGTAAAAAGCACCGTGTAGCCCTCCTCGGCCACCAGCCGCTCGGCGACGGCGGCAAAACCCTCCGGGGCGTAGCGCCTCGAAGGAGCGGTGGCACCGGGATGGATAACCAGCCAGGGCCGCCCGTCGCCGATACCCAGTTCAGCGAGCAGTTGCTGGACCTGCCGGTGGGCCTTCTCGCCTGCCCGCACCGACAGGCGCTCGTCGGGACTGTAAGCCCCGATCGTCGCCACCAGATCCAGTTGCCGCCGGACCTCGTGACGGATGCCCTGCGCCGGCTCCGGATCGAGTATCCAGTTGGTAAGAAGCTGGTAGGGATTTTCGTGGCAGTGGGCGAGGCGCAGGGGAATGCCTGCCAGGTAGCAGAGCATCGCCGACGGTAGCGGGTTCTGGCTGAAGACGGTAAAGATTGCCGCCGCGTCGAACTGGCGCTGACGCAGGTAGGCTGCCATCTCGTACTCGGGGCGGCTCGTGGCGCGGGGGGCGGTCGCCTTGAGCCAGGGCGCATCGTAGACGATCACCTCATCGACTTCGGGAATCAAACGCGCAATCTGGCCACCGGCGCTGGAAGTCAGCAGCGTCAGGCGGCGGTCCGGACGGCGAAGCGCCCGCAGAGCCGGGGTGCTCATCAGCACGTCCCCCATCGCATCGAGGCGCACGCAGAGAATATTCTGCGCCGCCGACCAGCCCGTAACTGGAGAAGCTTTCGGTTGCTTCTGGGACCAGGCCAGCTCCGCTTCGAGATCCGCTGCGCTGCAGCGGGCGGTGCCGCTGCGGGCGACCACCACCCCCGCCGCTTTCTGGGCCAGCCGGGCCGCCGCCTCTGCTTTTTCCCCGGCAGCGAGGGCGAGGGCGAGGGCGGCCACAAAAGTATCCCCGGCTCCGGTGGTATGGGCGTAGGGTGGGCCGTTCGGCCCCGGCTGGCTGGTGCTTTCGATGTGCCGGGCTGGTCCTTTCCGCTCCAGTAGGACCACCCCTTCGCGATCGAGCGAGACGATCACTGAACTGGCTCCCGTGCGCTCCAGTAGTTGCCCCCGGCAGGCTGTCACCGTTTCCAGGCGGCTTGCAGCGGTCTGCACATTGTCTAAAAGACCGAGCGCTTCCTCGTAGTTGGGCTTGACAGCGCTCACTCCAACCTTGCGATAACGGGTCAAATCGCGCGCATCGACCACCAGAGTGCGCGATGTACGCTGCTGCAATCCAGCCAGAGCAGCGATCACCGGATCGCCCAGAATGCCGTAGCGGTAGTCGGAGACGACCACCGCCCGGCAGCGCCCCCATTCGGCCTCCAGAAGCGCAAGCAGGTGCTGGACAGGCTCGGAGGGTAGGGCGGCAGTGCTGCCCCGGTCGAAGCGCGCCAGGATCTGGCCATCCGCCACCAGCCGGTGCTTGACGAGGGTCTCGCGACCGGCGACCGCCAGTAGGTGCGCCTGCACCCCGGCTTCGCCCAGAAGTTGGCGCAGTTGCCCGGCTGCTGCGTCCTCGCCGACTGCCGTAAGAAAGCACACCCTTGCCCCAAGGGCAGCCAGGTTGCAGGCGGTGTTTGCCGCCCCGCCCGGTGCGGCCTGTTCTTCGCAGACATCGACGATCGGAGCGGCACTTTCTGTACAGGTGCGCCTTGCGGTGCCGACGCTGTAGCGATCGAGGATCGCCTCACCGATCACGAGCACCGGCAGGTTCTCGAAGACCTGGACGTACCTGTGCATCTTTACTGTCCTCCTGGCGGACTGTTGCGCACGATGAAGCGGGCCGCATCGTTCAGATCGGCGGCCAGATAATCCGGCAGGCGTCGGGGACCGAGCACCCACTCGGTCTCGTGGCCGTTGACGAGCAGAACGGTTCGGCAACCGGCTCGCGAACCCGCCTCGACGTCGTGCAGGATATCCCCCACCAACCACGAGCGGCCCAGATCGACCGGTAACTCGCGGGCGGCCCGCAAGAGCAATCCCGGTCGGGGTTTGCGGCAGCGGCAGTGGCGGGCGTAGGGCAGCACACTCCCGGCGGGATGGTGGGGGCAGTAATAAAAACCGGCGAGGGGCGCACCGCACTGGGCCACGAGCGTGCGCAACCTGGCTTCGACACCGGCCAGAGCTGCCTCGCGAAAGTAGCCGTGGGCTACCCCTGACTGGTTGGTGACGACGATTAGAGGCCAGCCTGCCCCAGCCAACAGCCGCAGCCCCTCGCAGGCACCGGGCATCAGCCGGATGCGCTCCGGGGCGACGTTGTAGGGCACGTCCTCGATGAGCGTGCCGTCCTTGTCGAGAAAGACCGCCCCGACGGTACTCACGGCCAGGACGTTTCGCGCATCGGGAGCACGGTAATTTCGGGAATCACCGTCTCAGCGGGCAGGGTGAGCACGAAGCGGACCGTCTGAGCAACGTTCGCCGGATCTTGCAGCGTCGCAGTGTCGATGTCCGGGAAGCGGTCGAGTAGAAACGGCGTGCGCATCCCGCCGCTCACGACGGCGGTGACTTTGATACCGTGGCTGCGGCCCTCGACGTGCAGGGCGTGGCTGAAGCCCAGCAGGCCCCACTTGCTCGCGTGGTAGGCCGAAGCGTTGGCCCAGGCGCGCTTGGCGGCGGTGGAGACGATGTTGACGATCTGGCCATTGCCCTGGGCTTTCATCGCCGGCAGGACGTGGTGGGAGAGCAAAAAAGGACCGCGCAGGTTCACGTCCAGCACCCGGTCCCACTGCGCGCTGGTGAGTTCGTCCACCGCCAGGGTGTAGTCCGTCCCGGCGTTGTTGATCAAGATATCGATGCGACCGCGATCGGCCAGCAGTCCGGCAATCGCCGCCTCGACTTGGGCTTCGTCGGTGATATCGAGGGCGAGAGCCTGGGCGTTATAGTCCGCGAGGGAACCGGCCACCTGCCGGGCCGCCTCGGCGGCGATGTCGGCGACGATCACGGTCGCTCCCGCCTCCGCCAGATCGCGGCAGATCGCCTCGCCGAGGCCACGGGCACCGCCGGTGACAAGGGCAATTTTGCCGCTTAGAGATTGGGTGGCGATTGCAGTGCGAGTCAGTGCTTGCATAGAGTGCTCCTATTCAAAGGGAACGGCGATCCGGCGGCGCGGATGATCCCACAGGTGCAGCGCCGGTGTATCGGCGACGGGGATGGCAGCCGGTTGCATCCGCTGTTCGACGAGTTCGCACAGCAGATGAATGAGGACAATCTGCACTTCCTGGATGTGCTGGGTGTCGGTGGAGGGCACGACTGCGGCCAGATCGGCCAGATCGCGCAGGGGGCCACCGCTTCCTCCGAGCAAGGCAGCGGTGCTCAGCCCCCGCTCGCGGGCCCGCTCGAAGGCCCGCACCAGATTGAGCGAGCGGCCACTGGTGCTGATGCCAAAAAGCAGATCCCCCGGCTGGCCAAAAGCCTCGACCTGGCGGGCAAAGACCTGTTCGTAGCCGACATCGTTGGCCCAGGCGGTGAGAAAGGCACTGTCGGCGCTGAGGGCCAGTACCGGCAATCCAGCCCGACCAGGGCACTTAAAGCGACCGACGCACTCGGCGGCGAAGTGCTGGGCGTCGGCGGCGCTGCCACCGTTGCCGCAGACGAGCACCTTGCCCCCGCTCTTGAAGCAGGCGTGCAATTTTTCTGCCAGAACCAGCAGCGGTCGGGCCAGCCGCTGCCGGGATTGGCCCAAAGTTTCGATCGCCCCGGCAAAACTGGCGTCGATCGTACCCAGGGCCTGTCGGGCCTCCAGGGTGATCGGACCCGTTATCACCTGCTCGTAGAGATCGGCTATCGCCTCGCTCACTCGCCGCCAGCTAAACAGATCCGTCGCCCGGCTGGTGGCGCGGCGGCTCATCAGGGCGCGCAGTTGGGGATGGGCATACAGCCAGGCGACCCGATCGGCGAGGGCCACCGGATCGTTGGGAGCGACCAGATACCCGGTCTCGTTGTCGCGGACACTGAACTTGATGCCGCCGACGTTAGAACCGATTACCGGCGTACCGCAGGCCATCGCTTCCAGAGGGGTGATCCCAAAGGGTTCGTACCAGGGCGTGGTGAGAAACAGATCCGCCGCACTGTAGTAGTGGCGCAGCACCGCTCGCTCTCGCCGCCCGGTAAAGTGGACCGACTGAGCCACCTCCAGCTCGCGCGCCAGGTTCACCAGCCGGGCCAGTTCCGGCGAATGGGCCGGATCGGCCCGCTCGCTCTCGCCACCTACGATCACGAGCCGCGCCACCAGCCGGTGGTGGTGCTGCAGGTGGGCAAAGGCGCGGATCACCGTGTCGATGCCCTTGCGCGGTACCAGGCGGCCCAGGTGCAACAGCAACCGCTCGTCGCGCTCGTAGCCCAGGGCGGCGCGGGCCAGTTCCTTGCTCATCGGCGAAAATTCTGCCGGATCGAAGCCGCAGGGGATGAGCACGATCCGCTCCGGGTCCGCCCCGTAAAGACAGATGAGATCCTCCTCGTCCTGGGGGCATTCGGCGATCAGCCGGTCCGCCTCACCCACGATCCGCTCCTCGATTTCAAAGCGCACCTGGCTGAAGCGGTCCGCTTCGCCCTGGTGGTGGCGGCGCACCCGGCCCAGGGCGTGGAAGGTGACGACGAAGGGCAGGCCCAGCAGACGCTTGATATTCGCCGCCACCAGCGCCGACATCCAGAAGTGGGCGTGTACCAGCGCGTAGCGGTACTGGCGGCAGTAGCCCAGCACACCCGCCTCGAAGGCGTCCATCAGCGCCAGCAGGTCTTCTTTGGGTACCCAGGTGGCGGGACCGGCCTCGATATGGATCACCCGCACCTGCGGCTGCCACTCGACGATCTCGGGCAGTTGCGCACTGTCGCGGCGGGTGAAGACATCCACCGCGTAGCCGAGGGCCGCGAGGTGGCGGGCGGTCTGGGCGACGTAGACGTTCTGGCCGCCACTATCGACGCTGCCGGGGCTCGCCAGGGGCGAGGCGTGTTCGCTAATCAGAGCAATCCGTTTCATTTTCGTTGCCCGCTGAGTGGGGTTGGAGCCAGAAGGTGCTGCCAGTCGGCCACAAAGCGCTCGATCCCAAAGCGCGCCAGGGCAGCCTCGCGTCCAGCGGCACCGACGCGCCGGGCCTCCTCAGGATCGGCTAGAAGACGGCGCATCGCGACGATCAGCCGGTCGATGTCAGTATCGAGGTAGCCCGTCCGTCCGTTTTCGATCGCTGTCACCAGTTCGGTGGTGGCAAGGGCGACCACCGGCAGAGCGAGCAGCATCGCCTCGATCACCGCCAGGCCGAGGCTGGTGTAGCGGACCGGGTGAAAGAAAAAGCGGTAGCGGCAGGCAAAGGCCGCCAGGGCGCGGTGGTCGATCTCCCCCAGACCGCCCAGTTCCTCTGAACCCATGCCAACCAGATCCAGGGGGACGACCCGGCGCACCCGCTCGAAGATGTCTGCCCCCAACCGGCGGCCCCGGTGGGCCAGGCCGTTGAGCACCACCAGCCCCCGCTCCAGTTCACCGCTATAAACACTCTCCGGCGGCACGGCGACGCCGTGATCGATGATCCGGGTCGGGGTGCGCCCGCTGTCCCACATCAGGGCGTTAAACGGGGTGACATGGACCAGCACGACCCCCGGATCATCGACGGGATGGCGCGTATCGGTCGGGTGCTCCCTGGGCGGATCGTGTTCGAGGTAAAAGCGCGGCAGACGCCGCTGCGCTGCGCTCAACAGTTCGTACTGGTCCACCTCCCAGTTGCGGCGCGACTGAAAGAGAATGCCGTCGAAGCGGGTGTGGCGCACTTCTTTGGCATCGATCTCGATGAGCTGACCGGGCCAATCTTCTCGACTGGCCCGGCCACCGTATCCTTCCGGGCGGCCCGGACGGACGGGCAGCAGCCACTGGCAGGGCACGTGCGCCAGGTTATAAAGATAGCTGCCGTGGACGTGCCAGGTGAGAATGCGCATCGGATCGACCTCGATGGAGGACTTGCGCCTCTGGGATCATCTTCGGCAATTCGCCCGGCCAATACATCGGGCAACCGCCCAGCATCTTGAGGTGGACAGGCGGACGCCCTTGGGCATTTGCACAATCGCTCAGGTACTCCACTGCCCGCCGCTACGATGGACAGGGAGCAATGCGCTGGGGGTCTATGAGCCTGATCTCGCTGCAGTCGGTCCATAAGAGCCTGGGTCTGAAGCTGATTGTCCAGGAGGCAAGTTTCAGCCTCGAAGCCGGCGAGCGCGTCGGGCTCATCGGCACCAACGGCTCGGGCAAATCGACCCTGCTCAAATTGATCGCCGGGATCGAAACAGCAGATTCAGGCCGGATCGCGATCAACCACGGTGCGCGGATCGTCTATCTGCCCCAGCAACCGGAGCTGGATCCGGAGCACACGGCAATCGAGCAGGTCTTTGCCGACAGCGGCGAGCGGGGCCAACTGGTGCGCGCCTACGAACAACTTGTGGCCAGGGCCGATAACAGCACAGCGCTCGCGGATCTCACCCGGCGGATGGAATCTACCGGTGCGTGGGAGCTGGAGACCCGAGCCAAAATCGTCCTCGACAAACTCGGAATCGCCGATCCGGAGGCCAGAATCGGGACGCTCTCGGGCGGCTACCGCAAGCGCATCGCCCTCGCCAGCGCGCTTTTGAGCGAACCGGACGTTCTGTTGCTCGACGAGCCGACCAACCACCTCGACGCCGATGCGGTGCAGTGGCTGCAGGAGTATCTGGTCCGCTTTCGAGGAGCCCTGCTGCTCGTCACCCACGACCGCTACTTCCTCGATCAGGTGACACAGCGCATCCTCGAACTCGATCGGGGCGAACTTTTTAGCTATACGGGCAACTACAGCTACTATCTCGAAAAAAAAGCGCTCGCCGAAGAATCGGCGGCGAGCAGCCAGCGCAAGCACCGGGGAGTCTTGCGCCGCGAACTGGAGTGGCTGAGGCGGGGTCCAAAGGCGCGCTCCACCAAGCAGAAGGCGCGCATCGAGCGCGTCCTCGCCCTCCAGAACCAGCAGTTCAAGCAGGTGGCGGGCAAAGTCGAGATCGCTGCTGCGGGCCGCCGCCTCGGCAAAAAAGTGATTGAGCTGGAGAATATCTCCAAAGCCCACGCTGGCCGGATCCTCTTCAAGAACTTCAGCTACAAGTTCACCCCTGAAGAGCGCGTCGGAGTAATTGGCGGCAACGGAGCCGGTAAATCGACGCTCATGGACATCATCGCCGGTCGCCAGACCGCCGATTCCGGCAGCGTCGAAATTGGCTCCACCGTTCAGATCGCCTACTTCGACCAGCACTCGGAGGCGCTGCTTGCGGCGATGAACGACAACCAGCGGGCAATCGACTACATCAAAGCGGTGGCCGAGGTGATCAAACTTGCCGACGGCTCGACGATCAGCGCCTCCCAGATGCTCGAGCGCTTCTTGTTTTCTCCAAATCAGCAGTACGTACCCCTTTCTCGGCTCTCAGGCGGCGAGAAGCGGCGGCTTTTTTTGTTGCGCGAACTGATGGCCGCCCCCAACGTGCTCATCCTCGATGAGCCGACCAACGACCTCGACGTGCAGACGCTCTCGGTGCTCGAAGACTATCTCGAAGACTTTGGCGGCTGTGTGATCGCTGTCTCCCACGACCGCTACTTTCTTGACCGGGTCGTAGACACGATCTTTGCCCTTGAGCCGGACGGCCAGATCCGCCAGTACCCCGGCAACTACAGCGTCTACCTCGATCGCCGCCGGGCACTGGAGCAGACCCGCCAGATACCTGTTCGTGCAACAGCAAAAGCGCCCGCCCCGACTGCACCGGCTCCGGCTACCGGCAAGCTTTCTTCTAAAGAAAAGCGCGAACTGGTGAATCTCGAAAATCAAATTGCCCAACTGGAGGCGGAGCGCACTGCCCTCGAACAGAGCCTGCAGCAGGCTGCCGGTGATTTCAACCGCGCCAGGGCGATCGCTGTCCAGATGGGTGAACTTACCCACACCCTCGACACCGCCACCGAGCGCTGGCTGGCTCTCGCCGAGCGGGACAGTTGAGTAGCAGTAAACTGGTTCCCCTGGAAACTATGACAGGCATTGCACCCATGGACTCGGACGGAATTAGCAGACAGTGCCTGCTGATTTAGATGAGGATGAGCAGTCAGGGTTCAGACTGGGGTGGCGAGCGATAGACAAAACTAACCGGTCGCCAGTCGCCTGAAAGGGCAAAGGAAGCCCACCAGTACGGATGGGTGCGCCCGGTTGTCCTCAGCAATTCCAGCTGTGAGCGCCGCAGCGCCTCCGAACGGCCAGCCCCCGCCGCCAGTCCCCGATAAAATTGCTCCATCAGCCTCGCCGTCGTCCGGTCCCCCACCTGCCACAGCGCCAGCACCTGACTGCGGGTGCCTGCTAGAGCCAGCGAACGCCTGAGCCCCTGGAGTCCCTCGCCCACCAGGACCGGTCCTGAGCCGGTGTCACAGGCGGAGAGGACCACCAGCCGCGTGCCTTCCAGCTCCAGCCCCTGCACTTCTAACGCCGTGAGCACGCCATCTTCGCGGCCCGAGGAGCGGGCGTTAAAGCCGGCGAGTGCCACCCCCGAGCGCAAAAGCGGCTCCTGCGCGCCGGCTTCTGCTTTAAGAGCATCCTTGTCCCGGAGAAAAAAGCCGTGGGTGGCCAGGTGCAGCACCGCCGGGGAGCGGGCCGCCTTCAGGGCGTTCTCGGTTGCCTCGGGGCCGGTCAGCAGCCGGGCGGTTCCCAGCAATCGGGTGACTGCCTGCGCTTCGACAATCGCACCGGGAAGCGGACGCACAGCAAAGCCCGCCAGATCTAAGGAGCGGGGGTTGTCTGTGAGGGGTGTTGGTGTCTCGGCGTATCCAGCCTCCAATTTGGGGGAGCGGGTAGCAAGCTCATTGCCTGCCTGGGCACGGCCAAAGTCTGGCCCACCCACCACCAGCGGGGCGGTCTGGGGCATGGGAGCCGCTTGTTTTAGCCGGAGCAACTCCCGCCCCGAGACGAGGTAGGTGAGGGTGTGCCGCTCCAGCAGATAGCGCCCGTCCCTGGCCACCAGGGCGGCAAAAGGCACCGTGTTGAGCTGGCCATCCGGTGCAATCAGCAGATGCTTCGCTTTTAATCTGCCTGCCAGCGCTCCAAAGAGCTTTTCGTGCAGAACGCGGGCAATCTTGCCTACGGGGCCATCGGCAGGAGAAGCAGGATCAAGGAGCCAGGCCCGCCAGGAGGAAACCAGCGCGTCTATCTGTTCAGCTTTCCCGAGGTCTACCCCGATCGGTGGGCCGGATGGTTGCAGCAAGTAGGCGGCGTAGCGGGGTGGACCGAAGTGCTCTGAGGGTCTGGCGGCTTTCAGCTCGAAGGGCCGATAGAGCACAAATTCGACCAGCGCCGCATCCCTGGGCAGCGCCCGTTGAATCGCTTCGAGGGTGACGGGCCGGGTGAGATCGCGCAGGTGGGCACCGGCTTCTGCCCCCATCTGGGCGAGGGAGTCCTCCAACTGGCGGGTGAGATCGCGCAATTCGGCGATTCGGCTCTGGTACTGCTCGACCGGTGAGGCATCCGGCTCCCGGAAGACCAGGGAAGCCAGTTGCGAACGGGCGTCGGCCAGCTGTTGCAATTGCTTTTGGCCGGGAACACCGAGGTGGCGGCGCAGGCGGACAAGTGTCGCAGACGCCTCTTCGAGTACCCGACCCTTGCGGGCGAGGGCAGCGGAGAGGGCAAGGCGGGCAGCTTGAGGATCGTCCGGTGCCCACCGCAGATGCAGCGAGGTGGCCAGATCGACCGCCTCCTTGCGGGAGGCGAGGTAGGCGCGGTTGCGCTCCTCCGAGCCGGAGGCGAGATTTAAAGAAAAGTTGTACTCCTGAATTTGAAGGGTCCGACTGAGGTTCTGGCGGGCGTCCGTTACCCGGCCCTGTCCGAGGCGCAGGGTCGTCAGGTCGTAGAGAGCATCGGCGACGTTGGGATGTTCTGGGCCGAAAGCGGTTTGCTGAATCGCCAGCGCCTGCTGGTAGAGCGCTTCGGCGGCACTGTACTTGCCTTGTTCCCAATACAGGTTGCCCAGGTGTTGAAGGCTGTAACCCGCCTCCGGATGCCCTGGCCTCAGTGCTTTTTGCTGGATGGCCAGGGCGCGCCGGTAGAAAAGTTCGGCTTCGGTGTAATTGCCCTGTTGCGCGTATACCTCTCCCAGGGCGTGAAGGGTTCTGGCGACATCCGGATGCTCCGGCCCCAAAACTTTTTCTCGAACCGCTAAAGCCTGCCTGTACAGCGATTCGGCTCTGGCATAATCGTCCAGCAAGGCGTAGAGATCCCCCAGGTTGTGAAGGCTTCTGGCAACTTCCGGATGCTCCGGCCCGAGGTTTTTTTCCAGGATGGCCAGGGCACGCTTTTGAAGGGGTTCGGCGATCCCATAGTCGCCCCGGCTGTGATAGAGGATGGCCAGATTATCGAGGCTGTAGGCTACCTGGGTGTCCTCCGGCCCCAGGACTTTTTCCCGGATCGCCAGGGTGCGCTTTTGCAGCGACTCGGCAGTGGAGAATTCGCCTTGCTGCCAGTACAGGACGGCCAGGACGTTGAGGCTATTGGCCACCTCCAGATTTTCTGGTCCGAGTACCTTTTCGCGAATCGCCAGAGCGCGCTTTTGGAGGGACTCGGCAGTAGCGTATTCTCCCTGCTTCCAGTACAGGATAGACAGGCTGCTGAGGCTGGTGGCCACGTCCGGGTGATCGGTTCCGAGAACGTTTTCACGGATCGTCAGAGCGCGCTGGGCCAGAGTTTTCGCTGTGGCGTAATCACCCTGGTCCCTGTACAGGTTGGCCAGACCGCCAAGGCTCCGAGCGACCTGGAGGTGTTCTGGTCCCAAAATTTTTTGCTGAATCGCCAGAGCGCGCTCGGCCAGAGGTTGAGCTTCGGCGTACTTGCCCGCTTCGCGCAGCTTCAGGCTCTGCTGATACAGTTGCTCTGCCTCTGCCAGTTCTCCCGCCGGTGCTTCTGTTGCTCCTGGGGCTGATGCGGGTTGCGCCAGGGCCGCCTGTGACAAGAAGAGGCCCAGGCTCGTCACGAGAGAGAGGACACAGACCCAGTGGCGGACCTTGCAGCCTGAAACAAGGAAGGAGCCCATCGTCCCGGTCAATCTGAGCATCTTTTAGATCCAGTGGCTGGAGGATATGCACTCTGAGCGTACTACGCATCTATTTTTATTCCCGGCCACCCTCCTCGCCGCGCTTTAAGCTCCCCCTGCCCCGGCTCCGGGAGCATCATCGCTCACTTCCTTACAGCTCCAGCGGCGCGGCGCGGTCTCCAGCGTCACCCTGTAGCGCCCGCCACTGCCCGCCCGCCCCTCCGTTGCCAGTTTCGCCAGCGCCTGCTCGATGAACTGGTCTATCTGCTCGCCGCCGGAGATGAGCGTCCTGGTCGAACCGTCGGCGGCCTCACCGGGAGCAAGGACCACCTCGACCAGGGCAAAACCCTCCAGATTGGTGGGCACCGGAGCCTGGGCGGTCAATGCCTGGCACAGGCCCTGCGCGCTTGAGGAAGCGTCAGAGGTGATCGGAGCATCTTCGAGGCTGCGCATCTGGTCAGCAAGCCCGCCCGTCGTCGGCGCAGAAGCTGTCTTGCTTTTTGCCGCTCGCGGGGGGAGAGAAGAATACCTGTTGCCTGCATTGCTGGAGAGATCGCTTTTTTTAGGCTGCTCTAAGCGCGCTGCCTGCCGCGTCTCTGGCTTAAAACTGCCTGCCGTCCGGTCCGGGTCTATCGGCAGAGAACGGGTACCGCCGGAAGAAGAAACAGAATGTCTTGCGGGGCTTTTGAGTGGGCGCGTCGCCTCAGGCTCCGGAGGCACTGGCTTGTCCGCAACAAAGGGCATTTTGGGGATTACGACCAGCAGTACCCAACTGGCAGCCACCACTCCCGTCGCCAGTGAAGCCAGCCGCAGCGCGCCGAATCGTTGTATCCACGATCGCCTCGGTGCGTCCACTTCCGCCGCCAGTTGCTGCCACAGTGCCTGCTCCTCGGCGTTGGCCTGCTCCCCAGGTGGCAAGGCGTCCGGCAGCCCCTGCCAGCCGGAACGGCGAATCAGTTCCGGCAACGCCTCGCGCAGAGAGTCAGCAAAGCTTCTGGGTTTCATACTTTCTCCTGGCGCAGCGCAGCGCAAAAAGCCGTATTGCCGCAGTCCGGCTCAAAGTCCTCCCCGAGCAGGACTGCGAGCTTGTCCGCAATCGCCCGCAGGCGCTGGCAGACGCGGGCACGGGTACGGCCCAGCGATTGGGCTATCTCTTTTTGGGACTCGCCGTAGAGATAAGCGCGGGTAAGCAGCGCCTTCTCCGCGTCGTCGAGGCGTTCGAGGGCGCGCAGGAAGCGCTCGCGGCAGTGCTCTTCGAGCAGTTCGGCTTCTGCACTCGCCTCACCCGCCCCGATCGTCTCGCCAGGATCGACGCCGGATTCCGGCTCGAACGCCGAGACAGGCGTTACGCCATCCAGCGAGCGGGGATAGGCAAGGGCTCTGGCCGTCCACTGCTCCTGTCGGCCCCGTTCGGTAGTGGCTTGTGGACGCTGCCAGGTGGGATCGATAGAGCGCTGCATAGTTGTATACACCCGTAAAAGAATATGAGAACCCAGCCAGGTCATAAAGTTGGCCTTCGTGGGGTCGAAGTGAAACAGGCGGGCATAGGTGAGCAGTAGAACGTCTTCTGTAAAGGCTTCGGTGTCGAACCGTCCCGAGCGGCTGGCTCCCTTGCGGGCGCAATACGCTCGACAGAGCTGTTCGAGTTTCTGGTTAAAGCGCCGCAGGCCCAGGCGTTCCGCCTCGCGCTCGAGCCTGAATAGACCCTCGGTGCGCCGCTGGGGAGTCAGTGCGGTGTCGGCAATCAACCGCATCCGTTCACCCATGAGCGGCTGCAGGCGCAGGGCCAGATCTTGCAGGGACGGCTCAGGTTGACCCGGCTCCCCGAGGCCCGCCCGCAAAAACCACGATCGGCGCTCAGCCATCCAACGTCCTGAGAGGTTCAAACTACAGGGTGCCGGTGGATACCAGAAGGTCAGGCGACACCTACTTTTGTATAACCGGCGTGTCTGAGTTGGTTAAGGCTAGCGCGCAGCAGCCAGCGGATCGTCTTCTACTCGCAATTTGTTCTCAACTGGCGGAAGCGTCGGCCAATCGCCGGGGGTAGTCGGTGCTGAGGGCAGTGGCTTCGGAAGGCAGGGTGCGCAACAGCAGGGCGAGGCGAATCTGAACAGCATCGTCGAAGTGGCGCGGATCGAGGCCCGTAAAGGAAGCAATCTTTTCGAGGCGGTAGCTCAGCGTGTTGCGGTGGATCGATAGAGAACTGGCCGCCTCGGAGGGTGAGCAGTTGGTCTGAAAAAAGCCTCGCAGCGTTTCGAGCAATTCCGGCTCGCGGTCGAGGGGGCTGAGCAGGTGGCGGGCAAGGTCAATCTTCATCGACTCGTCTATGATCCCGATAAAAGCAGCGATCCCCAGGCTGTCGAGGCAGTGGACGCGGTTGTGGCCGTGGAAGCGCCGCCCGAGGGAAAGGGCGGCGCGGGCATCGTTGTAGGAGCAGGCCAGTCCTTCGAGGCGGGGGTGATAGCGACCGACGCTGATGCTCACCGAGGTGGCAGTGTCGCTGCGCAACCTGAGCAAAAGCGCCTGACCGGCCCGCTTGAGGGCGGCCAGATCGGCCCAGGCGGTGTGCGGCAGCTCGCCTTCAAAGCTGGAGGTCCAGCCGAGCAGATCCTGGCTGCTGCTGGCTTTGAGCACGGCCACTTCCCCCTGGCCGATGTAGGCGCAGATCGTGTCGCTCGGTAGTTGGAAGAAGCTCACGATGCTCGCGATCACCCGCTCGGCCCGCTGCCGGATCTGCTCCTGTGCCCGTTCGGGCTGCCGGGGCTGTTGGGCTGTGAGGATGTACTTGGCGGCGTCGATGAGGAGCACTGTGCGCGGACGACCCAGGTCCATGCCGAGAATCTGCGCCTCGCGCAGGATGGTCGGCTCGTCGCGGGCCGGGCCACACAGAAGGTCGTGGATGAACTTGTTCTTCAGCTCGTGCCGGTCCGGCAGCAAAGCCGCCATCACCAGCTGGTGGACGATGAGTTCCACCAGCTCCCGTGCCAGATGAGGAGCGATCACCCGGTTGTCCTCCGGCAACTGGACGATCACCTCGCCTGTGTGGCGTTCCAGTTGCAGCGGGATGCGCAGGTAGTCGGGCCGCTCGCCCAAAGCCAGAGGTAGGCCCGAGCTGAAGGGGGCACTCGCTTCGATCACGACGGCCCGCTCGTTGACGACGCAGACCCAGGTGCGCAAAAGTTGCCCGATGCGATCGACGATCACCGCCGCCATCTGCTCGAAGGATTCGCGCGTCAGCATCGCTTCCCCCCAGCCGTCACCAGTGTGCCGGACGAGAGCAGTTCCAGAGCCGCGCCGACGACGGCTTGCGGATCAATTTCCAGGCACTCCAGCTGCTCATGGCAGTCGAAGCGGTAGCAGGGCGAGCAGGCGGTAGGTACGCGCAGCAGACAGGCCGGGCTACTGCGGGGCCGCCACTGGCTTTCAAGTTCGCTGCCGGAGTAGAGGATCACCATCGGCCTGGCAAAGGCGTCGGCGATGTGCAGGGGACCGGAGTTGTTGGCAATGACCAGCTGGGCGCGGCGGAGGATGGCAGCCATCTGGGCGAGGTTCGTCCGGCCCGCCAGGGACACGCCGCCCAGCGAGCTGACCTGCTCGCAGAGTGCTTGCTCAGCGGCACTGCCCAGGACGACTACAGGCATCCGGGTATGCGCTTCCAGCAGGGGAACCACCTGGGCAAAGCGAGTGGCCGAATAGCGCCGGGCTGCACAACTGGCACCGGGAGCGAGGGCGATAAATTCATCGCTCCGCCCTACCGTCGCAGTGAGCAGCGCGTCCGCCTGGGCCTGGACAGGTTCGGGAACGTGCAGTTCCAGTGGGTGAGCCGCACTTTTAATTCCGACACCAGCGAGCAGGTGGAGGTTGCGATCGACTTGATGGAGACTGTCGGCAGGGGGCAGCACTGCATGGGAGAGCATACCACCGCCAAATTCTTTTGATTGGCCGATGCGCACGGGAATACCGGCCAGATAACAGGCAAAGGCGGGGGGATGGGGTGATTGGGAGAAGCTCGTAAAGAAAAAGGCGGCGTCGAAGTGGCCACCGGCAAGGGCGGCAATGCGGGAGTGTTCGCGCTCAGGCGCAAAGGGCAGCCGGGCCGAAGCGTCCTGCCAGAGCACCCGCTCCACCAGACATTCGTCGATCCAGGGCAGCAGCGGGGCGATCTGCGCTCCGGCTGGGGAGACCATCAGCGTTAGATGCATCTCTGGCAGAGCATCCCGCAGGGCGCGCAGGGCAGGCCCGAGCATGACCACATCGCCGATGTTGTCGAGGCGCATTGCCAGGATGCGGCGGACGTTGCTCCAATCAGGCTGCATTGGTCCGCCACTCCCGCTCTAGCAGCAATTCGCCCTGGGCCACGACAACGGCGGGATCGGCTCCCGGCAGCACGACGCGGTGGCGCTCGCGATCGAGGGGTGCCCAGCGGGCCGGGTCGGAGGCGCTGAAGATGACGACGCTCGGAACCGCCAGACACGCTGCCAGGTGCGAGATGCCGGTGTCGTTGCTCACCAGCAGCCGAGCGCTCTCAAGCAGGGCGGCGAGGGTAGCGAGGGTGGTCTGACCAGCCAGGTTAAAAGCCGGGTAGTGCATCTGCCGGGCCACCGCCCCAGTCAGGGATGCTTCTTCGCCGGTGCCCGTCAGAACAATCGCTAGCCCAAGCGCTGCCAGCCAATCTGCCACCTGCGCAAAAAAGCGGCTGGGCCAGCGGCGCTTCGGATCGCGGGCTCCGGCATGGACGCAGACGTAGCGGCCCGGCTCCAGCCCGAGGGTGGCCATCAGCCGGGCTGCCGCCCGCCGGTCGTCCGCCAGGAGGGGAAATTCCAGCTCCTCGCCTGCGAGGGGCAATCCAAGGGCAGAGAGCAACTGCAGGGGGCGGCGCACCTCCGGCTCGTGCTCCGGATAGGAAAAAAACGTCCGCTCGTCGGGACAGTAAGCACCGGGCAGGTAGAATCCCGCTGTTTGTCCTGCTCCAAAAAGTTCGACAAGAATATTGGTAATCGAGCCGCTACCGTGCAGTTGCAGCGCCAGGTCGAACTGTCGCCGCTGCACAGTCTCCAAAAACGCCGGCAGTGCCTCGGTGTGCGCCGGTTGCTCGACCAGTCCAGGAAAGCCCGGCAAAACGATCAGCTCATCTAGATAAGCGCCGAAGCGCTCGACGAACGTTTTTGCTTCCGCAAGCCCCACCAGGGCAATCTCAGCCTTGGGCCAGGCCCGGCGTAGCGCCCGCAGCGCCGGAACGCTGCAGAGCAGATCCCCGAGTTGCAGGGCGCGCAGAACCAGGACGCGACCTGGAGGCCGTGGACGGTCAAAGAAGCTGCTGCTATTACTGGTATTCATACACACTAATATTTTGCCGAGCGAGATAGTTTCTCGGACATGCATGGGCTAGGTTTTTTGTCAGCCGGGTTTTCCAGGACTGCTCACTGTAAGATGGCTGTCCAACAGACGCTTCCAAATTGCAGTATTAGGCTTACTAAAACACCCACTCAGCAAGCGCTCTTCTGTCGGAAGTTGGATCTTCAAAAAAGCTTCGATTCAGTGGCCGCCGATCCTGGCAATGGCGTCCTCGGCGCTGTGTCGGACCAGGGGATCGCTGTCCTGGCGCAGCGCCATCAGTGCTGCGCTCGCTCCCCTTGCATCCGGTCCAATCAGGCCCAGGGCCATAGCCGCCACTTGACGCAGGCAGGCTTGATTGTCGCGCAGGGCAAACACCAGCGAGGGCACTGCCTCGCGCGCCGCCGCCTTGAGGTTGCCGACCGCACGAACGGCTCCCATCCGCACGTTCATGTCCGGGTCGCGCTCGATGGCGTTCTGGAGGGCGGGCAACGCTTCCTTTGCCGCTGCCCCCATGTACTTGAGTGCTGTTACCGCCTGCTGACGCGAACGCACGTCCGGGTCGCTCAAGCGCGCACTCAGTGAAGCGATGCGCGTCTGCTCAACGCTCTGGGCCCGGACAGGCAGAACCGCGATGTAAAAAGCCAGCAAAACAAAAGGGACGCTTCGACGCACTCTATCTTCCTGCACACCCGTCCTAGCAGTGTACCGTGCTCCAGCTCAACCGAGGCGCGTCTCCAGATACTGGCCGATCATCTTTTGCTCGCCTGCGCGCGAGATGATCGTCTGGCGCGTGCGGTAGCGCTCGCCCACCAGCCGAATCTCTTCCTCGAATACGGACCCGCCGTACTCGGTGCGCAGACAGAGCCTATCGGGGTTGGTAAAGCTGTAGTGGGCGGTGACTGGAGTGTGGATGGCAAAGCCTCGATCGCGGTAGAGCAGATCACCCAGCGCACCAAAGACGGTGACGCCCTGGGATTGTTCGCGTCCGCCGATTTTGGCATTGCTCTGCCAGCTCACCCGCGCTCCACAGACGAGGCTGCCGTCTTCGGGTAGATTGTGAAGCTGGGCCAGCTGCAGCAGGTCGTCGCTGCCTGCCTCTAAAAAAGCCACCTCGATCAGACTCTCGATCTCCTGGGTCGGTCCCTCCGGCAGCGTGTAATAGCGCCGCTCGGAGCGCCAGTGGCCCGCAGAGTGCTGGAAGAAACGGGCAATTAAAGATTCGGCAGTCTGCAGCAATGTCGTCGTCACGCGAGTTACTCCGTATCCTGGCAGCTTTAGTGTGAAGTTTTATTAGCTATAGCGTAGCACTGCCGGTCCTCGCCTTGCTCTATACAAAGCCACAGAATACGACAGCCATCTCTCCTGCTTGAGAAGCAGAGAGGGTGTCTCGTCTGGGGACCGGGACGCAGATCCCCTGAATGAGTGATAGAACCTCTCTTTAGATAGTGCTGCCGGCTGGGGGAGGTAGCAGAGACTGGAGCAGATAGCCAAGCTGATTTGCAAATAAAGCAACGATGTAGCAAGCGGTGAGCGAGATGCGAGACACAAGGCGGACATTTGTTTTGCTGGTCGAGGACAATTCCATCGATTCGATGCTCGTCGAGCGGACTTTCTGCAAGGCGAACCAGGGGGTCGAATGTCGGCGGGTCAGTTCGGCGGAGGAGGCGATTGGCTACCTCGAAGGCCGGGGTTCCTACGCCGATCGCGAGCGCTTTCCCCTGCCGGATACGGTGGTTACCGATCTGCGTCTGCCGGGCCTGTCGGGTCTGGACCTGCTCAGCTGGATTCAAAAGCAACCGGCCCTTAAAGACCTGCCCGTAATTGTCATCACTGGCCACGGCAACCGCCAGATCGATCGCGCCTACGACCTGGGGGCGTACTTTTATCTGGTCAAACCGCTGTCCGTCGATATCGTCGCCGAGGTGCTGTCTTCTTTTGGCGCGCCTATCGGTGCCACCTAGCGGCTCGATTGCTCAGCTGCCGACAGCTCCAGCCAGAAGCGGCTGCCGCTGCCCAGGGCTGACTCGACGCCGACGCTGCCGCCCAGTTTTTCGACGCCCCGGCGCACGATGGCAAGGCCGATGCCGGTTCCGGGGTAACTTTCTGCGCCGTGCAGCCGCTCGAAGACGCGGAAGATGCGCTGATGGTTCACAGGGGCGATACCGATGCCGTTGTCCTCGACCCACAGACGAATCGGGAGGACTGCCTGCTGCCGGGTACTGCTTGTGCGCCACTCGGCCCGGACGCGGACCTGTGGTTGGACGCCGGCAGCGACAAATTTGATCGCATTGCTGAGCAGGTTGAAGGTGACCTGCACCAGGGTGCTGAAATGGCCGAGGACAATAGGCAGAGTGCCCTCGATTTCGATCACGGCGTTCGCCTCCAGCAGCTTTGCTTCCAGTTGGGCGAGGGCACTGCTGAGGACCGCGTTCAGGTTGATGGGCTGAATCGGCAGCTCGGCCCGGCCCAGGCGGCTGTAAGCGAGCAATTCCTGGATGAGAACGTCGAGTTGCTGGCCGGAGCTGACGATGAGTTGGGCGTACTGGTGGGCAGTCGGTGAGAGCTGTTCCGGAAAATCTTCTAATAGCGCCTGGGCCAATCCCTGCATATTGCGCAGGGGCTCGCGCAGGTCGTGGGAGACCGAGTAAGAAAATGCCTCCAGCTCCTGGTTGGCTGCCTCCAGTTGGGCGGTGCGCTCGCGCACGCGGCGCTCGAGTTCGGCGCTCGCCTGCTTGCGGGCACTGATGTCTTCGAGCAATCCATCGATCAGCCGTTCCCCGTTGTTGCTGGTGAGGGTTGCACTCAAAAGCACCCAGAGACTGGTGCCATCCGCCCGCTCGACTAGAAGCTCGCGCGTCCAGTGTGTCGTCTCGCCGATGGGCAGCCGATACAGTTCCTCAAAAGGCAGCTGCTGTACCACCTCGTCTGGATCGACGCCCAGCAGTTGCAAAAAAGCGCTGTTGCACTCGAGCAATCGTCCGGAGGCGGTTGCTCGAAAAACCCCGATCTGCAGCTGGCCCAGCAGCGTCTGCAGTCGGGCCTGCAACAGCAGAACGCGCCGGTTGGCGTGGCTGTATTCGAGGGCGGAGCGCACCGCTCCTGCCAGCCGAATGTACTGTTTGGGCGATTTGGTCACGTAGTCGTCGAGGCCCGCCTTCATCGCCTGCGCTGCTAATTCCCCATTGCTGCTGTTGGTGAACATGATCACCGGACAGTCCGAGGAGCGGCTTTTGACCTGCTGGAGCACCTGCAGACCGTTGCCCCAGTGCAGCTGGTAGTCGGTGATCACCGCATCGAAGGGCTCCTCCGTCAGCGCCCGCTCGAAACCGGCCAGATCGGTGATCTGCTCGACCTGGAGGTTGTCAAACTCCTGCGATAACTCTCGAATAGCCAGCAAACGATCGGTGGGATTGTCGTCGATGAGCAGTATGCGCAGCTCGGAACTATGCATAGGTGTTGGCGGCAGGACGCTTCTTCTTCAACTTTGCTTTAGATTTGGGCGTATCGAGTCTGCGCAAAGGAGTGTTTTTCGTATGATGGGACGAAGATTCTGTCCCATCGATGCACGCAACCCGTTGTTTGCTACTTTACCGTGAAGGGAGATCAGGTTCGGAGGAAGGGCACCGCCGATGACGAACCTTCTATTGCGCACGATCTTGCTGGTCGAGGACAACCCTGCCGCCGTGCTACTCGTAAAACGGGCCTTTGCAAAAGGCCAGATCAGCTGCGATCTGCAGGTCGTGGCGGATGGCTGCGAGGCGTTGCGCTATCTCGACGGTGAGGAGCCCTACGCCGATCGG
Source organism: Gloeobacter kilaueensis JS1 (assembly GCF_000484535.1). Classification (NCBI taxonomy): domain Bacteria; kingdom Bacillati; phylum Cyanobacteriota; class Cyanophyceae; order Gloeobacterales; family Gloeobacteraceae; genus Gloeobacter; species Gloeobacter kilaueensis. The sequence goes on along the minus strand of NC_022600.1, from coordinate 955,361 downwards.
ACGCGCTATCCGCTGCCGGTGCTGGTGATGTCCAACATCAAGATGCCCAACCTCTCGGGCTTTGAGCTTTTGGCCTGGATCCGGCAGCACCCCAATTACAAGCGGTTGCCGGTGGTGATCATCTCCAGTTCGGAACTTGAAATCGACAACAACCGCGCCTTTGAGCTGGGAGCCAATTCTTATTTGATCAAGCCCATCAGCGTCAACGCCCTCCTCGGGATGCTGCAGGCTCTTGAGCTGGATTTTTTTTCCCTCGACTCGGAGGGGCGCTAGAGGTTGACGGTGTAAGCTTTGCGGATACCCGGCACCGACTCGATTTCCCCCAGTAATCCCTCCGGCAGCGGATCGTCGAGGGAGACCATCATCACCGCATTGCCGCGCACCATCTTGCGGCCCACCTGCATTCCGGCGATGTTGACGTTGTGGGAGCCTAAGAAAGACCCCACCTTGCCGATAATGCCGGGCATGTCGCGGTGGAGGGTGATGAGCATAAAGCGGCTCGGGGCGACGCTGATCGGAAAGTCGTCGATGCTGGTGATCCGCACTTCGTTTTCGCCCAACAGGGCTCCTGTCACCGAACGCTCGCCCTCCGGTCCGCGTGCCAGCAGGTGAATCGAACCGGCGTAGTCGGCAAAGGACGAATCGCGGGTCTCGGTGACGCGGACGCCGCGCTCTCTGGCCTCCAGTAAGGCGTTGACAAAGTTGACCCGCTCGCGCAGGGCCGGGGTGAGCAGACCCTTGAGGGCGGCGACGACGATGGGCTGGGCATCTTTGGCAGCGAGCAGGCCCTGCAGGCGAATGTCGAGCGCATCGATCCGTCCGCCTGCCAGCTGGCCCACCAGGTTGCCCAGGGTCTCCGCCAGTTCCAGATAGGCTTTCAGTTCCTGCATCACCTCGGGCCTGAGGCCCGGAATGTTCACCGCCGAGCGGGCGGGCAGGCCCAGGAGCACGTCGCGAATCTGCTCGGCGACATCGATGGCGACGTTGGTCTGGGCTTCTTCGGTCGAAGCCCCCAGGTGGGGCGTGAGAATCACCTCGCGCCCCAGGCTACGCAGGTCCGATTCGCCCAGCGGTTCGTTTTCAAAGACATCGAGGGCGGCCCCGGCGATGCGGCCCTCTTTAAGAGCGCTGTAGATCGCCTGCTCGTCGATGAGACCGCCCCGCGCGCAGTTGATGATCCGCACGCTGGGTTTCATCAAGCCGAGGGTCCGCTCGTTGATGAGGTGGGTGGTCTCCGGCGTGCGCGGCACGTGCAGTGTGATGTAGTCGGCTTCGTGAAAGAGCTGTTCGAGATCGACCAGGCGCGCCCCCAACTGCTGCGCCCGCTCCGCCGAAATATAAGGGTCGTAGGCGACGATCTGCATTCCCAGGGCACGGGCCACCCGCGCCACGTGCGAGCCGATTCGCCCGAGGCCGACGATGCCAATCGTCTTTTTGTAGACCTCGACGCCGATAAACTGCGAGCGCTTCCACTTGCCGGCTTTGAGCGAAACGTTCGCCTCGCTGATGTGGCGCGAGAGGGCCATCATCAGGGCAATCGCGTGCTCGGCGGCGGCGATCGTGTTGCCTTCGGGGGAGTTGACGACGAGGATGCCCTTGCGGGTGGCTGCCTGGATATCGACGTTATCGACGCCCACACCGGCACGACCGATAATCCGCAGCCGTCCTGCCGCCTGGATCACCTCGGCTGTGACTTTGGTTCCGGAGCGAATCATCAGCCCGTCGTACTCGGGAATTTTCTCAAGCAACTGGGCCGGGCTCAATTCTGGCTCGTAGCTTACCTGAGCGACCTGAGAAAGAATATCGACGCCGACTTGATCGATCGCGTCACTGACCAGCACCTTGGGCATGCAATCACCGCTCAAACAAAAAATGCCTTCTGATTCTACCTACACTCAGGCAATAAAGAGCCCCTGCTGCTCGAAAGTAGCGGGGGCATAAGGACGCAGTTAGGAGGTATCTTGTCCTACACTTTAGGGCAGGGTTCTGCCCGGATAGACTTCTTTAAGGCAATTTTCGGGATCAAGCCTGACCGACGCGCTTGTAGTCGTCCTCAAAGCGAACGATGTCGTCTTCGCCCAGGTACTGGCCGTTCTGGACCTCGATGATCACAAGCGGAATGACGCCGGGGTTTTCGAGGCGGTGCGAGGCGCAGGGCGGCACGTAGGTCGATTGGTTGGAGTGGACGAGTTCGATGCGCTCGTTGCAGGTGACGCGGGCAGTACCTGAGACGACGATCCAGTGCTCGGAGCGGTGGTGGTGCATCTGCAGGCTGAGGCGGTGGCCCGGTTTGACCTCGATGCGCTTGATCTTGTAACCGGGAGCCTCCTCAAGGACCGTAAATGATCCCCAGGGACGAATCGTCGTGGCGGCAATCGTAGAAATTTCTGGAGCTTCCATGTTCGGTAGTCCTCGACAGATCGCTGGAAGGGCCACCGATGACGGCGCGGCCCACACTGGAACAGAATAGCAGGGTACCACCCAGGATCGGGTTGTTCGGCGGTGAAAATAGTCATTTTGGGCGGTGGGATTGTCGGCCTCGCCCTGGCCATCGAGTTGCACAGGATCGGAGCGACGCAAGTGCTCGTCCTCGATCGGGGCCATTCACCGGCCACCTGGGCGGCGGCAGGGATGATCGCCCCACGGGCGGAAGGGCTGAGGGGTGCGCTCCTGGATCTGGGACTGGCGAGCCGGGCGCTCTGGCCCGCCTGGGCCGCCCAATTAGAAGAAGCGAGCGGTGAGCCGGTCGATTATCGCAGCTGCGGCGTCCTGTTGCCTGCCCAGAATAAAGAAGCAGTCGAAAAACAGAACATCGCCCTGGGCGAGGGATGCTGGTGGGAACGCGAGGAGGTACTGGCCCACATCCCCGGTATCTGCGAAACCATTGCAGGCGGGCTCTGGTTTGAAAAAGAAGGCGCAGTCGATAATCGCCGGGTGCTCGTCGCTCTGCGGGCGGCGGCTGAACGGCTGGGGATCGCGGTACAGTCGGGAGTGAACGTCCTTGGCCCGGCAGATCCGGACCTGCGGGCAGTTACTACCGACGCCGGGCTCGTCAGCGCCGATCGGTTCGTGCTCGCCCAGGGAGCCTGGTCCGGCACCTGGCTCGATCTACCGGTCCAGCCCCTTAAAGGCCAGATGCTCGCTCTTAAAAGTCAGCCGGAGCAGTTGCGCACGGTGCTCTACGGCGAGGGCGTCTATCTGGTTCCTCGCCGGGACGGGCGAATCGTCGTCGGTGCCACCCAGGAGCAGGTGGGCTTCGAGCCGGGCAATACCGCCGCCGGCATCCACGCCCTGCTCACAAACGCCCTCGCCCTGGTGCCCGGTCTGGCCGACTGTCCGCTCGTCGAACAGTGGTGGGGCTTCCGGCCCGCCACCCCCGACGCTGCCCCCCTGTTGGGCCAGGGGCCGTGGCCACACCTGCATCTGGCCACCGGCCACCACCGAAACGGCATTCTCCTTGCGCCGATTACCGCCCGCCTGCTGGCCCGCGAGATTGTCACCGGCGAGCCGCAACCGCTGCTCGCCCCCTTCAGCTACCGGCGCTTTTGCCCGTGAAGTGCCCCGTCAGGCAGGACCAGCCCCCTTCCTCCAGCCGCTGCCCCAGCTGAAAACCCTGCTTTGATAGAGCCTCACTCACCCTGTCTGCCTGGGTGACGAGCAGGCCGCTGAAGATGCCCCAGCCCCCCGGTCGCACCAACCGGGCGTACTCCGGAGCCAGATCGATTACCACCTCCGCCAGGATATTGCTCACAGTACCGTCCACCGGCCCTTGCAGCACCCCGGCGCTGCCGGTGAGCACCGTCGCCCGGTCGCTGAGGCGATTGAGTTCGAGGTTGGCCAGGGTGGCAGCTGTGGCGATCGGGTCGATATCGACGGCCCAACCAGACTCTGCTCCTAATAGCAGCGCGGCGACGGTGAGCACTCCGCAACCGCAGCCAATGTCGGCGAAGCGGCCCAACTGCGGCTCAGCCTCCAGCGCCCGCAGGCACAGCCGCGTCGTCGCGTGCTCGCCCGTGCCGAAGGCCATGCCCGGATCGAGGGGGATGACGAGGCGGTCGCGGGGCGGATTGGCTAGCCAGCGTGGCCAGATGACGAGCCGCTCGCCGACAGGAATCGGTTGCCAGTGCTTCTGCCAGGCCGCCTGCCAGTCCTGGATCGCCGTCGGCTGCCAGTCGATGCGGATGGCACCACCCATCTGTTGCTCGACGTGGGTGCGCCAGGCTTCAAGGACCGCCGCCTGGGTCTCCCCCGCCAGGTAGCCCCGCAATTGCATCCGCCCTCCCACCAGTTCCCGCTCGACGAAGGGAAGACCCAGTTCGGTCAGGTACCAGTAGAGCGTCTCCTCCACCTCCGTGTCGGCAGCCTCCGCAGCCGTCTCGATCTGCACTGCCCACAGGTATTTCAATTTCTGCCTCGCTTATTCTCCTGGACATGTATCAGGAAATACGGTCTTTCGCAGAACCGCTTTCCCGGCTACACTTCAGCAATACCCCGTTCCGGTCGCTGAGTGCAACCGCATCGTTCTCCCCAGCGATGCAGCATTGTGAAGCAATAAAAAGTATCATTAATGTATTCAACGGGCAATTTCCGGTGGTGGATGTGACGACCAGCGCAATTCAGGCTACGGCGCGGGCGATGCTCAATGTTTCGCTTCCTGCCCCTCCCGACACAGTGCGCCGCTACGTAAGCGATCCCGAGCGGCTGTTGCACTGTGGCTTTCCACCCGACCGCATCGCTCAGATCGGGCCGGATCACTTTCAACTGCGGGTGCGCCCCCTCACCTGGATGGGGCTTGCGATCGAGCCGACCGCTGAGCTGGAGATTGGCGCTGACGAGCAGGGCCGGGCCTGGGCGCGCCTCATCGACTATCGCCTGCAGGGACATCCCTGGCTGGTCAAAAATCTCAAAATCGATTTTCGTGCCAACCTCACCACCCTCGAAGCGATGAGCGGTGGGCGCACCCCGATGGAGGGCTGGGCCGAAGCGTCCGCCAGCTTTCCGACGCCGCCTTTTCTGGCCTTTGTGGCGGAGCCGGTGCTCACCGGTGCGGCGCGCACGATTCTCGAAAGTTTTTTGTGGATCCTGCGCGACCGGCTGAGCAAGTCGCTCGAACAGGACTTCCGGCGCTGGCAAAATTCCGCCGTTCAAGTCAACGCCTGATCCAGAGCAGCCTCCACCTGTTTTTCCAGATCCGCCAGGTCGCCGTTGTTTTTGAGCACCACCGTCGCCAGTCGCTCCTTCTGCTCTAGAGGCATCTGGGCTGCAATCCGCGCTTCGATCTGATCGTCTTTGAGCCCGTCGCGGCTTTTGAGCCTTTCGCGCTGCAGCCGGGGGCTGGAACTGACTACCCAGATTTCTCCTGCCAGATCACCCATCCGGGCCTCGAACAAGAGGGGCACCACCAGGCAGAGCACATCCCCGGCAGCTGTCTGCTGGATCGCCCGCTCCAGGTGCTCGCGCACGTACGGGTGGATGAGCGCCTCGACCCAGCGGCGCTCCTGCGCGTCCGCAAAGACAATCTGGGCAAGGGCAGCGCGGTCGAGGGCTCCAGCGGTTGTCCGTATCCCTTGCCCATAGCGGGCGACGATTTGATCGAGAAGCGGGCTTCCCGGTGCCACCGCTTCGCGCGCCAGAATATCGGCGTCCACAATCCTCACCCCGCGACGGGCGAGCAGTGCGGCCACGGTGCTCTTGCCCGTAGCGATCCCGCCTGTAAGGCCAATTACCCGCATCCTGGCCGTCCTTTGTTGGTCTTTCTGTCAGCCTACGGGACAATGACCATATGTTTGACACGATCATCGTCGGGGGCGGCATCGGCGGTCTGTGCGCAGCGGCCCTGCTTGCCCGCCACGGTCGCCGGGTGCTCGTCTGCGAAAGCCACACGATCGCCGGGGGAGCCGCCCACGCCTTTAGGCGCGAGGGATTTCACTTCGACTCAGGACCGTCCTTTCACTGTGGTCTGGGCGATCCAAAAAGCCTCAATCCCCTGCGGCAGATCCTGGCTGTTCTGGGCGAATCGCTGCCGACGGTGCCCTACAGCCCCTTCGCCCACTATCACTTTCCAGACAGTTGCTTCGCTGTCTTTGGTGATGCCGGGCGCTACAGCGGGGCCATCGCCGGGGTGACCCAAGCGGGAGCCCGCCAGTTCGAGCGCTTTGCCCGGCGGCTTTTACCGATGTACGAAGCGCTCGCCGACATTCCGATTCTCTCTTTAAGAGCTGATCTGGGCCTGCTTGCGACTTTGCTGGGCACCTACCTGGGTCAGACGCTTAAATTGCTGACGCTGGTGGGGGATCTGCGCAGCTCCACCGGCCAGATCCTCGATCGCGACGTGAGGGATCCCTGGGTACGCCGCCTGGTCGATCTCGAATGCTTTTTGCTCTCTGGCCTCACCGCCCACGGCACGGTCGCTCCCGAATTTGCCTTTATGTGGGGCGAGCGCTGCCGATCGCCCATCGACTACCCGATAGGCGGCGGTGGAGCGATCGTCGAAGCGCTCGTGCGCGCCCTGAAGCGCTGGGGCGGCGAAATTCGGCTGGGAGCCCACGTTCAGACCATCTTGATCGAACAGGGCCGGGTAGCAGGAGTGCAGCTTGTCGGCGGCGAGCGCCTCGATGCTCCTGTCGTCATCTCCAACGCCAGCCTCTGGGACACTTACACGAAGCTTGTGCCCGCCGGTGCGTTGAATCCGGCATTTTTGCGATCAGCCCTCGCCCTGCCTGCCGTCGATAGCTTCATGCACCTGCACCTGGGCATTCGCGCCGAGGGCCTTGAAAGTTTGAGCGGCCATCACGTCGTCGTCCATGCCGACCCCCTGACGCATCCTGGCCACACCTGCATGATCTCGATTCCGAGTGTCTGGGATCCGAATCTTGCTCCCGCCGGACACCACGTCCTCCACGCCTACAGCCTCGAACCCTTTGCCCCCTGGCAGCGCGACAATCGCTACCACGAGCGCAAGCGCGAGCGCGCCCTTCCTCTCTACCGGGCGATCGAGCGGATTATCCCCGATCTAAAAAATCGCATCGTCCTCGAATTGATCGGCACCCCCCTCACCCACGCGCGCTACCTGCGCCGCTTTCAAGGCAGCTATGGCCCCGCGATCATGCCTGCCGTCGGCACCTTTCCTGGCCCCGCCACACCGATTACCGGCCTGTACCGGGTAGGCGACACCACCCTGCCTGGCATCGGGCTGCCTGCCGTCGCTGCCTCCGCCATCCTCTGTGTCAATTCTTTGGTAGAACCCGAGCGCACTGCCGAACTGGTCGCTGCAAGTACGTCCAGTCCTCTAAAAGCAAAAACGACTTAAGACGCAGCAGGCATCTCAGCTTTTCTATCACCCTGTCAAATAGGTACGCCAGGACGGTAGTCCACTTTCTCAACCATCCAGCAAGATGAGCATCGCATCGCCAAAGGAGTAGAAGCGGTAGCCCTGGGCGATGGCCTCGCGGTAGAGGGCGAGTAACCGTTCGCGGCCTACCAGGCTACTCACCAGCATCAGCAGGCTCGATCGCGGCAGGTGAAAGTTGGTGAGCAGGCCATCCACGACCTGCCAGCGGTAGCCGGGGTAGATAAACAACTCCGATCGGCGGGAACCGGAACGCAGCGTACCGTCCTCGCCGGCGCTTTCGAGGGCGCGGGCACTGGTGGTCCCCACCGCGATCACCCGCCCACCCCGCTCCCGCGTGCGCCTCACCGCTTCGACGGCTGCCTCGGGAATCTCATACCACTCGCTGTGCATCTGGTGCGCAAGAATATGGGCGGCCTGGACGGGCCGGAAGGTGCCGAGGCCCACGTGCAGGGTGATCTGGGTTTGCTCGATGCCCCGCTCATTCAGCCGGGTCAATAGTTCCGATGTGAAGTGCAGTCCGGCGGTGGGGGCGGCCACTGCCCCCGGTCGGCTGGCCCAGATGGTCTGGTACTGCTCGGCGCGGGCGGTGGAATGCTTGAGATAAGGGGGCAGGGGCATCTGGCCGAGTTTGTGCAGGGCTGACTCGAAGTCGGTTTTGCCGTCGAATGCCAGCCAGCGCCCACCGGTGGCCGGATCGCTTTCAAGAACGGTGGCGCTCAAGAGGCCGTCAAAGTCGATGACACTTCCTGCTGTGAGCTTGCGGGCGGGCTTGAGCAGACACAGCCACTGGCGCTCGGAGCGCGGTTCGAGTAGCAGCACTTCGATTCTGGAGCCGGTAGCTTTGCGCCCAAATAGACGGGCCGGGATCACCCGCGTGTCGTTGAGCACCAGCAGATCGCCGGGTTGCAACAACTCCGGCAGCTCGAAGAAGCGGCGATGGGTGTGATCGCTCTGCCGGACGACCATCAGGTGCGAGTGATCGCGGGGCTCGACCGGGTTTTGAGCGATGCAGCGCTCCGGTAGTTCGTAGGCGTAACTTTCGGTGAGCAAGTCCAGCTCGCTCGTGTGGGCAGAATCGTTCATGCTCGAATCGTGGCACACCGCCAGCGCAGGGCGCTACGCGGTTGTCGGGGGCGGCTTTTTGGGTGAGAGTTTTGAATTGGGAGAAAAGGTTATCGGGGGGAGGGGTTCTTTTGGTTGAGCTGCTTTGAGGAAACAAAACCATCGGGGGGAGGGGCCCTTCGCGCCCTCCCCCCAAACCCCCCGCCCCGCGTGAGGGGGACACCCGTGGCCCCCTCACCCTCCCCCCCGACGCCGAGTCTGTGGCGGCTCGGTGGGGCAGTCACTGTTTTGTCCGCAGGAACACAGGCTTTCTCCCCCTCGCCCCTTGTGGGCGAGGGGGCCGGGGGGTGAGGGGCTGAATTGGACCTGCTACCTGGCCGATAGTGACGTTGAGCCGGTTCCAGGCGTTGATCAGGGCAATTTCGACGAGCAGGGCGGCAAGTACCGGCTCGCTGTAGCACCGGGCAGCTTCCTGCCAGATCTCGTCCGCTACCGGGTCTGAACGATCACCGGTTCGCACAGCCCGTCCTCGTCAACGGCTCGGTGGGAATCGTCGCTCCTCTTGGAGGGCTACTCATCGTCGTGGAACTGACGATCAGGCACGGAGAGGTCGTCGCGCCTGCAACAGCTCGATCTGGCGGTTCTCGACAGTTAACTTTTCAGGCAGCAGAATCATCGACTCTATTTTCTAGAGCGCCGGCTCGCTGTCCAGTTCTTTGAGGCCCCAGGCAATATTCTCAAGTAGTTGAGAATGCAGCTTGATCTCTGCTAGATGCTCGCTTGAGACGCTCCCGCTGCCGGTCATCTCGGCGGCTCTGTTGAGCAACGCGAAAGCTTCGTCGTCGCCCGCCCAGGCCCTCAGTGAGAGATCCAGGGCGGTAGCCACGTAGTTTTGGACAGATGTGAGGCTGGGAAGCTCGGTTTCGAGTTCCTTAAGACCCCAGGCCAGATTTTCTAACCACTGGGAATGGGCCTTCAGTTCGCCCAGATCATCTGCATCGATGCGATGGCCGAGCCTGGCCGCTGCCAGATTCAATCTTCTAAGGGCGATACTATCGCCGCTCCATGCCTGCATCGCCGTCTGCAGAGCAAGGGCGACGTACGTGTGAGCGATCATGATTTTGACACCTCCGACTTCACGCCAACCACCTGAGGAGGAGGGATAGCGGATGCCAAACAGGATAGAGAGGATCCTCCAGATCGCTACAGGATCAAGAAAAAACTTTACCATTAGCTGAACAGATCAATCTAACGATAAATTGCAACACTTGGATGAATGCGTAAAAACCGCTCAAAGCCCGGATCTGGCTCGTTGAGCGGCTTTTAAGAAGTGGAGCTGAGGGGAATCGAACACCGAGCGCTAAAAAGCTAGAATCCGCTCCTTGAGCATTTTACGAGTTTCGGCCTTAAATTCTTGGACTAAAATCGGCTTAACTTTTTGCGGCCTGTGAGGCGCTGAGGCGAGTTTCAAGGTCCGCCAGCTGATCAAGGGAAAGCGCGGCAACCGTGCTCCGACCATAGAGATCGGTGAGCCGCTTCTTGCTCTGCTCGATGGTGACGCCTGCCGCCTTCAGCAGATCGCGCACCCGATCGCGCCGGGCCTCGATCGGATCTACTGCTCGCCGCCGGTTACTGGTGGCCTCGCCGGGCGGCGCATCGTTCTCCGGATCGTCACCGGTAGCCTGGGCGAAGGCTTTCCAGTAGGCGTATTTTGCCGCGCCGGTGAGCGCCTTGAAAACGGCTTTATCGCCCTTGCTGTCGGCGGCGAAGCCGGGCATATCGACGGTGGCCACCTCGCCGCTTTCGCTGTCGGTGATGGTGAGGCGCACCATTACCTGAGCAGTGTGTTCCTCAATGTGGCAACTGGTGCAGGTGATCATCAAGCTGATGCCAGCTTCGGAACAGAGCGGACGGAGGGCGGCGAGCAGGTCGGCTTCAGTCGCGTAGCGATAGCGGTGGTGAGTGTTCTCGCCTGTCTTAGGCACCTTCT